>NZ_CP181244.1:639417-959126 GCF_047837985.1 Neisseria sp. CCUG12390
GTCGGTATTCTGGAAACGCATGACCGCCAACGGCGCATTGTGGGGCATGATTGCCGGTGCACTGGTGTGCGTGGCATGGGCGGAATGGGCGAACCCTGCGCTCAAAGCCGCAGGCATGGCGACCATGTACGAAATCGTTCCCGGCTTTATCGCCTGTTGGCTGACGGTTTATATTGTATCGCTGATGGGTAAAGAACCTGGCCGGGAAGTGGTTGAAAAATTTGAAAAAGCCGATGCCGATTACCGCGCAGCAAACTGATTTGGATTAGTAACAAAGGCCGTTTGAAAAGGGATTTTCAGACGGCCTTTTTGTCAATATTTTATATTTTATTGATTCGTAATATTTTTGATGAAAATTACTTAATAAACAGTTACAATTATTTGGCATATTGGAAAAAGGATTAATCTAGTTAAATGGAACTTATGGTGCACCTGTTGCTTAATACGCTAATGTATTAAGTCGGCAGTTATGTTGTGAAGACAATGGAAAGAATATCAAAATAAAGGCTGCCAAAAACTCGGCAAAGCGGAAAGGAGAACGTTTTGATTTCAGAATATATCGCCCACGTGCGCCAAGACAAAACCGGCAGGTGGGTATTGCATCTTTTAAAGGAGCACTTATCGCAGGTCGCCGTTTTGGCGGCGCGGTTTGCGGGTGGACGCGGAGGCGAATATGCCAAGGCGGCAGGTCTGTTGCACGATTTGGGTAAGGCGCAGCAGGCGTGGCAGCGTTATCTTGCGGAAAAATCCGGTTTTGAAAAAGAAAATGTCCATTTGGAGGATGTGGAACGCACCAACCCTCAGAAAATTCCGCATTCTACTGCGGGCGCACAATATGCGGTTAATCAATTGGAGCCATTGATAGGGCATATATTGGCCTATCTGATTGCCGGACATCACGCAGGTTTGGCGGACTGGCATGATAAGGGCAGTCTGAAAGCGCGTTTGCAGACGGCGGATAAAGAGCTGGCGGATGCTTTGCGGGGCTGGCGTGAAAGCGGCTTAGATGAAGACTTTTTCGCGCTTTGCGAAGACAAGCTGCTTGCCGATTTTCCCGTATTTCTTTCACAAAAATTTCAAGAAGAGCTGCATATTTGGCTGCGTTTTCTGTTTTCCTGTTTGGTCGATGCCGACTTTTTAGACACCGAAGCCTTTATGAACGGCTATGCCAATGCCGATGAAGCGCAAGCGGCGGGGTTGCGTCCGAATTTTGTAGATTTAGGGGAGCTGCATACGCGTTATGAACGTTATATGGAAAACTTGGCGCAAAAAGCCAAAGATTCTCCGCTGAACCGTGAACGCAATGCGGTTTTGCAGCAATGTTTTCAGACGGCCTTGTCGGATAAAAACCTGTTCAGTTTAACCGTGCCGACCGGCGGCGGTAAGACCTTGGCAAGTTTGGGTTTTGCTTTAAAACACGCGCTGAAGTTCGGTAAAAAACGCATTATTTACGCCATTCCGTTTACCAGCATTATCGAACAAAATGCCGACGTATTCCGCAAAGTGCTCGGTTCGGATGTTGTACTGGAACACCATAGCAATTTGGAAGTCGGCGAAAATCAGGAAACGGCGAAAACACGCCTGGCGACGGAAAATTGGGATGCGCCGTTGATTGTCACCACCAACGTGCAGCTTTTTGAAAGCCTGTTTGCTGCCAAAACCAGCCGCTGCCGTAAAATCCACAATATCGCCGACAGCGTGATTATCTTAGACGAAGCCCAACAAATCCCCCGCGAATTTCAAAAGCCGATTACCGACATGATGCGTGTATTGGCATGCGATTACGGCGTGACTTTTGTGCTCTGTACCGCTACCCAGCCCGAATTAGGTAGAGATACGGATGCTTTCGGGCGGACTTTGCTCGAAGGTTTGCCCGACGTACACGAAATCGTTGCCGACAAAACCGCACTCGCCGAAAAATTCCGCCGTGTAAACATCAAACTCCCCTTAAAAGACGCGCCGAAACAAAGCTGGCAACAGATTGCCGATGAAATCGCTGAACGCGATTGCGTATTGGCGGTGGTCAATACCCGCAAACATGCCCGCAAACTGTTTGCCGCCCTGCCTTCAGACGGCATCAAGCTGCATTTGTCCGCCAATATGTGCGCCGCTCACCGCGCAGAAACGATTGCGCTGGTTCGCCGTTATCTGCGGCTTTACCGCAACGGCGGGTTGGCTAAACCGCTTTGGGTGGTCAGCACGCAATTAATCGAAGCGGGCGTGGATTTGGATTTCCCTGTGGTGTATCGCGCCATGGCGGGTTTGGACAGCATTGCCCAAGCGGCAGGGCGTTGTAACCGCGAAGGAAAATTGCCCGGATTGGGCGAAGTGGTGGTGTTCCGTGCCGAAGAAGGCGCGCCCAGCGGCAGCCTGAAGCAGGGGCAGGATATTACCGAAGAGATGATACAGGGCGATAAACTGACTGATCCGTTATCGCCTGCGGCATTCAGCGACTATTTCAAGCGTTTCAACAATAAAGGTGATCGGGACAAACACGGCATAAGCAAATATCTGACGGCGGAAACACCGACTGCCGAAAATCCGCTGGCAATCAAATTCCGTACTGCCGCAGAAAAATTCCGCCTGATAGACAACCAAGGCGTTGCCCTGATTGTGCCGTTTGTGCCGCTGGCCTGGCAGGAAGAAGGCAAAGAGCCGAAAGCGGTTGCAGCAACGGAATTGGATGATTTTTTTGAAAAATATTTAGTCGGTGTGCCGCCTGAGTCATGGCAAAGCGAGTTGGCAAAATACCGCTACCCGAGTCCGCCAGACGAACATTACGGGCAAACCGATACGCCGCCTTTACCTGAACCGTTTGAGAGTTGGTTTACTTATTTGGAAAGCGATCCGCTCAAATACAAATGGGTGTACAGAAAACTGCAACGTTACACCATTACCGTTTATG
The DNA here is from genome assembly GCF_047837985.1 of Neisseria sp. CCUG12390. Classification (GTDB taxonomy): domain Bacteria; phylum Pseudomonadota; class Gammaproteobacteria; order Burkholderiales; family Neisseriaceae; genus Neisseria. Next base: position 642,323 of record NZ_CP181244.1, read on the forward strand.
AACACGAGTTGAAAAAACTGCCCGAAAAAGCGGTATTTCCACGGGCGGGTCTGCTAGTGCTGGATTCGGGTTATTACCGCGATGTAACGGGAGCGGATTTTGACGACGATATGCCGTCTGAAAATATGGTTTTTTGAAGAACGATTGAGGGAGGATAAATGAGTTTTATCTTAGAAATCAGCGGTGATTTGGCTTGCTTCACCCGCCCCGAGTTGAAAGTAGAGCGGGTCAGTTACCCCGTTATCACACCGTCTGCCGCGCGAAATATTCTGATGGCGATATTGTGGAAGCCCGCGATTCGCTGGCGGGTGAAAAAGATTGAGATTTTAAAGCCGATTCAATGGGTCAATATTCGCCGTAATGAAGTCGGCAGCAAGATGAGCGAACGCAGTCAATCGCTTTATATTGAGGACAACCGCCAACAGCGTGCCTCCATGCTGCTGCGCGATGTGGCTTACCGCATTTACGCCGATTTTGAAATGACGGATGAAGCAGGCGCAGACGACAACTACACCAAGTTCGTCGAAATGTTCAAACGCCGCGCCGGCAAGGGGCAATATTTCCATCAGCCTTATCTGGGATGCCGAGAATTTCCGTGCAGTTTCAGATTATTGGAAAAAGCGGAAGATGGTTTGCCGCGGGAAGACATCACGCAAGATTTCGGCTTTATGCTCTACGACATGGATTACAGCAAATCTGCCCCGCGCGATTCCAACAACGCCGAGCCGATGTTTTACCACTGCAAAGCCGAAAATGGCGTGATTATCGTGCCGCCTGCCAACAGCGACGAGGTGAAACGATGATTCTGCACGCACTGACCGAATACTATCGGCGTAAAGCCGCTTCTGGCGGCGACGTTGCCCCCGAAGGATTCGAATACAAAGAAATTCCCTTTGTTATCGTGATTGACAAGCAGGGCAAATTTATCGCCCTTGAAGACACGCGCGAATTGCAAAACAAGAAAAAAATCGCCCGCACTTTTTTAGTGCCGAAAGGCTTGGGGCGGAGCGGAAAAAAATCATACGAAGTCAGCAATATACTTTGGGATCATTATGGCTATGTGCTTGCCTATGCGGGTGAAAAAGAGCAGGAGCAAGCCGATAACCAGCACCAAAGTTTTACCGCCAAAGTAAATGAGCTGAAACAAACCTTGTCCGACGATGAAGGCATCGCAGCAGTCGCCGCGTTTTTGGCCTTGCCTGATGAAAAAGCCAAAGTCATGCAGCATGACAACTGGGCGGAATGCAGCAAAATCAAAGGCTGCAACTTGAGTTTCCGCTTGGTGGACGAATCTGCCGCATTGGTTTGCCAATCTCAAGCCCTGCAAAATTATTTGGCGCAAAGCAAAGAATCCGTTTCAGACGGCATAACAAAAGGCATTTGCCTGGTAACGGGTGAAAAAGCCCCGATTGCCCGTTTGCATAATGCGGTAAAAGGCGTTAATGCCAAACCGTCGCCGTTTACTTCGGTCAATCTCGCCGCCTTTGAGTCTTACGGCAAAGAGCAAGGCTTTATCTTCCCCGTGGGTGAACAGGCAATGTTCGAATACACCACCGCACTCAATACATTGCTTTCCGGCGACAACCGCCTGCGTATCGGCGATGTTACCGCCGTATGCTGGAGCGAAAAGCCGACACCGCTGGAAACCCGTTTGCCGATTATGCTCAACGGCAGTAAAGACAATCCCGATGCCCATATCGGCGAAGTGAAGTCGCTTTATAGCAGTTTATACAACGGTCAATATAAAGAGCCGAACGCCAAAGATAAATTCTATCTTTTGGGCTTGTCGCCCAATTCGGCGCGGATTGTGGTGCGCTTTTGGCACGAAACCACCGTTGCCGAATTGTCGGAGAACCTTGCCAGATGGTATGACGATTTGAAAATGGTGCGCGGCGAAAAATCGCCGTATCCGGAATTTATGCCGCTGCCGCGTCTGCTGGGCAATTTGGTTTTGGACGGCAAAATGGAAAACCTGCCGCCCGATTTAATCGCCCAAACCACGCTGGCGGCATTAAACAACCGTCCGCTGCCCGTCAGCCTGCTTCAGACGGCATTACGCCGCAACAAAGCGGAGCAAAAAATCACCTACGGGCGCGCCGCGCTGATTAAAACCTACCTCAACCGCACAATTCGTGCAGGCCGTCTGAAAAATACTAAGGTGTAAGAAAAGCTAGCGTTGTTTACAGTATTTGAAAGACAATACTGCCATGAACATCCACAAAAATACCCGACTTACACCGCACCAACGTCAAGCCGTTTGGCGCGCCTATACACAGGATAAAATTACCGTTACTTCACTTGCCCGGCAATACCAAGTCAGCAGAGTAACCATCTACCGTATCCTCAAAGCCGCACGGCTGCAGCTGCTCACACCGCAAAACAGTACCAACAACCGGTTCAAACAAGCAAAATACGGGATGAAACGTTTGGCTAAGGTTGAAAAAGCCATCGAAGAAAAGCTCAAAAAACAGGCTAAACGCTACAACAAATCCTATCCCGGCGAAATGGTGCATTTCGATACCAAACGGTTGCCGCGGCTGAAAAACCAAAGCGTTGCCGACCCGTTCGAATACCTGTTTGTCGCCATCGACGACTACTCCCGCGAACTGTACGCAGCCATCTTGCCCGACCGTACGGCTGCCAGTGCCGCCAAGTTTCTGTTGAGGGATGTGATTGACTGCTGCCCGTACACCGTCGAATGCGCATACTCGGATAACGGAGTGGAATACAAAGGCAATGCATCCCACCCGTTTGGCGCTGCCTGCTGCCGCAACAACATCGTGCAGAAGTTTACCCGTATTGCGCGTCCGCAGACCAACGGCAAAGCGGAACGGGTGATTCGGACGCTGATGGAGATGTGGCACGATAAGCAGACATTTGACGATGCGCAACACCGGCGCAGGGAATTGTGCCGCTTTGTGAATTTCTACAATACGGTCAAGCCGCACGGCAGCTTGAAAGGCAGGACGCCTTTTGAGACTTTGGAGGATTATTTTTCTCAACCTGTTGTGTAAACAACCCGGTTATTTCTTACACGCCCGCCAATACATGTGCAGCCGCTATTACGACGTGCGTACCTTCGGCGCAGTCATGACCACCGGCAAAAATGCAGGACAAGTACGCGGCCCCGTGCAGCTTACCTTCTCTCGCTCTATCGACCCGATTATCACATTGGAACACTCCATCACCCGTATGGCGGTAACCAATGAAAAAGACGCCAGCGAAACCGGCGACAATCGCACCATGGGACGCAAATTCACCGTCCCCTACGGCCTATACCGCTGCCACGGCTTCGTTTCCGCCCACTTTGCCAAACAGACCGGCTTTTCCGACGCAGATTTGGAATTGTTCTGGCAGGCCCTAATCAACATGTTCGACCACGACCATTCCGCCGCACGCGGACAAATGAACGCCCGCGGTTTGTATGTCTTCGAACACAGCAACAGCCTGGGCGACGCTCCGGCCGACAGCCTGTTCAAACGCATTCAGGTTGCTAAAAAAGACTATGTGGAAGTGAGCCGCAGCTTCGACGACTACACCGTCAGCGTCAACGAGCAAGATTTGGGTGTAACCAAACTGCACCGCAAATTAGGCTGATGTTTAATGGACGCCGATTTGCAGAATACCGAGCAAATCCGACCGCCTGCAAATGAAGGGAAACACGATATACGGACGGTTTCCCTTTCTGCCCTGCAACACTACGCCTTCTGTCCGCGCCAATGTGCGTTGATTCACAACGAACAGGCGTGGGCGGAGAATTTTCTCACCGCGCAGGGCAAGGCGTTGCATGAGCGGGTGGATTCGGGCGAGCCGGAAACGCGCAGGGGCATCCGCTTTGAGCGCAGCGTGCATGTTGCGGCGGAAAAACTGGGGCTGAGCGGCATACTCGATATGGTCGAACACGATATTCGGACAGGCCGTCTGAAACCCGTGGAATACAAGCGCGGCAAGCCCAAGCCCGAGCCGTTCGACGAAATCCAGCTTTGCGCGCAGGCGATGTGTTTGGAGGAAATGACGGGGCAGACCGTCGGCGAAGGCGCGCTGTGGTATATGCAGACCCGCCACCGCGTGCCCGTGGCGTTTTCAGACGGCCTCAGGGCGCAGACACTAGAAGTTATCCGCAAGGTACGCGAACTGCTGGACAGCGGCACCACCCCGCCGCCCGAATACGGCAAACGCTGCAAAGCCTGTTCGCTGGTGGAGATTTGTCAGCCGCAGTTGTTGGAAAGGGATAAGTCGAAAGGGTATGTGGCGGGGTTGTTTGGGGATTTCTAGGTTATTATTTTCTATAAGTAAAGGAAAAAAGTTGTGAGGGGATCTAATAAGCACTATGCTGCCTTAACAATTGATACTTCAATCTTTGAAAAACATGGATTAAAACTCAATAAGGGTCTGTTGGCTGAGTTAGATCAATTTAGCGATAAGCCAATAGATTTAATTTTAAGTGACATTGTTTTTTTAGAACTAAAATCTCATTTGCATAAAAAGGAAATGGAGACAAGGAATAAAGTTGGTTTGGCTTTAAAAGATGCTTCCAATTATCTAAATTGTTGTGATAACGATATAGATAAAATTGTATTATCACTGGGCATGAACTTGAAGGATGGAAGCATATCAGATGCTCAATTAACTGATTTTGTAACAAAATGTAATGTTAATATTATTGAGTCACAGCAATATTGTGACATGGGGACGTTGATAAATTTATATTTTTCTAACTCTGCACCATTTAAGGATGTTGGTATAAAGAAAAATGAATTTCCTGATGCTATTTCTTTATTATCATTAGAAGCATGGGCCAATGAAAATGATAAGAAGATATTAGCTGTTAGTTCAGATAAAGATTGGGGGTACTTTGCTGAAGGTAAAGACAATGTTGATGTTATTGATGATTTAGCGGGAGCAATAGAAATACTTAATACTCAAACTAATGAGGCTTTAAGTTGTATTATTAATGAAATTAGGAAGGATTTATTAAATTATTCTAATAGTGAAATTTATAAGAGAATTTATTCTTCAATTGAACAGTATTTAGATGTTCCTGATGTTTATGCTGATTCGGCATATAATTATTATGTTGATTATTCTTCTATTGATTTAATAGAGGTTGAAATATTTAAAAATAGTATTAATGATGATGTACAAGTATATTTAGTTAACTCCAATTCAGATGGTATTACACTTAGTGTTAAGTGCAAGGTTTATTGTGAAGTGACGGCACATTTTAACTTTTTTATTTGGGATTCAATTGATAAAGAAGATGTAGCCCTTGGTGTGGATGAAAAAACGATAGAGGTACCATATACAACGGATGTGCTTGTTTATTTATATGGGAACTTTTTAAGTGGATTACCCAGTATGGAAATAGGTAATGTAGAGGTTATTGATCAATTAGGAACAGTTGAAATAGGTTCAGTTTCTCCTTTCAATCATGATGAATATGAGCAGTTCTTAAGTGAATAATCCCCCAATTTTTAAGCATCGTGGCGGATGTAAGCAAGCATAGGTTGTGTAAACCAATAAAATACCGAAATTTCAGACCAAGGCCGTCTGAAACGATAATATTCTGAATGTTGAATTGTTTTGTTAGATGCTTAATCCAACCTACTAGAATATCGTCTAAAATCTTTCAGACAGGTATTTATACTCAGTTGATTCAATAATAAAACTACATTAAAAAGCAAGAGGGCTTCAGCTATGCGCAAACTCCAAAACACGCTCTATATCACCACCCAAGGCAGTTATCTGCATAAGGAGCGGGAGACGCTGGTGGTGGAGCAGGAGCGCAGGAAGGTGGCGCAGTTGCCGGTGCATTCTATCGGGCATATTTTCTGTTTCGGCAATGTGTTGGTGTCGCCGTTTTTGATGGGGTTTTGCGGGGAAAACGGGGTGAATCTGGCGTTTTTTACCGAAAACGGGCGGTTTTTGGGGCGTTTACAGGGGCGGCAGGGCGGGAATGTGCTGCTGCGGCGGGCGCAGTACCATGTTTCGGAGCAAAATCCGGTGCCGATTGCGCGCAATATGATTGCGGCGAAAATTCAGGCAAGCAAGCGGGTGTTGCAGCGGCAAATCCGCAATCACGGGGAGAATGCGGAGATTCAGGCGGCGGTGGTGGCGCTGAATTTCAGTTTGCAGCAGTTGAAGCGGGCGGAGAGTCTGGATGTGGTGCGCGGGATTGAAGGCGATGCGGCGGCGCGTTATTTCGGGGTGTTCGGGCATTTGGTGAGCGGAAAAAGCGGTTTTGTGTTTGACGGGCGAAACCGCCGTCCGCCGCGCGACGGGGTGAATGCGCTGTTGTCGTTTTTATACAGTGTGTTGGGCAAGGACATCAGCGGCGCGTTGCAGGGCGTGGGGCTGGATCCGCAGGTGGGTTTTCTGCATGCGGACAGGCCGGGACGCGACAGTTTGGCGCAGGATATGTTGGAGGAATTCCGCGCGTGGTGGGTGGACAGGCTGGTGCTCTCGCTGATTAACCGCGGGCAGGTGAAGCCGCAGGATTTTGTGGCGGAGGCGGGCGGCGCGGTGAATATGAAGCCGGAGACGCGCAAGCTGCTGTTTCAGGCGTTGCAGGCGAAAAAGCAGGAGACGGTGGTGCATCCGTTTTTGCAGGAGGAAGTGCCGGTGGGGCTGCTGCCGCATGTGCAGGCGATGCTGCTGGCGCGGCATCTGCGCGGGGATTTGGCGGAATATCCGCCGTTTTTGATGCGTTGATTTTTTCAGACAGGCATTTTCAGACGGCCTTTCAGGTAGCCTTTGAGGCCGTCTGAAAATTGGTTATAAGCGTTTCAGACGGCCTGCAATGCCTGTCTGAAAAATAGGGGAAACATTGTGCTGATGTTGATTACTTATGATATTTCGCTGGAAGACGCGGAAGGGCAGGCGCGGTTGCGGCGCATTGCCAAGCATTGTTTGGACTACGGCGTGCGCGTGCAGTTTTCGGTATTCGAGTGCGACATCGCGCCTGATCAGTGGGTGGTGCTGAAAGCGAAACTGCTGGATACTTACAACCCGGAAACCGACAGCCTGCGCTTCTACCATCTGGGCAGCAAATGGCGGCGCAAGGTGGAACACCACGGCGCGAAACCGGCGGTGGACGTGTTTCAGGATACGCTGATCGTGTGAATCGCTGACCTGCGGTTCTCATGAAATCCCCGTGAGGTTGGCGACGGGAAATTTTTCTTTAACAATTAGGAATTTGGGAAAACAGGTATAACGGTTATCGGCTGTGTTATACTTGCTCCCTGCCTTTTTCGGGGGCGTTGGCGAAATCGGGCTTTTTAAGGCTGGTGGGACAAGGCTTTCGAGAGGGGCTTCAGCCGCCTTCGGGCGGCTGTGTGTTGAAACTGAGTTTTCTACTGGCGGTCAGTCTGATTCTGTTGTCAGCCGCCTTCGGGCGGCTGTGTGTTGAAACAATGTGAACGCGGCTAAATTGGCTGATAAGCATGGGTCAGCCGCCTTCGGGCGGCTGTGTGTTGAAACGTAGCGCAGCAAGTCGATTTGTCTTGTCACCAAATCAGCCGCCTTCGGGCGGCTGTGTGTTGAAACCATCGTCAAAATTCCCAAATCACACCAAATTCAGTCAGCCGCCTTCGGGCGGCTGTGTGTTGAAACAGCGAAGAAGAAGATATTAAGCGCGATGTGATTATCAGCCGCCTTCGGGCGGCTGTGTGTTGAAACTGTTGTATGAAAGAAACCGCCCTTGCTGCTGGGCTCAGCCGCCTTCGGGCGGCTGTGTGTTGAAACTCGATACCGCGGTTGCGCTCTTTGCCCTGAGCCTCAGCCGCCTTCGGGCGGCTGTGTGTTGAAACAGCTGCTTGGCGTTCGGCTGCCCGCTGTATGAAGCTCAGCCGCCTTCGGGCGGCTGTGTGTTGAAACCAAGATTGCCGCGCAAATTTGGTATGCAACTGTCTCAGCCGCCTTCGGGCGGCTGTGTGTTGAAACCGGAATCTCATGCGCGGAAACAAATTGACGAAACTCAGCCGCCTTCGGGCGGCTGTGTGTTGAAACATTGCAAATACCCGTTGTAAGAAAAGCTAGCGTTGTTTACAGTATTTGAAAGACAATACTGCCATGAACATCCACAAAAATACCCGACTTACACCGCACCAACGTCAAGCCGTTTGGCGCGCCTATACACAGGATAAAATTACCGTTACTTCACTTGCCCGGCAATACCAAGTCAGCAGAGTAACCATCTACCGTATCCTCAAAGCCGCACGGCTGCAGCTGCTCACACCGCAAAACAGTACCAACAACCGGTTCAAACAAGCAAAATACGGGATGAAACGTTTGGCTAAGGTTGAAAAAGCCATCGAAGAAAAGCTCAAAAAACAGGCTAAACGCTACAACAAATCCTATCCCGGCGAAATGGTGCATTTCGATACCAAACGGTTGCCGCGGCTGAAAAACCAAAGCGTTGCCGACCCGTTCGAATACCTGTTTGTCGCCATCGACGACTACTCCCGCGAACTGTACGCAGCCATCTTGCCCGACCGTACGGCTGCCAGTGCCGCCAAGTTTCTGTTGAGGGATGTGATTGACTGCTGCCCGTACACCGTCGAATGCGCATACTCGGATAACGGAGTGGAATACAAAGGCAATGCATCCCACCCGTTTGGCGCTGCCTGCTGCCGCAACAACATCGTGCAGAAGTTTACCCGTATTGCGCGTCCGCAGACCAACGGCAAAGCGGAACGGGTGATTCGGACGCTGATGGAGATGTGGCACGATAAGCAGACATTTGACGATGCGCAACACCGGCGCAGGGAATTGTGCCGCTTTGTGAATTTCTACAATACGGTCAAGCCGCACGGCAGCTTGAAAGGCAGGACGCCTTTTGAGACTTTGGAGGATTATTTTTCTCAACCTGTTGTGTAAACAACCCGGTTATTTCTTACACCCGTTTTCCAGATAGTTTTCGCGTCAGCCGCCTTCGGGCGGCTGTGTGTTGAAACCTCATGTTACAGATGATAGAACATGGTCGCCTGTCAGCCGCCTTTGGGCGGCTGTGTGTTGAAACTTCAACTCAACCTATGAAATATGGATCGTCTGAATCAGCCGCCTTCGGGCGGCTGTGTGTTAAAACATCCAATTCTTTGATGAATTTATGCCCCTGTGCCTCAGCCGCCTTTGGACGACTTTTATACTGAAATATTGGCGTTGAAGCCGACTTTTCAGACGGCATTTTTTATACATCTTGATAGAAATTAATTTTCTATTACAGGCATCAAGGAACCGCAGACGTTTGACATAGTCTAAGTGATAAGTTGTCGCAAGTATCCGTTGAGGCAGCTTGGAAGTATTTTTGTTTGTTACCTTTAGTATTTTTTACGGAGAAATCAAAATGAAAAAACTGTTTAAATTGGCTGCGTTACCGCTTGCGGTTTTGGCGTTCAGCAGTGCTGCTTATGCGAATGACCGTGAATGCGGCAGTATGTTGGGTAAAATTTCAGTAGATGGAAACGTGATTGTAAAGCAGAATCAAACATGCAGCCTTGACGGTACGAAGGTCGACGGTAATGTGAAAGTGGAGCAGGGCGGTAAGTTGGCAGCTGCGAATGTGGATGTGAAAGGTGATATTCAGGCTGATAAGGCTGCCGGGTTGACTGTAACCAAGAGCAAGGTCGACGGCAATATCCAAGTGAAAGAATCATCGGGTGCGGTGGATGTGAATGCCAACCGTGTCAACGGCGACATCCAGTTGTTCGACAACAAAGCCGGTGCCGTTGTGAAGGGCAACACCGTTGACGGCAATTTGCAATGCAAAAATAATGCAGGCAAGCTCGAAGGCAGCGGCAATAAAGTAAAAGGTAACAAAGAAGATCAGTGCGCCCGTTTCTGATAATGGGTTGAAATGCTAAAGCGGCAGGCGGTTTCAGACGGCCTGCCGCTTTTTTGTTTCGGGGAGACAGGCCGTCTGAATTTTTGCACTCAAGACGGTTGGAGGGTGTATTTTTTATGCGGAACTATTTTTTACTGTGATGACGGAAAGTGTGGCGGCGGTATGCCGTGGTCTTTATAATTGATAAATTGATGTCTGTTTTTCAGGAGAAAAGAAATGTTCCGATTTGCCCACACTCAGCAATCCCCGTTGCGTCAAGCGGTTACCGATGCCTACCGCCGCGATGAAATCGAAGCGGTCGAAGATATGCTGCAACAGGCGCAGATGACGGCGGAGGAGCGTCAAGCCGCTACCGAGCTGGCGCGCCGTTTGGTAACGCAGGTGCGAGCGAGCCGTACCAAAGCCAGCGGGGTGGACGCGCTGATGCACGAGTTTTCGCTGTCGAGCGAGGAGGGTGTGGCCTTGATGTGTTTGGCTGAAGCACTGCTGCGGATTCCCGACAATGCCACGCGCAACAAGCTGATTGCCGACAAACTTTCAGACGGCGATTGGAAAAGCCATCTGAACAACAGCCCGAGCCTGTTCGTGAACGCGGCGGCTTGGGGATTGCTGGTGACCGGCAAGCTGACGCATACGCCGAGCAGCGAGTCGCTTTCAGGCAGTCTGAAAAACGTGTTGAACAAAGGCGGTGCGCCGCTGATCCGTAAGGGCGTGGACTATGCGATGCGGATGCTGGGCAAGCAGTTCGTTACCGGTCAGACCATCGAAGAAGCCCTGCAAAACGGTAAAGAACGCGAAAAACTGGGCTACCGTTTCTCGTTTGATATGCTGGGCGAAGCGGCGTTTACCCAATCCGATGCCGACCGCTATTACAACGACTACGTCACCGCGATTCACGCCATCGGCAAAGATGCGGCGGGACAGGGCGTGTATGAGGGCAACGGTATTTCGGTCAAACTTTCCGCCATCCATCCGCGCTATGCCCGCGCCCAACACGAGCGCGTGATGAGCGAATTGCTGCCGAAATTGAAAGAACTGTTTTTACTGGCGAAACAATACAATATCGGCCTGAACATCGATGCAGAAGAAGCCAACCGCTTGGAATTGTCGCTGGATTTGATGGAAGCCTTGGTGTCCGACCCTGATTTAGCGGGTTACAACGGCATCGGTTTCGTCGTTCAGGCTTACCAAAAACGCTGCCCGTTTGTGATTGATTATCTGGTGGACTTGGCGCGTCGCAATAATCAGAAACTGATGATTCGTTTGGTAAAAGGTGCGTATTGGGACAGCGAAATCAAATGGGCGCAGGTGGACGGTATGAGCGGCTATCCGCTGTACACGCGCAAAGTGCATACCGACATTTCCTATCTGGCCTGCGCGCGCAAACTGTTGGACGCGCAAGACGCGGTGTTCCCGCAGTTCGCCACGCACAACGCCTACACGCTGGCGGCGATTTACCAGATGGGCAAAGGCAAAGACTTTGAACACCAATGTCTGCACGGCATGGGCGAAACGCTGTACGACCAAGTGGTCGGTGCACAAAACCTGGGTCGTCGCGTGCGCATTTACGCGCCCGTCGGTACGCACGAAACGCTGCTGGCGTATCTGGTGCGCCGTCTGCTGGAAAACGGCGCGAACTCGTCGTTTGTGAACCAAATCGTCGACGAAAAAATCAGCATTGACGAGCTGATCCGCAGCCCGTTCGACACCATTGCCGAAGAAGGCATCCATCTGCACGCCGCCTTGCCGCTGCCGCGCGATTTGTACGGCAAAGGCCGTCTGAATTCGCAAGGCGTGGATTTGAGCAATGAAAACGTGTTGCAGCAGTTGCAGGAAAAACTCAACCAAGCCGCCGCGCAAAGTTTTCAGACGGCTTCGATTGTCAACGGCAGGTTGCGCGAAGTGAATCCGCCGCAAGCCGTGAAAAATCCGGCCGACCACAGCGATATTGTCGGTACGGTTTCCTTTGCCGATGCTGCGCTGGCGCAAGAAGCCGTTACCGCCGCGGTGGCCGCGCAAGCCACTTGGGGCGCAACGCCTGCCGCCGAACGCGCCGCCTGCTTGCGCCGTTTTGCCGATTTGTTGGAGCAGCACACGCCTGCGCTGATGATGCTGGCTGTGCGCGAAGCCGGTAAAACGCTGCAAAACGCGATTGCCGAAGTGCGCGAGGCGGTCGATTTCTGCCGTTACTACGCCGACGAAGCCGAGCAGACGCTGCCGCAAGGCACGCAGGGCGTGGGTACGGTTGTCGCCATCAGCCCGTGGAATTTCCCGCTGGCGATTTTCACCGGCGAAGTGGCGGCGGCTTTGGCTGCCGGCAATACCGTCGTCGCCAAACCTGCTGAGCAGACCAGCCTGATTGCCTGCTATGCCGTATCGTTGATGCACCAGGCCGGCGTGCCGTCTGAAGCCTTGCAGTTGGTCTTGGGTGCGGGCGAAGTCGGTGCGGCCTTGACGCAGGATACCCGCATCAGCGGCGTGATTTTCACCGGTTCGACCGAAGTGGCGCGTTTAATCAACCAAACGCTGGCCAAACGCAGCGACAATCCGGTTTTGATTGCCGAAACGGGCGGCCAAAACGCCATGATTGTCGACTCGACCGCTCTGGCCGAGCAGGTTTGCGCCGACGTCTTGAATTCGGCCTTCGATTCGGCAGGCCAACGCTGTTCGGCCTTGCGCATTTTGTGCGTGCAGGAAGACGTGGCCGAGCATATGGTGGGCATGATTAAGGGTGCGATGAACGAATTGACGGTCGGCAATCCGCGTTTGCTGAATACCGATGTCGGCCCCGTGATTGACGCGGAGGCGCAAGCCAACCTGCTGGCGCACATCGGTAAAATGAAGGGCGTGGCCAAATCGTTCCACGAAATCAAAATTTCAGACGGCATCGATGAAGCGCAATCGACTTTTGTCGCACCGATTCTGTTTGAATTGAACAACTTAAACGAATTGCAGCGCGAAGTGTTCGGCCCCGTACTGCACGTCGTGCGCTACCGTGCCGACGAACTCGACAGCCTGATCGACCAAATCAACAGCAAAGGCTACGCGCTGACCCACGGCGTGCACAGCCGCATCGACGCGACGGTGGAACACATCCGCGACCGTATCGAAGCGGGCAACGTTTACATCAACCGCAACATCGTCGGCGCAGTGGTCGGCGTGCAGCCTTTCGGCGGTCACGGCTTGTCGGGTACAGGCCCGAAAGCGGGCGGCCCGTTTTACCTGCAACGCCTAAGCCGTCTAAAACAATGGATTGCGCCGACCTTGAGCAAAATCGGCCAAGCCGACGACGAAGTGCTGAAACGCTTGGAAAGCGTGCTGCACCGTCTGCCGTTGGGGCAGGAAGACAAAATGGCGGTTGCCGCCGCTTTGGGACAAGCCCGAATCCGCACGTTGCGTCAAGCCGAATCGGTATTGGCGGGGCCGACGGGCGAACGCAACGTCTTGAGCTGGCACGCCCCGAAACGCGTGTGGATTTACGGCGGAAGTCTGACGCAGTCGTTCACCGCTCTGGCGCAACTGGCCGCCGCCGGCGTACAAGGTGTCGTCGAAGCCGGGCATCCGCTGGCCGCCGAAGCCGCGCAATTGGACAATTTGCTGATTCTCGATAAGCCGGAAAACGCCGGTATCAGCCACGCGGTTGCGCTGGAAGATTTGCCGAGCGAACGCAAACAGGCTCTGGCTGCCACCGACGGCGCGTTAATCCGTATCCTGCCGTCTGAAAACGGCTTGGACATTTTGCAGGTATTTGAAGAAATTTCGTGCAGCATCAACACCACCGCAGCCGGCGGCAACGCCAGCCTGATGGCGATGTCGGATTAACCGTTTGGTTTTAATCGTTGGCCGCATCAAAGGCCGTCTGAAAATCGGTATGGATTTTCAGACGGCCTTTTATATTGTCCATATGGCAGCAAAGCCCCCGCGATATGGACGGGTGCTATAATTTGTACACGCTATGCTGATAAACTTATTCTATGGACAACAAACCTTTTCTTCTGGATATGTACCTGCGGCAGGACAAAACTTATCCGCAGGGGCAGTATCCGTTTAATCTGCCTGCGGTTCGGGCATTGGCGCAGATGGACGCGTTGGCATTTCATCCCAAAATCACTTATTTTGTCGGGGAAAACGGCAGCGGCAAATCGACTTTGCTCGAGGCATTGGCCGTCAATTTGGGTTTCAATGCCGAGGGCGGAACGCGCAATTTTCATTTTTCCAGCAACGATACCCACAGCGATTTGAGCGGTTATCTGCGTGTTGCCAAATATGCACGGCCAAAAAGCGGCTTTTTTCTGCGGGCGGAAAGTTTCTACAATACTGCGACTTACGCCGACAGTATCCAATTGGACAATCATCCTCTGTATGGCGGCCGTTCGCTGCATAAGCAGTCGCACGGCGAATCGTTTTTAAGTATTGTGCATCACCGCTTTGAAGGGCGAGGACTGTATTTGTTGGACGAATTGGAATCCGCGCTCTCACCTAAACGGCAGTTGGAAGTGTTGGCAAGGCTGCATGAATTGGCCGAACAGGGTGCGCAGTTTGTGATTGTTACCCACTCGCCGATTTTATCGGCTTATCCTGACGCATTGATCTGGGAATTTTCCCGCACAGGTATCCGGCAGACTGCTTACGAGGATACGGAAATATTCAGAACCATGAATATGTTTATGGAAAATCCGCGTAAAAGGGTAGAGGAATGGGTTGGCATAAGCAATGTGTAAAAGCTTATCCGCAAAATCCGTTTTGTTCTAATCAATAAAAGCCATGCCGTCTGAAATTTTCAGACGGCATGGCTTTTGATACATGACGGTTACACCGCCAGTTTCGCCAAACATTCGTGCAGCGGATTGAAATAGTCCGCCAGATAGTCGTCAAACGGGATTTCGGCGGCGGCTTTGGCTTCGATTTCGGCAAAGTCCTGCAGCGACTGCGCGCTTTGCGCTTCCAGCTTGGCTTGGATTTCAGACGGCAGCGGCTGTTTCAATATTTCCGCATGGGCGGCGGACAAGGCCATTGCCCACGGCAGGAATTCCTGATTCGTCAATTCGGACTGAACGCGCTGCGGCAGGCGCAGGGTTTCGCCGCGGTTGGCGCGGATTTGGTTTTCCACAGCTTCACGGTAGCTGCCGCCGTTGACGCTGCGGTCGAGGTTTTCGGCAATCGGCAGGATTTCGTGCAGGATTTGGTCTGCCCAATCCTGCGCCTTGATGCTGCGGCCGTTTTTAAACAGGCTGAAGCCTTCGCTCAAGCCCATGCAGGCGGTGCGCAGGCGGTTGTGGTTGGCTTCGTTGTAGTCGGCGGTAGTAAAGGCCGGCGATTCTTTGAGCAGACACCAGAGCATGAAACTTTCCAAAAAGTGGATTTGTTCCAGGCTTACGCCGGCAGGATCGTAGGGGTTGTTGTCGAGCAGGCGCAGCTCGACGTAGGCGATGCCGCGCGCGCTCAATGCGCTGATGGGCAGTTCGCCTGTTTTGACCGGCTGTTTGGGGCGTGCGCCGCTGTAATATTCGTTGGCGATTTGCAGGATGTTGGTGCTGATTTGGCGGTAATGTCCGGCCGGGCCGCGCAAGCCCAGATATTCGTAAACCGGTGCGGGTGTGAGTACCGCCGCGCCCAAGTCGCGGACGTATTCGTTCAAATGGTTGAAGCTGACGCTGAAATCGACTTTGTTTTGATAGCCGAGCTGGCTCATGCGCAGCGTGGTGGCGTTTTTCCAGTTGAAACTCTGTTCGTGCTGGCGGTCGAGCACGTTTTGCGCCGGCTGGAAACTTTGGTCGCAGGCGTGGGCGGTGCCGAACAAGTGGCAGATCAGCCAGCCGTGGCGTTGGATGTTGCGGATCATGCCCATGTAGCGTTCGTTGCGCCAAGCGTCGGTCGGTTCGACACCTTCCTGCTCCGCCAATGCCGCCCACAGGTTTTCCGGCGGCGAATAGTTGAAATGCACGCCGGCAATCATCTGCATGGCGCGGCCGTAGCGGTAGGACAGGCCGACGCGGTAAAGGCGTTTCAGTTTCGCACCGTTGCTTTGGCCGAAATAGCCGATTTCGATGTGTTCGGGATTGTCGGGTAGACGGCAGGGCATACTGGCCGCCCACATGATTTCGCCGCCGATGTTTTGCGCGCTGAACTGATGAAGCTGCAAAAGCTGGCCGTATGCGCCCTGCGGCGAGGTGTGCGGATCGGTAACCAGTTCCAGCAGGGCTTCGCCGTAATCGATGGTGATGTTGGGGTGGGTGTAAACATTGCCCAAGGCTTCGGGGTGGCGGGTAGCGGCAAGGCGGCCGTCGGCGGTGGTGCGCAGGCTTTCGCGCTCGATGCCGATGTTGCCGCCGGACAGGGGAAGGTTATCGATGTTCATGTGGCTTCCTTAACAGAAAACGCGGATTTTCTGTGAAAAATCAATCAAGGCAATGGCGTTGCGCCATGCAAACGGAGCGATTTTAGCACGGAATGCGCGGCCGAATGCGCCGTTGCCGGGGGGAAATTACCTAATTAAACTTTCGCGGCCTGCTGCGCGGCGGGAAAAATGCAGGCGTGAAAATACGTTAAGACCATACTTTCAGACGGCCCGGCCTTTGCACAATCCAACTGAAACCAAGAAATCCGGATTCGTCGTTACCCGCGTCAGTATGCTGCACGGAACGTAGCGGAGTATAGGTACGGTAAGCCGCCCCGGCAAACCGTACGCATGTCTGAAAAATTTAGAGATTTGGCGGCTGATAACCAAAAATGATTTCAGACGGCCTTAATAAAAATCTCAGGCCGTCTGAATATTTAACTTTGACGCAAAATCCATTTTGCCCGCTCAATAACCGGCGCATCAACCATCTGCCCGTCCACCTGGAACACCGCTTCGCCGCTTCGTTCTGCTTCCTCCAATACTTTGCGTGCAAAGGCAATTTCGTTTTCAGACGGCCTCAACGCGGTTTTGACCGCGGCAACCTGTTTCGGATGGATGCACAACACGCCGCCGAATCCCATGTCGCGCCAGTATTCCGCGGCGCGGCGGTTGGCTTCGTCGTCGTTGAAATCGGGTAAAGTGGTTTCAATCGGCGCGTGCAGGCCGTTGATCCGGCTGTGGAGCAGCATATCGGTGCGCAGACGGTCGAACACCGTTTGCGCCGCCGCCGTGCCGAAGGTGACGCCCAAATCATTGGCCAAATCCAAGCAGCCGTAGGTCAGGGCAAACAGGCCGTCTGAACGCGCCAGTTGCGCGATGTCGGCCATGCCTTGCGCCGACTCGATGCCGGCCATCACCGGCAAGCCGCAAGCGCGGTAAAGTGCAGAAACTTCTTCGGCGCGAACGGTTTTGGCGAGTACCAAGCCTTTGATTTTGCCGATCCCCTTTACCGCCGCCACATCTTCGGCATGAAACGGACTGTGCGCCCCGTTAATCCGTACCCACACTTCGGGCGTATCGTCGCGGCTGCAATAATCCGCCGTCGCCGCACGCGCCGCCGCCTTGTCCTCGGGCGCAACCGTGTCTTCCCAATCGACGATGACTTCGTCCGCGCCGCAGGCAAAAGCCTTGGCAATACGTTCCGTCCGCGTGGCCGGGACGAACAGGAAAATTTTCGGAATCGGTCGGTGCAGCATGGTTTCTCCTTGTTTTTAAGTTTCGGGTTGGACGATTGTAGCGGATTTTTTGGGGAAAAGGCCGTCTGAAAAATCGGATTTTCAGACGGCGTATTTATTGGAAAGAACGGAAATGTGTGTAGGAAATTGCGTGGGCAGCAAGTGCACACCCTACATGGATTTGAGACTGTGCAGACCGCGGTTTGGCTGAACCGGCAGAAACTGGAATCCGTGTCGGTCGGACGCGGCAGGAATAAGAAAAATGGATTTTCAGGTCAATATGAGTTTGCAGAAGTTTTAGCAATATGGTCGAAAGGCCGTCTGAAAATTTTCAGACGGCCTTTCGTTTTGATTCGGGAATATGAACTTTTTCAGACGGCCTTTTTCCATCCTGCGGTACATGTACGGCAAGGTGAAACGTTAAATTTAAACGCTGTCGCCGAAACGGTTTGCCCGTTCCACTTCTTTCCACGCGTCGAGAATCAGCGTGCCGTCGTTGTCTTTGAGCAGCGTTGCGTCGGAAAGCATCCGCCGCCATGTGCGCGCGCCTTTGAGACCGTGCATGAGGCCTAAGCTGTGGCGGACGATGTGGCGCAGAATCGTGCCGCGTCCGCTGCGGATTTGTGCTTGACTGTAGGCGAACAGGCGTTGTACCAAGTCGGCGTATTCAATCGGCGCGTGTGTGCCGCCGTAAAAGAGTGCGTCCCAGTCGCGCATAATCATCGGATTGTGGTAGGCCTCGCGGCCGACCATCACGCCGTCGACGTGTTGCAGATGTTCGGCGATTTGTCCGTTGGTGGTGATGCCGCCGTTGATGATGATTTCCAAATCGGGAAATTCTTGTTTCAGGCGGTAAACGTAATCGTATTTCAGCGGCGGCACTTCGCGGTTTTCTTTGGGAGACAGGCCGTCGAGCCATGCGTTGCGGGCGTGGACGATAAAAGTGCGGCAGGCGGTTTTGTCACGTAGTGTGCCGACGAAATCGGCCACCACCTGATAATCGGTCTGGCGGTCGACACCGATTCGGTGTTTGACGGTAACGGGGATTTTGACTGCGTCCTGCATGGCGTTGAGGCAGTCTGAAACCAAATCCACTTCGTTCATCAGGCACGCGCCGAACGCGCCTTTCTGCACGCGCGGGCTGGGGCAGCCGCAGTTGAGGTTCACTTCGTCATAGCCGTATTCTTCAGCGGCTCGGGCGGCTTGGGCGAGTTCGGCAGGGTCGCTGCCGCCCAGTTGCAGGGCGACGGGGGTTTCGCCTTCGTTGAACATGAGAAAGCGGTTTTTGTCGCCATAGACAATCGCGCCGGAATTAATCATTTCGCTGTAAAGCCAGGTGTTTTGGGTAATTTGGCGCGCCATGTGGCGGTAGTGCCGGTCGGTCCAGTCGAGCATGGGTGCGACGGAAAGACGGCGGGCGGGTAGGATGTTTGTTGTCATGTCAAGGTGCGAAGCGGGGCAAATGGGCATGATTATAACAGAGATGAATGCGGGGATATTGTACGTGCAAGGCTGCATCCCTAGGCGGCGTCTTTGCAGGGCTATTGCTGATCGAGTGAATATTTCAACGAAGTTTGATTTAAAACATATTTCTTTTTATGTAATATTGTGTATTTATATAAATATGTTATTATTTTTCAAAATAAAATACTTATTAAATAATATTATGTTTTATATGATAAATATTTTAATATTTTGAATTTTTTAAATTTATTTATATATTCTTGTTTATCTGTTAATATTTAAAAAGGACATGTCATGAAAGCGTTGAAATCGTTTCTGATATGGGGCTTGGTGGTGTTGGCAGGGGTATTTGCCTTCGCCACTTTGGCGCTCAGTCGCGGCGAGCACGTCAGTGCTGTTTGGCTGGTGGTGGCTGCGGTATCGGTGTATTGCATTGCTTATCGTTTTTACAGCCTTTATATCTGTAAAAATATTTTGGAATTGGACGCACGCCGTATGACACCGGCGGAGCGCAACAACAATGGTGTCGATTATGTGCCGACCGATAAAAAAGTATTGTTCGGCCATCATTTTGCTGCGATTGCGGGGGCGGGGCCGCTGGTGGGGCCGGTATTGGCATCGCAAATGGGTTACCTGCCGGGTACGCTGTGGATTATTTTCGGCGTGGTATTGGCCGGTGCCGTGCAGGACATGATGGTGCTGTTTGTGTCTATGCGTCGCGACGGTAAATCCTTGGGCGACATCATCAAACAAGAATTGGGTACTACCGCCGGTGTGATTGCATCCATCGGTATCCTGATGATTATGATCATCATCACATCGGTGTTGGCCTTGATTGTGGTAAAAGCACTGACCCACAGCCCTTGGGGTACGTTTACTATCGCTGTGACCGTGCCGATTGCGCTGTTCATGGGTTTTTACGCCCGCTTTATCCGTCCGGGTCATTTGGGTGAAATCGCGATTGTCGGCTTTATCGCTATGATGAGCGCCGTAATCTTCGGTAATCATGTGGCCGAAAGTGCGATCGGCCCTTGGTTTGACTTGAATGGCGTGCAATTGGCCTTCGGCATTATGCTGTATGGCGGTATTTCTTCGCTTCTGCCGGTGTGGTTCTTGATGACACCGCGCGATTATCTGGCGACTTTCCTGAAAATCGGTACCATCATTGCGTTGGCCATCGGTATTATCGTGGTCGGGCCTGAGCTGAAAATGCCGGCCGTCACCCACTTTATTGACGGTACCGGTCCGGTATTCTCAGGCAAGCTGTTCCCGTTTTTATTCATTACCATTGCTTGTGGTGCGGTATCCGGCTTCCATGCGCTGATTTCTTCCGGTACGACCCCTAAAATGATCGAAAACGAAACCCATGTCCGCGCCATCGGTTACGGCGGTATGCTGATGGAAAGCTTCGTCGCCATTATGGCTCTGGCAGCAGCTTGCGTGTTGGAGCCGGGCGTGTACTTTGCCATGAACAGCCCTGCGGCTTTGATTGGTACCGACCCTGCAACGGCGGCACATGCCATCACCACTCATCTTCAAATTCCGGTGGATGCGGCAACCTTGGCCAATACTGCGCGTGAAGTGGGTGAGAATTCGATTCTGTCCCGTGCCGGCGGTGCACCGACTTTAGCCGTCGGTATGGCACACATCATGAGCAGGCTGATTCCGGGTGAAGCGATGATGGCCTTCTGGTATCACTTTGCACTGTTGTTTGAAGCCATGTTTATTTTGACCGCGGTGGACGCGGGTACCCGTACTTCACGTTTTATGGTGCAGGATCTGCTGGGTATTTTTGTGAAACCTTTGGGCACCGGTCAGGGCATGTTCTCAAATCTGGTGGCGACTTTCCTGACTGTCGGCGCATGGGGCTACTTCCTGTATACCGGTGTGACTGACCCGTTGGGCGGCATCAATTCGCTGTGGCCTTTATTCGGTATCGGTAACCAAATGCTGGCCGGTATGGCGCTGATTATGGTGGCGGTTGTGTTGGTGAAAATGAAAAAAGAACGTTATGTGTGGGTGCCGTTGGTGCCGGCCATGGGCTTGTTGATGGTGACCGCCGTGGCTTCCATGCAGAAACTGTTTGATTCCGACCCGCGCGTCAGCTTCTTGGCACACGCTGCACAATACCGTGAAGCGGCTGCGCGCGGCGAAGTGTTGGCTCCGGCCAAAGACGTGGCGCAAATGGGGCAGATTGTCTTCAACGACTATGTCAACTCAGGCTTGTGTGCGGCATTTATGCTGGTTGTGATTTTCATCGCCGTCTACGGCTTGATGACTGCCATGAAAGCGCGTAAAGTGGCTTGGCCGACTGCGAAAGAAGTTCCTGCCGTTTACCGTGACGAGGTTCAAACCCATGAGAAAATTGCTTAATCATCCTTTGATGGGACGTCTGAAAGAAGCGTATAAGAGCTTTTGTGTCGCTGCCAACTATATGGCCGGCATTCCAGATTATGACCGCTACGTTGCCCAGCAGCGAAAATATAATCCGAATACGCCGGTGATGACTCGGGCGCAGTTTATCGAGTATTGCCGGATTAAAAGCGGCGGCGGCTGCTGTTGAAAGATGAAAAAAGCCCTGTATGTTTACATGCAGGGCTTTTCTTGTTGGGTAAGATACAAGCAGAGACCTTTACAATCATTATCTTTGGCACATGTTTTTGTTATCTGCTCATCAATAACTCAGTATCCTAAGTGAGATGTTTCGTCTTTTGTACCATGCCGGCTTCGAGTGATGTTTAAATTTGAGGTTGGTAAACGTTTCAGTTTTAATATATTAAGAAAGGCCGTCTGAAAAAGTGAGATGATTTGAATGATTGTTTCAATTTGATAATGGTGTTTTCTGTTAAGAGGAATATAGAAATATGTAGTTTATATGATTTAAATCAAGTTAATTTTAGAAATCGTGGTTATTGACAATCGGCTGCGTTAGTATTGGTTTACAAATGTTTAAACAGAGAAATTTTATTAACCTGTTTTTTTATTCATTTTGCTTTTAACGAAGGACTCATCATGAAATCGCTCAAGATGTAAGAAATAACCGGGTTGTTTACACAACAGGTTGAGAAAAATAATCCTCCAAAGTCTCAAAAGGCGTCCTGCCTTTCAAGCTGCCGTGCGGCTTGACCGTATTGTAGAAATTCACAAAGCGGCACAATTCCCTGCGCCGGTGTTGCGCATCGTCAAATGTCTGCTTATCGTGCCACATCTCCATCAGCGTCCGAATCACCCGTTCCGCTTTGCCGTTGGTCTGCGGACGCGCAATACGGGTAAACTTCTGCACGATGTTGTTGCGGCAGCAGGCAGCGCCAAACGGGTGGGATGCATTGCCTTTGTATTCCACTCCGTTATCCGAGTATGCGCATTCGACGGTGTACGGGCAGCAGTCAATCACATCCCTCAACAGAAACTTGGCGGCACTGGCAGCCGTACGGTCGGGCAAGATGGCTGCGTACAGTTCGCGGGAGTAGTCGTCGATGGCGACAAACAGGTATTCGAACGGGTCGGCAACGCTTTGGTTTTTCAGCCGCGGCAACCGTTTGGTATCGAAATGCACCATTTCGCCGGGATAGGATTTGTTGTAGCGTTTAGCCTGTTTTTTGAGCTTTTCTTCGATGGCTTTTTCAACCTTAGCCAAACGTTTCATCCCGTATTTTGCTTGTTTGAACCGGTTGTTGGTACTGTTTTGCGGTGTGAGCAGCTGCAGCCGTGCGGCTTTGAGGATACGGTAGATGGTTACTCTGCTGACTTGGTATTGCCGGGCAAGTGAAGTAACGGTAATTTTATCCTGTGTATAGGCGCGCCAAACGGCTTGACGTTGGTGCGGTGTAAGTCGGGTATTTTTGTGGATGTTCATGGCAGTATTGTCTTTCAAATACTGTAAACAACGCTAGCTTTTCTTACACTCAAGACGTTTCTGATTTGGGGCATTGTGGTGCTGGTCGGTTTAGCCGCCTTCACGACATTGGCCATCAATCGGGGTGAGCAGGTCAATGCGGTGTGGATGGTGGTTGCCGCCATATCCGTTTATTGTATTGCTTACCGTTTTTACAGCCTGTATATCGCTAATAAGGTGATGGAGCTTGACCCCAACCGCCTGACGCCGGCCGAACGCCACAACGACGGTTTGGACTATGTACCGACGCACAGGGGTGTGCTGTTCGGCCACCATTTCGCCGCGATTGCGGGCGCGGGTCCGCTGGTCGGACCCGTGTTGGCGGCGCAGATGGGTTATCTGCCCGGCACGCTGTGGATTATCTTCGGCGTGGTGTTCGCCGGTGCGGTGCAGGACATGATGGTCTTATTCGTTTCCATGCGCCGTGACGGTAAGTCGCTCGGCGATATTGTGAAACAGGAATTGGGTACGGTGGCCGGCGTGATTGCTTCCATCGGTATTCTGATGATTATGGTCATCATCATGGCCGTACTCGCGCTGATTGTCGTGAAAGCCTTGGTACACAGCCCTTGGGGTACGTTTACCATTGCCGCGACCATGCCGATTGCGCTGTTTATGGGTATTTACACCCGCTATATCCGTCCGGGCAAAATCGGCGAGATTTCCATTGTCGGCTTTATTTTGCTGATGCTGGCGATTGTGTACGGCGAAGATGTGGCGCAAAGTTCATACGCGCATTTCTTTGATTTGGACGGTATCCAGCTCACTTGGGCGATTATGATTTACGGCTTTGTGGCGGCCGTTTTGCCTGTTTGGCTGTTGCTGACCCCGCGCGATTATCTGTCCACTTTCCTGAAAATCGGCACCATTATCGCATTGGCCATCGGTATCGTGATTGTCGGTCCAAGCCTGCAAATGCCTGCCGTAACCAAGTTTATCGACGGTACCGGCCCGGTATTCTCCGGCAGCCTGTTCCCGTTCCTGTTCATTACCATCGCCTGCGGTGCGGTTTCCGGCTTCCACGCCCTGATTTCTTCGGGTACGACACCGAAAATGGTGGAAAACGAAACCCACGTGCGCATGATCGGTTACGGCGGTATGCTGATGGAAAGCTTTGTGGCGATTATGGCTCTGGCCGCCGCGGCTTCGCTTGATCCGGGCATCTATTTCGCCATGAACAGCCCGACAGCCTTAATCAGTACCGATGCCGTACAGGCGGCCAACGTGATTACCAATCAGCTTGGTTTCCCGGTTACGGCAGATACGCTGCTGCATACCGCTAAAGAAGTCGGCGAATCAACCATTCTTTCCCGTGCGGGCGGTGCACCGACTTTGGCGGTGGGTATGGCCAACATCATGAGCCAACTGATTCCGGGCGAAGCGATGATGGCGTTTTGGTATCACTTCGCGCTCTTGTTTGAAGCACTCTTTATCTTGACCGCCGTTGACGCGGGTACACGCGTGGCGCGCTTCATGATTCAGGATTTGGGCGGCATTTTCATCAAACCGTTCGGCAACACCGATTCGCTGCCGGCCAACCTGATTGCCACCTTTATGGCTGTGGCGTTGTGGGGCTACTTCCTCTATACCGGCGTGACCGACCCGCTGGGCGGCATCAACTCCTTGTGGCCGCTGTTCGGCATCGGTAACCAAATGCTCGCCGGCGTCGCCCTGATTATGGTCAGCGTGGTACTGGTGAAGATGAAAAAAGACCGTTATGTCTGGGTGCCGCTGGTTCCTGCTTTGGGCGTACTGTTCGTTACCGTATGGGCAAGTTTGGAAAAACTGTTCCACAGCGACGCCAAAATCAGCTTCTTGGCGCACGCAGCGAAATTCAAAGACGCAGCAGCGCGGGGCGAAATTCTGGCTCCGGCCAAAGACGTGGCGCAAATGCACCAAATCGCATTCAACGACTATGTCAATTCGGGCTTGACCGTGTTGTTCTTATCGGTGGTGGTGTTCGTCGGCATTTACGGCCTGAAAACCGCCCTGAAAGCACGCAAAACCGGTTTCCCTACGGCGAAAGAAGTGCCTGCGGTTTACCGTAACGAGGTCGTGAATGAGCAATAATACGTTGTGGCAGCGCATCTGCCGCGCGTTGAAAGCGGCACGCCGAACCGCCGATTTGATGGCCGGTATGCCGGATTATGAAAACTACGTTGCCCGCCAACGCCGCCATAATCCCGACGCGCCCGTGATGACCAAGTTGCAGTTTCAGGACTATTGCAGCAAACGCCGCTGCGGAAGCAACGGCGGACGCTGTTGCTGAACGACTCTAAGCTGAAAAGGCCGTCTGAAAACCATCGCAGTAAGTTTCTGCGAAGCCGGTTTTCAGACGGCCTGACATTTTTTATCCCGAAAATTCTGAATTTGATACGTCAGGAGCGGCGCAAGTTTGTACACTTTTTTTCGTGCAGCCAATGTTGGCTGTAAGTTTTTAAGTGATTCAGTAGTAAGGCCGTCTGAAAGTCAAATGCGTTCAGACGGCCTTTTGTTGCCGATGCTACGTTCCGTCATGTTGGCGGTTGCTGTATAAAATCAAAGCAATACACAACAACACCGGCACAATCATTTCCGTCGATTCCTCAAATGCTTGTACGGCAATATTGATTTTCGGCGGGAGCGTTTTTTGAAAAAATTCAATCATCTGGCCGTTGAGACGGTCGGCAAATTTGGCCACGGCAAGCAGGAAGATGCCGGATGCAGTATAAATATAGGCCGTCTGAAAAGGTTTGCCTTCACGTCTGACTGAACGGACGAAGGTTTTTAGCAAATATACCGCCACGATGATAATCAGCAGTACCAGCAGGCCGCCGATGATTTTGTGCGACAGCGGCACCATGTCGCTGCGGTAGAAATTGCTGCGTAGGAAATGTGTACGAAAGGTTTCTTCTTGAAAAAACGACTTGTGCCAATCCATTTCTCGAAAACCGAGCAACACGGCGGTAACGGCGCTTGCCAAGCGTGTCGGTACGCTCAGTTTGTTGCTGAAAAGGCAGAATACGGCCAGCATAAACCACAGATAAGGGCTGACCGCTTCAATCGTGCTGTTTTCGGAGAAGATGGTCGTGGAAATTTCCAAGGGGTCGAAAAACGCGATATGAAACATAAACGCCCAATAAACCGACAGTAATAAAACAGCAATTTTGAGATGGCGGGAAGTTTTCATGGTAATGGCCGCGCGTAATGAATTTGAAAATTGTACGCTGCTTTTTTGACAGATATATTTCAAACGGACTGTTTTTCAGTCTATTCAATATTCGGATTTCAAACGGATTTGAGCCGGAGTCACTGTTTAAATCCATCCAGCCATTTGCGGGTTTTCTCTTTTTCCGCTTCCAGCCATTCGCGGTCGCGCAGACCTTCGCGCTGTATCAGGCTGTACAGACGGCGGCAGCGCGAGCGCAATGCGGCTTCAAATGCCGCGGTATGCATGATGTTCAAATCGGGAATGGCGGTGTGCAGTTTGCCCGAATCTTTGGGCGGTATCAGAAAATCAAGGTTGAATTCCAGTTCGTGCAGATCGGGCGAATCTTCGTCGTCTTCTGGCAGGCGGTATTCGATGATGAGATGGCCGTTTTTATTGTGGTAATTGTCTTCCACGAAAACATACATATAGCGGATTTGATCGTATTTCAGACGGCCTCTGCCTGCGGGTGCGACAAAATATTCCATTTCGTCGCGAAGCAGGCGGATGTATTGGCGTTGACCTTGCGAACTGTCCCAGCCTTTCCAGTATTGGTAGGCATAGCGGAAGTAAAACGCTGTAACCAGTATCAGCACCGGATTCATCAGACTGTCTGCCACCATCAACTGTCGAAAGCTCAGAGCGGCGAGCAGAAGGGCGGTTGCGCAGTGCAGCAGCAGGCGTTTGCCGGTAAATTTTTTGAAAAACCAGTTTTGAGTGTTGTCTGACATGATGGGTTTGAAGAAAGGCCGTCTGAACAATAAAGGTTGCGGTTGAGATTGGTGCTGTACGGATAAGGTTGATTTACGCGAATGCCCTGATTCTTGCCGGTACGGAATAGGTGAACCATCTCCAAACGCAGCCGACGAAACAGGAATCGGCAAAAGGCCGTCTGAAACCGTTTCGATTCGCACAAAACTTTTTCAGACGGCCTTAATCGGTTTTACTGCCAGAAATTACAGGCTGTAGTACATTTCAAATTCCAGCGGGTGCGGTGCCATGCGGATGCGGCGCACGTCTTCTTCTTTGAAGGCGATGTAGCTGTCGATCCAGTCTTGGCTGAACACGCCGCCGCGGGTCAGGAATTCGTGGTCGGCTTTCAATGCGGCCAGGGCTTCTTCCAAAGAAGCGGCGACGGTCGGTACCAAAGCGTCTTCTTCCGGCGGCAGGTCGTAGAGGTTTTTCGTGGCAGGGTCGCCCGGGTGGATTTTGTTTTGGATGCCGTCCAAACCGGCCATCAGCAGGGCGGCGAAACACAAATACGGATTGGCGGTCGGGTCGGGGAAGCGCGCTTCGATGCGGCGGGCTTTCACGCTGTTGACCGACGGAATGCGGATGGAGGCGGAACGGTTTTTCGCGGAATAAGCCAGTTTTACCGGGGCTTCAAAGTGCGGAACCAAGCGTTTGTAGGAGTTGGTCGACGGATTACAAATCGCGTTCAGGGCTTTGGCGTGTTTGATGATGCCGCCGATGTAGTACAGAGCGGTTTCGCTCAAGCCTGCGTAGCCGTCGCCGGCAAACAGGTTTTGGCCGTCTTTCCAGATGGATTGGTGGACGTGCATACCGCTGCCGTTGTCGCCCATAATCGGTTTGGGCATGAACGTGGCGGTTTTGCCGAAGTTGTGGGCAACGTTCCAAATCACATATTTCATGTCTTGGGTTTGGTCGGCGCGGCGTACCAGCGTGCCGAATTTGGTGCCCAGTTCCATTTGCGAACCTGTACCCACTTCGCCGTGGTGCACTTCGCCTTCAATGCCGATTTCTTCCAAAATGTTCACCATGGCCGAACGCAAATCCTGACCTTGGTCAACCGGTGCGACAGGTGCATAACCGCCTTTTACCATCGGGCGGTGGCCGGTATTTTGGCCGTCGAGATGTGCGCCGCTCGACCATGCGCCGCTTTCGGACGTAATTTCGTAACGGGTTTTGTGCATGGCGGTTTCGAATGCCACACCGTCAAACACGAAAAATTCCGGCTCGGGGCCGAAAAACGCCGTGTCGCCGATACCGGAGGATTTCAGATAGGCTTCGGCACGTTTGGCGATGGAACGCGGGTCGCGGTCGTAGCCCTTGCCGTCGGCAGGGTCGATGACGTCGCAGGTCAGGACAACGGTCGTGTCGTCGAAAAACGGATCAACGAATGCGGTGGACGCGTCGGGAACCAGCTGCATATCGGAAGCCTGAACGCCTTTCCAGCCGCCCATGGAAGAGCCGTCGAAGGCTTGGCCGTTTTCAAACCAGTCCTCGGGGTCTTCCAGCACGATGCGCGCCGGAATGGTGAAGTGGTGCTGTTTACCTTTGGTATCGGTAAAACGCAAATCAACGAAGCGTGCTTCGCTTTCTTCAATCAGTTTTACAACGTCTTTAATCGACATGTTCAAGCTCCTAAATGGGAAATAATTGCAGCGCGGTTTTAAAATCGGACGGCGGTATTTTATCACGTTTGAACGCGTGCAAACAGCGGTTCGGAACGGGTTCGGGCACGTCTGATGCCGTCTGAAAAATACTCGGGAACAGGCAGGCGCGTTTCGTTTGGATAACGCAAACCGAATCGTTGGAATATAGTTTCAGACGGCCTGATTGTCAACAATTTGCCGTCTGAAAACAGTCGGACCGCAACTTGCGTCATTTAACGCAAATCCGCTTTAATCCTGACAAAATCCCGTTATAATAACGCTTTTGCCTGATTATTGAAGAAAGTCCGAGCCATGAGCAAACCGCGTTACGCCGTATTCGGCAATCCTGTCGAACACAGCAAATCGCCGCAAATCCATCAGCAATTTGCCAAACAGGAAAATGTTGCCATCGATTATGACCGTATTTATGCCGAAATCGGCGGATTTGCCGAAGCCGCGGCCGCTTTTTTTGCCGCAGGCGGGCAGGGGGCGAACGTGACCGTGCCGTTTAAATTGGACGCCTTCGATTTTGTGGACGAACATTCCGAGCGCGCTTTGGCTGCGGGTGCGGTCAATACCATCATTCCGTTGGGAAACGGTAAATTCCGCGGCGACAACAGCGACGGCGTGGGCATGGTCAACGACATTATTCAGGCGCAGGGCGTGCCCGTAGCAGGCAAACGCGTATTGCTGATTGGCGCAGGCGGCGCGGTGCGCGGCGTGATTCCTGTTTTACAGAGCCATCGGCCGGCGGAAATCGTCATCACCAACCGCACCCATACCAAAGCTGAAGAAGTAGCCGAGCGTTTCGGTATCCGCGCCGTTACCATGAACGAATTGCCGGCAAACGGTTTCGACATCATCATCAACGGCACGTCGGGCGGCTTGAGCGGCGAACTGCCCGACATCGCGCCTGCCGTGTTCGGACAATGCGAACTGGCCTACGACATGGTTTACGGCAAAGAGTCCGAGCCGTTTCTGAAATTCGCTGCCGAATCGGGCGCACGGAAAACCACCGACGGCTTGGGTATGCTGGTCGGACAGGCCGCGTTTTCCTACCAGTTGTGGCGCGGCTTCGAGCCGGACATCAAGACTGTGTTCGAATATATGAAAGACTTGTGATGCGCATATTCAAATGGCTGATTGCATTGCCGGTGGCTGCCTTTATTTTTTTTAATGCTTATGTTTACGGCAACATCATCACTTACCGCGCCGTCGCGCCGCACCAAAGTGCGTTTATGGGTATGCGCATGAGCCAGTTCCGCGACGAAGGCCGCGACGTGGCCTTGGATTACCGCTGGGTGCCGTATGAACGCATTTCCACTAATCTGAAAAAAGCCCTGATTGCTTCGGAAGATGCCAAATTTGCCGCACACGACGGTTTCGACTGGAGCGGTATTCAAAACGCCATCAAGCGCAATCAGAAAAGCGGCGAAGTGAAGGCCGGCGGTTCGACCATCAGCCAGCAGCTTGCGAAAAACCTGTTTCTCAACGACAGCCGCAGCTACATCCGCAAGGCCGAAGAAGCCGCCATTACCGCGATGATGGAAGCCGTTACCGACAAAGACCGTATTTTCGAGCTGTATCTCAACACCATCGAATGGCATTACGGCGTGTTCGGGGCGGAAGCGGCTTCACGGCATTTCTATAAAAAACCGGCGTCGGATCTGACCAAACAGCAGGCCGCCAAGCTCGCCGCACGCGTGCCCGCACCGCTGTTTTATGCCGACAACCCGAAAAGCAAACGCCTGCGCGGCAAAACCAACATCATCCTGCGGCGCATGGGGTCGGCGGAATTGCCGGTAACCGATACCGAATAGCGGCAATCCATGAAAATAACAAAAGGCCGTCTGAAATATTTTTTCAGACGGCCTTTACCGTGATTTTAACTGTTCAAGCCAGATTTATTTCTTCGCTTCGTCTGCAAAATATTTGGCTTTGATTTGGTCGTATTCGCCGCTTTCGCGTACTTTTTTCAGCGCGTCGTTGAGCATTTTGACGGTGGCTTCGTCGCCTTTGCGGGTGGCGATGCCGTAGTTTTCAACGGTAAAGTCAGGCAGGGTGATGAAATCCATACCTTTGGTCGGGTTGTTTTTCACATAGTTGGCAATTACTGCGCTATCACTCACCACCGCATCCAAACCGCCGTTTTCCAACTCTTTCACCACCAAAGGCACGGTCTCGAAGCGGGCGATTTTCGGGTTGTCGTTGCCCAAGAGTTTGGACACGGAAAAATCACCGGTGTAACCGGTCACGACGCCGACTTTATTCAGGTTTTTCAAGTCTTCCGAAGAGCTGATGGATTTGCCCTGCGGTACCAAAACGACTTGGGTGATTTCAAAATACGGATCGGTAAAATCCATAGACTGTTTGCGGTCGTCGGTAATGGTTACGCCGGACATCACGATGTCGACATCGCCGTTGTTCAAGGCCGGAAACAGGCTGTCCCAAGGCTGGTGTTTGAATTCGACTTTGAAATTGCCCGCTTTGGACATGGCATTCATCAAATCGACATCGAAACCTTCGATTTTGCCGGCCGAATCCAATGATTCGAACGGGGCAAATTCGGCATTCATGGCCACGCGGTACGTTTTGTTCGGGTCGGCGGCGGCAGGAGCGGCCGACCCGCTGTCTTTGCTTTGGCCGCCGCATGCGCCCAGAGTCAGTGCGGAGCAGGCGATGGCTGCGGCAATCCATTTTTTCATGTTCATGGTGGGTTTCCTCTATTAAATTTGGTGGGTCGGAATAAAACGAAAGTGCGATTTTAGCATAAGTTTACAGTTGCGGGCAGGCAGCCGCGCAAAGTTTTGCGGTTTATGCGGTTGAATCAACGCTCTTTTTCGCGGAAAAACGCGTAAGTGACATCGTGGAACAAATCGGTGTGCGGGCTGTCTTCGTAATTGAGTTCCGCCAGGGCGTCTTCAAAAGCCAGTTGGATGGACTCGACCGCGTCTTGCGCAATGTCGCCGGGCAGGGCGCGGATCAGGCCTTTGAGTGCGGTGGCCAAAACGTGGTTCTGCATACGCAAAACTTCGTTTGACTCTTCCAAAAATTCCAAACGCTGCTCGATGCTGTTCATGTGTATTCCTTGGGAATCTGATAGAATGCCGCATTATAGCAAATCAAGCAGTTTGATTGCGAAACGGAATATTGCAGTGAGATAAAAAATGGATACGAACAAGCCGAACGCTTCACCACAAACGGAAAACGGTTTCGACTGGGAAAGCCGGTTGGAAAAATTGCGCCAAACCCGCCAGATCAACGCGCCCTACACCCATGCCCCCTTAATCCGCGAGTCGAAAGAGCCGCATACTGCCGCCAAAGCCGAAAAATCGTATGAACTCGACCAAAAATCGCGCGATAAGGTTTTGCAGGAATACATGCGCAAATGGCAGGAGGAACACAATGTCGGAGTGGCGCAGCATGAAGACATCGAAACCGATGATATGGTGTTGCTGCAGGAAAACTGGCTGAGTGCGCAAAATGCTTTGCAGATGCGCGCGTCGGAGAAACAGATCGAATCCACCCGCACCGTATGGCTGAATCCCAAACGCCAAACCGTCGAATTTCCCGAACCGCAAACCGTTGAAGACATGCCGTCTGAAAATACCGGTGAAAACGCGGTTTCAGACGGCCTTGACGATGCGGCGGATCAAAAAATCATCGTCAACATCAATGTATTGAATCCGCAAGCCATCGGCCGCAGGGAAGTGTTTTGCGTATCGGAACAGGAATTGGCCGAACGCTTGATCAAACGGATGCGCCCGCATGTTACCGATGCGGTCAACGGCATGATCCGCGTCGCCCTGCAAAAGCAGATGGCGCTGCTTTCTTATAATCTGCAGCAGACCTTAAGCGAGCAGGCGCCCGCTTTGGTGGAGGATTTGCTGGAACACAATGTCAAAAAAGTGTTGTCCGACTTGAAATACGAAATGAAATACAAACGCGAAAAGTAGGCTGAATGAATAAGTGGATTTGGATTGCCGTTGCCGTTGCGGCGTTTTTCGGTTATCAACAATGGCAGGACGCGCCGCAGGAGATGCGGCAGGGGCAGACGCAGTCGGGGCCGTCTGAAACAGGTGCGCAGCGTTCGGGTGCGCATACGCAGGACGGCCATGCAGAAGCGGTTTTGCAACGCGCATTCGAAGAGCGGCGCAACGACGTGCAGATAGAAGGCGAAGGCGTGGTCACCAAAACCCTGCCCGACGACAACAAAGGCTCGCGCCACCAACGCTTTATTTTGAAATTATCCGGCGGGCAAACCCTATTGGTGGCGCACAACATCGATTTGGCGGATAAAATCAAAGGTTTGAAAAAAGGCGACACCGTGCGCTTTTACGGCGAATACGAATGGTCGGCGCAAGGCGGCGTCATTCATTGGACGCATCACGATCCGCAAGGCCGCCATGTCGACGGTTGGCTGGAACACAACGGCAGACGGTATCAGTGATACGGATATTCAGGCCGTCTGAAAACCTGCTCTATCGGTTTTCAGACGGCCTTGAGTCATTTAAAAATGCCGTTACCGCATTCGGTTTGAGTCTGAAGATGAAACATCCGATTCCGCTGTGTTTTACCTTGAAACCGAACAGAAATCGGCGCAAAATATTCACAAGTTAACCGCAGGCCGATTGAGCAGACGCAACGCTGCTTTTTTTATTTTCAGACGGCCTTAAAAGTTAGGATTCCGACATGACGAAAAAACTCCATCCGCAAACATTGGCCATCCGCGCCGGCAAAGAGCAAACCGCCTACAACGAACACAACCAAGCCCTGTTTCTGACCAGCAGCTTCATGTGGCCGACGGCGGCGCACGCGGCGGACTTGTTTTCCAAAAAGGTCAAAGGTTTCACCTACACCCGCACCGCCAATCCGACCACGGCGGCTTTTGAAAAACGGCTGGCGGCATTGGAAGGGGCGGAACGTGCGGTCGCTACGTCCAGCGGCATGTCGGCGATTAACGCGGCTTTTTTCACCTTTTTGAGTGCGGGCGACCATGTGGTGTCGAGTTACAGCCTGTTCGGAACCACCGCCGGCTTTATCGATACGGTAGTCAAAAAATTCGGCATAGAAGTGACTTATGTTTCGCCCGTTGACATTGAGGAATGGCGGGCGGCGGTGAAGCCGAATACCAAACTGTTTTTCTTGGAAACGCCGTCCAATCCGCTGGGCGAAGTGGCGGATTTGCAGGCTTTGGCGGATTTGGCGCACGAAAACGGCGCGTTGCTCGCGGTGGACAACAGCCTGATGTCGCCGTTCGGCCAGCAGCCTTTGATGTTCGACGCGGATATTTCCGTGCAGTCGGCTACCAAAGCGATTGACGGCCACGGCCGTGTGGCCGGCGGCGTGCTGGCCGGTTCGGAAGAGTTGATGGCGCAGGTGGCGGTGTATGCCAACTCGTGCGGCCTGGCGATTTCGCCGTTTAATTCGTTTGAGTTGCTGAGCGGCATTGAGACGCTTTCCATCCGTATGGAAAAGCAGTTCGCCAATGCGCTGAAAGTGGCGCAATGGCTGCGGACGCAAGCGCAGGTCAAAGCCGTGTATTACAGCGGTTTGCCCGACCATCCGCAGCGCGAACTGGTGGAACGCCAGCAGAACGGCGGCGGCATTGTGGTCGGTTTCGAGCTGGAAAACCAAGAAGCGGCTTGGAAAGTCATCGACAGCGTGAACGTGTTTTCCCGTACCGCGAATTTGGGCGATGTGCGCTCGACCATTACCCACCCGTGGACGACCACCCACGCGCGTATGTCGCCGGAAAACAAGCTGGCGGCGGGCATCCGTCAGGGTTTGGTGCGCCTGTCGGTCGGCTTGGAATATGCCGATGACCTGATTGACGATTTGCAACAGGCTTTGGCTTAGTCCTATAATGCCGTTATTCAATACTTATCTTTGTTTTCAGACGGCCTTGCAAAATACGGCAGGCCATCTGAAAACATCACGGAAATCAAAAGGAAAAACACATGGATGAGGCCGTTTTCTCCACTTGGGCATTGAGAATCTGTCTGACGGGTCTGATACTTTTTTTGGGCTTTATTGTTTACAAGTTGGGCAAGGAATCGAAGGCCGGAAAATTCGGCATGTTTATGCTGTTTTTCGTACTCGGTTTCGGTGTGCTGGGTTTTGTGTTTAAAGAATTTCTGATTAATTTTCTGGTGATTCCGAAATAAAGAATGGATGGTAAAGGCCGTCTGAAAAGTACCGCTGTCAAATTAGGATTCCGGTACTTTTTCAGACGGCCTTTTCAGTTTTGAGTTGTAGCCCGAGAACTTTTTAAAACAGAAAACGTGCGTTAATTTCCCTGAATTCATCCGAGTTTCGTAACAGTCAAAAAAAGCCGTCTGAAAGTTTCAGACGGCCTTTGTCATATTCCTAAGAAACCATCAGCGTTTCAAAGCCGCCGCTTCTTTTGCCAAACGCGTGATGGTGTCCCAATCTTTATTTTGCACTGCGTCTTTCGGGGTCAGCCACGAGCCGCCGACGCATAAGACGTTCGGCAGAGCCAAGTATTCCGGTGCGCTTTCCGGCGTGATGCCGCCGGTCGGGCAGAATCGGATGTCGGGATACGGGCCGTAAAGGGCTTTCAGCATGGCTTTGCCGCCGACAACTTCGGCAGGGAACAGTTTCAAAGTGTCGATACCGTGTTCCAATGCCAGTTGGACTTCGCCCGGTGTGGCCACGCCCGGAATCAACGGAATGCTGTTTTGGTGGCTGGCTTTGGCCAAAGTTTCGTGCAAGCCCGGGCTGATGGCGAATACCGCGCCCGCGTCTTCCACGGCTTTGAGCTGTTCGGGGTTGGTCACCGTACCTGCGCCGACGATGGCGTTGGGCACTTCTTTGGCAATCAGGCGGATGGCATCCACGCCGACGGGGGTGCGCAAGGTGATTTCCAGCGTCGGAATGCCGCCTTCGACCAGAGCGTGCGCCAAATCGACGGCGGTGGATAAATCGTCAATCGCCATCACGGGGATAACCGCGCCTGCGCTTAAGATTTCGCGAGGGGTGAGTGTTGCAGACATGTTTTGTTCCTTGCAAAAATAATACTTTGTGGAATGTTCAGACGGCCTCGGGGAGGAGAACTGTTCGGGCAGGCCGTCTGAAAGCGGTTGTTTAAATTGGGGAACGGTTGTTTCGGGCAGTTTAATCTTGCCGGGATTAAAGATTTGTCTGTCAATCCGATCCGGTTGTTTTCAGACGGCCTTCTGCATAGCGGAACGACAAGGCCGTCTGAAACTTTTTATGCTCAGGCAAATTCGCCGCCGAAGCTCATGGCGCCGGTTTCCGCCGAACTGGTCATGCCGCGGAAGTTGGCGAACAGCTCGCGGCCGCAGCCTTGCTGGTTCGCGCTCAAATCGATTTGCTCGACTTCGCGCGCCGCCCATTCGGCTTCATTAATCAATACGCTCAATTTGCCGGTTATGGAATCGAAGCGGATTAAGTCGCCGGTGCGGATTTTACCGATGCCGCCGCCCATCAGGGCTTCGGGGGTCATGTGAATCGCGGCAGGGACTTTGCCCGATGCACCCGACATGCGGCCGTCGGTCAGAAGCGCGACTTTGAAACCTCGGTCTTGCAGAATGCCCAAAGGCGGGGTCAGTTTGTGCAGCTCGGGCATACCGTTGGCGCGCGGGCCTTGATAACGCACCACGCACACGAAATCGCGTTCGAGTTCGCCGCGGTCGAAGGCTTCCAAAACTTCGCGCTGGTCGTTGAACACGATGGCCGGCGCTTCGATTACGCGGCAGCCTTCGCGGATGGCGGATACTTTAATGACGCCGCGGCCGATGTTGCCCTGCATCAGGCGCAAACCGCCGTCGGGTGAGAACGGGTTGTCGATTTTGCGCAAAATGTCGTCGTTGCCGCTTTCGGTCGGGGCTTCGCGCCATTCCAGTTTGCCGTCAATCAGGAAAGGCTCTTGCGTGTAACGGCGCATACCGCGGCCGACAACGGTGTCCACGTCATCATGCAGCAGGCCGGCGTCGAGCAGTTCGCGGATGACGAACGGCAGGCCGCCTGCGGCTGCAAAGTGGTTGACGTCG
This sequence comes from Neisseria sp. CCUG12390, assembly GCF_047837985.1. Classification (GTDB taxonomy): domain Bacteria; phylum Pseudomonadota; class Gammaproteobacteria; order Burkholderiales; family Neisseriaceae; genus Neisseria. The sequence goes on from NZ_CP181244.1 coordinate 678,717, forward strand.
GCTTTGCCGTTCGGATAGACGCGGATCAGCAGCGGAATGATAGAAGAAATTTCATCGAAGTCGTCCCAGTTCAGAATCACGCCTGCGGCGCGTGCCATCGCCACCAAGTGCATGGTGTGGTTGGTCGAGCCGCCGGTGGCCATCAGGCCGATAAGGGCGTTGATGAACGATTTTTCCGTCAGCATTTCGCCCAAAGGCAGGGCGGTGCCGTTGCGGATGCCTTGCGCCAAATGCGCCGCACCGTAGCGAGTGAGGGCTTCGCGCAGATCGGTATAAGGGTGTACAAACGCAGCGGCAGGCAGGTGCACGCCCATCATTTCCATCATCATTTGGTTGGAATTGGCGGTGCCGTAGAAGGTGCAGGTGCCGGGGCTGTGGTAGGAACCCATTTCGCTTTCGAGCAAGGCGTCGCGGCCGACTTTGCCTTCGGCAAACAGTTGGCGGGTGCGCGCTTTGTCTTTGTTGCTGATGCCGCTGGCCATCGGGCCGGCAGGCAGGAACACGGCAGGAATATGGCCGAACGAGAGCGCGCCGATCATCAGGCCGGGGACGATTTTGTCGCACACGCCCATATACAGGCCGCCGTCGAACATTTGATGCGACATGCCGACTGCGGTACTCATGGCGATGACGTCGCGGGAGAACAGAGACAATTCCATACCGGCATAACCTTGTGTAATGCCGTCGCACATGGCGGGCGTGCCGCCGGCGACTTGCGCGGTCGCACCGTTTTTCTGCGCTTCGTCTTTAATCCAGTCGGGGAAATCTTTAAACGGCTGGTGTGCGGAAACCATATCGTTGTAAGCGGTGATGATGCCTAAGTTGGGCACGGTTTCCCGCAGCATTTCGATTTTGATGCTTTTGGGCATGGATGCGTAGCCGTGGGCAAGGTTGCTGCAACCCAATTGGTTGCGCTCCAAACGGCCTTGCTGCTTGGCCGCGCGGATTTTGGTCAAATATTTGGCGCGCGTTTCCCGGCTGCGGTCGATAATGCGCCGGGTAATTTCCTCGAGCTTGGGGTGGATAGGAGTGTGGCTCATGTATGGCTCCTTTTTTAGTAGTCGGTGCGGTTTGGTTTTGTGTAGCCGGCTGCTTAAGGCCGTCTGAAATAATTCGGATCGGAATGGATTATATTATAGTATAAGTATTGTAATTTTGTTACACAAAATCTGATTTATCTGCATGAAATTTGATGTAAGTCTTGGTTTTTGCTGTTTGTAAGAAACTGTAATGGTGAATGTGAGGAAAATTTAAACTAGGTCAAATAAATTATGGAAATGGAGATAGACAAAATCTGTAGCGGTGTGTAGTATTACTACTAGTTTGCAGGTTTTGCTGGATTTTTCACCGATAAACGCGACCGGTTTTCAATATGCTGCAATGTATCTGATTTTTCGGAAATTTGTCACGTTAAGGTTTGTGGAATCGATAAAATATTTTTAAATGGCATTAAGCCTCTTCTTGATGAAAGATGAAACAATGAGTATTCAAACGAATTTTGATTTGGTGTTGTTCGGTGCAACGGGCGATTTGGCCATGCGCAAGCTGCTTCCTTGCCTGTATCAGGCGCACGTCGCCGGCTTGCTGAATCCGCAAGGCCGGATTTTGGGTGTGAGCCGCAGCGAAATGGATACGGAAAGTTTTCTGGCCAAGGTCGAAACCAACTCAAAAATCCATGTGAAACAGAATTTTTCTGAAGAACAATGGGCATCTTTCATCAAGCGCATCGAATACCTGACTGTCGATGTCACCTGCCCCGAACATTTCACCGAATTGGGCGAAAAAGTCAAATCCCGCACCGAGACCGAAAATGTGGTCGTTTATCTTTCCACCGCCCCCAAATTCTTTGCCCAAGCCTGTGAAAATTTAGCGTCGGTCGGCTTGAATGCCGACAATGTGCGCGTGGTTTTGGAAAAACCGCTGGGTACGGATTTGCCGTCTTCGCAGCAGATCAACAACGATGTCGGCCGGTATTTCAAAGAAGAGCAGATTTACCGTATCGACCATTATTTAGGCAAGGAAAGCCTGCAAAACGTATTGGCATTGCGCTTTGCCAACGTGATGTTCGAACCGATGTGGAACAACAAATACATCAAGAGCGTGCAATTAACCATTGCCGAGCAATTGGGCGTGGAAGAGCGCGGCGAGTTTTACGACATCACCGGCGCATTGCGCGACATGGTGCAAAACCACTTGATGCAGATGCTGTGTATGACCGCGATGGAGCCGCCGAAAAGTCTGGATGCCGATGATGTTCGCGACGAGAAAGTGAAAGTCATCAAAGCGTTGAAACCGCTGACTGTCGAATCGGTCAACGAAAACGTGGTGCGCGGCCAGTATGCGGCAGCCGAGGGTATGAACGGTTATTTGGAAGAGTTGAATGTTCCGGCCGACAGCTTTACCGAAACCTATGTCGCCATCAAAGCCGAAATCGAAAACGAACGCTGGAAAGGCGTGCCGTTTTATCTGCGTACCGGCAAACGCATGGCCGGAAAAGTGGCGGAAATCGTGTTGAATTTCCGTGATTTGGACAAGCATATTTTTCCGAACAGCCAGCCGTTTGCCAACCGTTTGGTCATTGAATTGCAGCCGTTTGATTCCGTGCGTTTGTGCGCGCAGGTCAAAACCCCGGGTGCGGGCAACCGTGTCGAAGTTACGCCGATGACGATTGATTTGGACAAACAATTGGAAGGCCGCCGTCCGGAAGCATACGAGCGTCTGCTGCTCGATGTCATCAACGGCAAACTGGCCTTGTTCAACCGCCGAGACGAACTGGAAGCCGCATGGGAATATGTTATGCCGATTTTGGATAACTGGGCACAAAATACACAAGCACCGCACAGCTATCCCGCCCATTCGTGGGGGCCTGAAGCGGCGCGCGAACTGTTGGCGCGCGATGGCAACAAATGGCATGAAGAGCAGTAACCGTGTTTCAGACGGCCTTGAAAGGATTGAGGCCGTCTGAAAATTCATTATCGGTTTGGTTTATACAGAAAATTTTTCAGACGGCCTAAACAGTTCCTTCATTCGGGGCAGACTGTCATGATAAGGCGCGTAACGCCGGTCCGGATTCAGTTTGGAATTTATTTAATGTTTCAGACGGCCTGTCAAATAAAGGCCGTCTGAAAAGCGAAAGGAATGCACCATGTTTACTTGGCACGAATATGAAAATGCAGCCGTTGCTGCCCGTGCGCAGGCCGATGCCGTTGCCATCGAGCTGCAGAATGCCTTGAATGAAAAAGGCAGTGCGGTATTGGCGGTATCCGGAGGCCGCTCCCCGATTGCTTTTTTTGAAGCCTTGTCGAAAAAGGATTTGGATTGGGCGAATGTGAGCATCGGCTTGGTGGACGAGCGCATTGTTCCGACCGATCACGCCGACAGCAATACCCGCTTGGTGCGCGAACATCTGCTGCAAAACAAAGCGGCGGCGGCACGGTGGATTCCGATGGTAGAGGACGGAAAAACTGAAATCGAATTACAGCCGCAGGCGGTGGTGGATGATGCGTTGAAACAATACAAACATCCCGATGTGCTGGTGTTGGGCATGGGCGGAGACGGCCATACGGCTTCTCTCTTCCCGCAAGCTCCTCAATTGGAGGAAGCGATTAATCTGGAAAATAACCTGCCCCTGATTCACACTACGCCGGTGACTGCGCCGCATGAACGCATCAGCATGACCTTGAATGCGGTTTTAAACACATTAAACGTGTTTTTGGCCATTCAGGGGGCAGAGAAGAAAGCCGTATTCGACAAAGCGGCGGAAGCTCCGACTACCGAATACCCGATCAGCCTGATTTTAAATAACGAAAGAGTGGATTGCCATGTCTTCTACACCAACTGATTACCCGCGCCTGGTCGCCGACATCGGCGGCACCAATGCCCGTTTCGCGCTTGAAGTCGCACCGCAGCAAATCGAACAGGCACATGTATTGCCTTGTAAGGATTACGATACCATCGTTGATGCCGCACGCGAATATCTCCGTTTGGCTGGTCAGCCGAAAGTCGCTCATGCGGCTGTGGCGATTGCTAATCCCATTGTGGGTGATTGGGTGCAGATGACCAACCACCATTGGGCGTTTTCCATCGAAACCACCCGTCAGGCATTGGGTTTGGAAACCTTGATCTTCTTGAACGATTTCACCGCCCAGGCGTTGGCGGTGACGCAAACCGAAGACAAAGATTTGGTTCAGATCGGCGGTCAGGCACCGGCGTTGAACCAGCCGAAAGCCGTTATCGGTCCGGGAACGGGCTTGGGCGTGAGCGGCTTGGTACACAGTCCGGCCGGTTGGGTGGCTTTGGCAGGCGAGGGCGGCCATACCAGTTTTCCGCCGTTTGACGATATGGAAGTGACCATTTGGCAGTATGCCAAAAACAAATACGGCCATGTGTCTGCTGAACGTTTCCTGAGCGGTGCGGGTTTGAGCCTGATTTACGAAGCCCTGGCCGCTAAGGAAAAAGCCAAACCCGGCAAACTGACGCCGTCTGAAATTACAGAGCGTGCATTAAGCGGCACATCGCCGTTGTGCCGCCAGACCTTGGATATTTTCTGCGCCATGCTGGGTACGGTGGCCTCCAATCTTGCATTGACCCTGGGCGCGCGCGGCGGCGTGTATCTGTGCGGCGGCATTATTCCGCGTGTGTTGGAATACTTTAAAAATTCTTCATTCCGCAGCCGTTTTGAAAACAAAGGCCGTTTTGAGGCTTATTTGGCCGCGATTCCGGTGTTTGTCGTTTTAAGCGAGTTTCCCGGCATTACCGGCGCGGCCGCGGCTTTGGACAATCATTTGAAAAACGTGTTAAGCAAATAAATCTGCAATGCAGAAAAACAGTCTGTCACATTGCGATAACGGATAGGGATTACCATTATGTTAAGTAAAATCAGTGAGTCATTGCCGAATTTGTCCGGTGCGGAGCGTAAAGTCGCCGAATCAGCTTTGGCCGAACCGAAATGGTTTGTCCATGCGGCCGTAGCGGAAATCGCCGAACGTGCGTCAGTCAGCCAGCCGACGGTCATCCGTTTCTGCCGCAGCTTGGGCTACAAAGGCCTGCCCGAATTCAAATTGGCATTGTCGGCCAGCATCGGCCACGAAGGCATGCCTTATGTGCACGAAGAGCTGAATGCCGACGACGACATGAATAATGTTGTGGAAAAGGTGCTGGGCAATGCCGCCGCTTCTTTGCTGGGCGAACGCCGCTACCTGAAAGAGGCGGAGTTGGAAAATGCCATCGCCACGCTGATGCACGCCCGACGCGTTGAGTTTTACGGTGTCGGCAATTCCGGCATTGTGGCGCAGGATGCGCAGCATAAGTTTTTCCGTTTCGGTATTTCGACCGTCGCCTACGTGGACACCCACACCCAACTGATGGCGGCATCGGTGTTGACGGAGAAAGATGCTTTGGTGGCGATTTCCAACACCGGCTCATCGATTGAACTCTTGGATGCCGTCAGCATTGCCAAGCAAAACGGTGCAGCCGTGATTGCGGTTACGCGTGCCGATTCCCCGTTGTCGCAATTGGCCGACTGCGTATTGAGCGTGGCCACTCAGGAAAATGCCGAGCTTTATACGCCGATGGTGTCGCGGTTGCTGCAATTGGCCGTCATCGATATTCTGGCCATCGGCTTGGCTCTGCGTTTGGGCGACGAAGCCAGCCTGCAACTGCAAAAAAGCAAAAAAAGCATTCACAATAAACATATTGAATATGGTAAGGACTAAAAATCATGAAACACCTTCACGACCTGCCGAGTTGGTCAAAATTGTGGAAACATTTCGACCAAACCAAAACCGACCACATGCGCGCCATGTTCGAGCAAGATCCGCAGCGTGCCGAACGCTATTGGTCGCAAGTGGGCGGCCTGACCTTGGATTATTCCAAAAACCGCATCAACGACGAAACCCTGTCGCTGCTGCTGGATTTGGCACGCGAAGCCGGTGTGCCCGAGCGCATCAAACAAATGTTCCACGGCGAAAAAATTAACTCAACCGAAAACCGCGCCGTGCTGCACATTGCCTTGCGCAACCGTACCAACTCCCCGATTGTGGTGGACGGCGAAGACGTGATGCCGAAAGTGAACCGCGTTTTGCAGCGCATGGGTGAATTTGCGCACGAAGTGCGCAGCGGCAGCTGGTTGGGCTACACCAATCAAGTGATTACCGACGTGGTGAATATCGGTATCGGCGGCTCCGATTTGGGGCCGTTGATGATGTGTACCGCATTGAAACAATACGGCCATCCGCGTATGCGTATGCACTTCGTGTCCAATGTCGACGGTTCGCAATTGCGTGACGTATTGGAAAAAGTCCACCCCGAAACCACGCTGTTCATCATCGCCTCCAAAACCTTCACCACCCAAGAAACCCTGACCAATGCCTTAACCGCGCGCGAATGGTTCCTGAAACACGCCGGCGACGAAACCGCCGTTGCCAAACATTTCGTTGCAGTCTCCACCAATAAAAAAGCCGTGGCCGAATTCGGTATCGACACCGCCAATATGTTTGAATTCTGGGACTGGGTCGGCGGACGTTACAGCCTGTGGTCGGCCATCGGCCTGCCGATTATGCTGTTTTTGGGCGAAGAAAACTTCATTGAGATGCTCAACGGTGCGCACCTGATGGATCAGCATTTCTACAATACGCCGTTGGAACGCAATATGCCGGTCATCTTGGCCTTAATCGGCATTTGGTACATCAACTATTACGGCGGCGGCAGCCACGTCATCGCCCCTTACGACCAACACCTGCACCGCCTGCCGAAGTTTATCCAACAGCTCGACATGGAAAGCAACGGCAAACAGGTGACGCTCGACGGCAAGGCCGTGCAGCACGAAACATCGCCGATTATCTGGGGCGAAACCGGCATCAACGGCCAGCACGCATTCTTCCAACTGCTGCATCAGGGTACGCACATCACGCCGATTGACCTGATTGCTTCGCTGGAAAAACGCAGCAACCTGCGCGGCCACCACGAAATCCTGCTGGCCAACGTATTCGCCCAGGCCGAAGCCTTTATGCGCGGCAAAACGCCTGAAGAGGCGCGTGCCGAATTGCAGGCGCAGGGATTGGACGAAGCACGCGTCGAAGAACTCGTGCCGCACAAAACCTTCTCCGGCAACCGTCCGACCAACTTAATCCTGATGGATAAAGTCAATCCGCGCAATATGGGCAGCCTGATTGCATTGTACGAACACAAAACCTTCGTGCAGGGGACAATTTGGGGCATCAACAGCTTCGACCAATGGGGCGTGGAACTGGGCAAGCAATTGGCCAAAACCATTTTGGCCGAATTGACCGGCGAGAGTGAACCGCAAAAACACGACAGCTCTACCGAGCGTCTGATTAATTTGTATTTGAATGCGAATAAGTAAACCGGTATCGGTGAAAATGGCAGGCCGTCTGAAAAATATTTTTCAAACGGCCTGAGATGTAAGAAAAGCTAGCGTTGTTTACAGTATTTGAAAGACAATACTGCCATGAACATCCACAAAAATACCCGACTTACACCGCACCAACGTCAAGCCGTTTGGCGCGCCTATACGCAGGATAAAATTACCGTTACTTCACTTGCCCGGCAATACCAAGTCAGCAGAGTAACCATCTACCGTATCCTCAAAGCCGCACGGCTGCAGCTGCTCACACCGCAAAACAGTACCAACAACCGGTTCAAACAAGCCAAATACGGGATGAAACGTTTGGCTAAGGTTGAAAAAGCCATCGAAGAAAAGCTCAAAAAACAGGCTAAACGCTACAACAAATCCTATCCCGGCGAAATGGTGCATTTCGATACCAAACGGTTGCCGCGGCTGAAAAACCAAAGCGTTGCCGACCCGTTCGAATACCTGTTTGTCGCCATCGACGACTACTCCCGCGAACTGTACGCAGCCATCTTGCCCGACCGTACGGCTGCCAGTGCCGCCAAGTTTCTGTTGAGGGATGTGATTGACTGCTGCCCGTACACCGTCGAATGCGCATACTCGGACAACGGAGTGGAATACAAAGGCAATGCATCCCACCCGTTTGGCGCTGCCTGCTGCCGCAACAACATCGTGCAGAAGTTTACCCGTATTGCGCGTCCGCAGACCAACGGCAAAGCGGAACGGGTGATTCGGACGCTGATGGAGATGTGGCACGATAAGCAGACATTTGACGATGCGCAACACCGGCGCAGGGAATTGTGCCGCTTTGTGAATTTCTACAATACGGTCAAGCCGCACGGCAGCTTGAAAGGCAGGACGCCTTTTGAGACTTTGGAGGATTATTTTTCTCAACCTGTTGTGTAAACAACGCGGTTATTTCTTACACCTGAGACCTTTGCAAAACCCGAAAGTATTCAAAAACCTCTAATCCGTCATTCCCGCGCAGGCGGGAATCCAGAACGTCAAGTTGCTGAAATATTTAAATATTCATGAATCCGATAGGTCTGGATTTCCTCCGCCTGCGCGGGAATGACGGTTTAAAGATTTCTAAAAATTTACCAGTTTTGCAAAGGTCTCGGCCTTTTTGAACGAGTGGATTGGAATCGGGAAAAATTTATTTATCAATCAATAATATCAATAAACCCATGCCGTCTGAACATTTTCAGACGGCATGTTTTTTATTTAACAGCCAACTTTTAAACCGTGAAACCGCCCGAATCAAGGTTTGACTGTTTTGCCGTCAACCGTCAAGCGGGTCAGGCGCAGGTTGTAAGATTTACCGTCGTCTTCCTTGTAAACGATCTGCGCCGGAATATTGTTGAATTCGGTGGCAAAAGAGTAATTGATGGTATCGTCGCCGCGGTGGACAACATATTTGCTTACCGGAGTCGTGCCGCCGCCGAATTTGTAGTTTGAGGTTCCGGCATTGGTCATATTATTGACCGGATAGATTTTTTTACCATTGGTAACGTTGAGATTTTGCGGTAAAACGGCATCATTGGCGGCGAGCTGCCAGGCGAGCGTAAACAAATCCATGGTAACGCCGGAAACGGTCTTGGTTTTTTGGTCGCCGACTTTGCCGTAAGTGACTTTGCTGCCGTTGAATTTGACGTCGGTGTAGAGCTTGCCGTCACGGATTTCTTTGTAATATTTCGGTTGCAGTATATTGCCTGAAACCGTACCGCCGGACTCGAAGCGGATACGGTAAAGCGGTACTTTAACCGTCGAAACGATTTTGTAGCTGTTGCCCGTGCGGGTGAAATTCATGGTGGCCGGAATTTTCAGATTGCCGGAATATTGCAACGTGGCCGATTTCGGCAATTCGGCGGCCAGAGCGGCAGGGGCGGCCAAGGCGGTGATCAGCAAAGCGGTAAGGGTAGGGGTTGTGTTCATAATCTTTCCTGATGTTAGGCTAATAATGAAGACGGTTGCACCTGCGTATCCGTATTCAAGACACGGTTGCCTTTGATTTTCAGACGGCCTGCCGCAAAATCGGCAACGGCTTTCGGAAATAATTGGTGCTCGACTTTCAAAACGCGTGCGGCGATGTCGTCGGCGGTATCGCCATCCAAAACCGGCACGACGCCTTGGGCGATAATCGGGCCGCAGTCCAACTCGGCGGTGACAAAATGAATCGTGCATCCGGCGACGCGGCAGCCTGCTTCCAAGGCGCGTTCATGCGTGTGCAGACCGGTAAATGACGGCAGAATCGACGGATGGATGTTCATCAGGCGGCCTTCGTAATGCGCGCAGAACTCAGGCGTGAGAATGCGCATAAAACCGGCCAATACCACCAAATCGGGCTGATACGCATCGATTTTTTCCATCATGGCTTGGTCGAAAGCCAAACGCGATTCAAACGCTTTGTGGTTCAGGCTGTCGGTGTCGATACCGCGCTCCGCCGCCCAAGTCAGGCCGGCTGCGGTTTCGCTGTTGCTCAATACCGCTGCGATGCGGACATTTGGGATTCGGGCATTGACGATGGCCTGCATGTTGCTGCCGCGGCCTGAAATTAAAATGACGATGTTTTTCATCTCATCAGCTTTCGGTTGGGGTATTTAAATTAAAGTGAATCAGGCGCGGGAACAAGCGTTTTAGCCTGATTTAACCGGAATTAAGTGTAGAGTCGATATTGTAAATGATACGGCAAAGGCCGTCTGAAAATTTTTCAGACGGCCTTGAGGGACGGAAAATAATGTTTAACCGCCGAACAAGCGGTTTACATCGGAATTTTTCTTACGGTAAGGCAGGCGGATGTCGACACGGAAAACGCCGTCGAGTTCACGACTCTGGATTTTGGCATCGTTGTCGTACATCAAGGCCAAGCGTTCTTTCAAATTGCGCAAAGCCATCGAATTGCCTTTATGCGGTTTGAGGTTTTCGCCGCTTTCCGGCGGGGTGTAAGGATTTTCGATGCGGATGTAAATCGAAGACTTGTTCAGCTTGGTCCACACGGTAATCATACCCGGGCGGTGGGTGGATTCCACACCGTGAAACACGGCGTTTTCCAGCAGCGGCTGCAAGAGCAGGTGCGGTGTTTCCGCATCATCGGGGGCTTGGTGCTGCCACATGACCTGCACGCGCACATGGCCCATGCGGATTTGTTCGATGGCGATGTATTCCTGCGCCCATTCGATTTCCTGCCCGAGCGTACTGCTCTGGCTGCCGTCGCGCAGTTGGGCGCGGAACAGGTTGGCCAGGTTTTCCAGCAACACTTCGGCATCATACGGGCGCAGGCGGATCAGGCTGATGGCGGCGTTGAGGCTGTTGAACAGAAAGTGCGGGCGGATACGGGCTGTGAGCGCGCTCAAGCGGGCTTCGGAGATGGACGGTGCCAGGCTGTTGATGCGCGATGCTTCGGTAAACATGAAACCGAGCATAAAAATATTAAACAGGCCGAAATGCTGCACAAAGGTTTCGGGATGGAGGCAATTGTCCAGAATAACGCAGTCGACAAACAGGAAAATTCCCGTGTTTGCAAAATAAGAAATGAAAAAAGCGTGTTTGGAGCGGTAGAGGGAAGGCAGAAAGCTGTTGATGAAAAAAGCTTTCACCAAAACCAGTATCACGACCAGCGCGATCCAAGGCAAGTGGCGTTGGATTTCCTCGGCATAACCCAGCGGGGATTCGCTGATTAAAGGCAGCAGCAGCAGCGACGAAATCACGATAATCAGCAGACGGACCACCGTAGCGGAATTACGCAAATCCGGCACGGCGAAAGTATGGGATATTTTCTGGGATAATTGACGTATAATGGACATGTGAACCCTTAGGCGTTTTCGCTTTTTATTTATATGTTAACCCTATGTTGCGGTTAACTTTTTGTTTTATATCTGAGGAACAGTGTAATGAGTAATGATAAAACCTGGTCGGGCCGTTTCAACGAGCCGGTATCCGAATTAGTGAAAAAATACACCGGTTCGATCGACTTCGACAAACGTCTGGCCAAGTGGGACATCCAAGGCTCTTTGGCACACGCGCAGATGCTGCAGCAAAGCGGCGTGCTGAGTGCCGACGACTTATCCGCCATCCGACAAGGTATGGCTGAGATTATAGCAGAAATCGAAGCCGGCAAGCTGGAATGGTCGCTCGATTTGGAAGACGTGCACATGAACATCGAACGCCGCCTCACCGACAAAATCGGCGATGCCGGCAAACGCCTGCACACCGGCCGCAGCCGCAACGACCAAGTCGCCACCGACATCCGCCTGTGGCTGCGCGACCAAATCACCGACATCCAAACCCTGATTCAAGATCTTCAGACGGCCTTAATCGAATTGGCCGAACAAAACGCCGAAACCGTAATGCCCGGTTTCACCCACCTGCAAGTCGCCCAACCCGTCAGCTTCGGCCACCACATGCTCGCCTACGTCGAAATGCTCGGCCGCGATTGGGAGCGCATGGCCGACTGCCGCAAACGCGTCAACCGCATGCCTTTGGGTGCAGCCGCGCTGGCCGGTACGACCTACCCGATTCAGCGCGAAACCACGGCAAAACTGTTGGATTTTGAAGACATCTGCCGCAACTCGCTCGATGCCGTGTCCGACCGCGATTTCGCCATCGAGTTCACCGCCGCCGCCAGCCTGATGATGGTGCACCTGAGCCGCCTTTCCGAAGAACTGATTCTGTGGATGTCGCCACGCTTCGGCTTTATCGACATTGCCGACCGCTTCTGCACCGGCTCGTCCATCATGCCGCAGAAGAAAAATCCCGACGTGCCCGAACTCGTGCGCGGCAAATCCGGCCGCGTCGTCGGTCATTTGATGGGCTTGATTACCCTGATGAAATCACAGCCGCTGGCCTACAACAAAGACAATCAGGAAGACAAAGAACCGCTGTTCGACACCGTGGACACGCTCATCGACACCCTGCGCATCTACGCCGACATGATGCGCGGCGTAACCGTCAAGCCCGAAAACATGCGCGCCGCCGTGATGCAGGGCTTCGCCACCGCCACCGACCTGGCCGACTATCTCGTGAAAAAAGGTATGCCGTTCCGCGACTCGCACGAAGTCGTCGCCCAAGCCGTGCGCCACGCCGACGAAAAAGGCGTGGATTTGAGCGAACTGCCGCTGGACGTGTTGCAGGGCTTTTCCGGTTTGGTGGCCGAGGATGTGTACCAAGTGCTCACCCCCGAAGGCAGTCTGAACGCCCGCAACCACTTGGGCGGAACCGCGCCCGAGCAGGTGCGTTTGCAGGCGGCGTATTGGAAACAACGGCTGGCCGGATAATTTGATTTGGGCAAACAGAAAAAGGCCGTCTGAAACGCGATTGGGTTTCAGACGGCCTTTGTGTTTTGAAAGCATCGGTTTTGCTGAATGCGGCTTAAAACGGTGAATTCTTGTCCGTTATCAGGCGGGTATTTTAAATCAGACTGAGACCTTCGAGAAATTGCGCCGCTAATGACGGACATAGATTTTCAGGTTTAATTTCAAATTTGCAAAGCTAAAGGCCGAGACCGTTGCAAAACTTGATTCGAAACCGAAAACCTCTAATCCGTCATTCCCGCGCAGGCGGGAATCCAGACTTACCGGTTTCAGAAATATTTAGAAATTACATTGGGTTAAAATCCTGGATTCCCGCTTGCGCGGGAATGACGGGCATAGGTTTTCAGGTCTATACCGGGTTTTGCAAAGGTCTCAGGCCGTCTGAAACATTATTTTTCAGACGGCCTGTATTCAAATTCAGCATCCTATGACAAAAATCCCTGCGCAATGTCGGCAATAATTTCCGCTGCTTTACCGTTTCGGGTCAACGGCGCATTTTGCCCGGCCCACAGCGGCGAAAATTCGTCACTGCCTTGTTTTTCGGCTGCGCTGCGCAAGGGTGCGGAAGCGGTTTGTGCCAAGGGGAACGGCGGCGCGTCGGGGCGGATGCAGCCGTATTCGCGCATAAAGCGGTTGACGATACCGCGCGCCAAGCCGCCTGAAAACAGGTTGGTCAACGCCGTGGTTTCCGCGCGCGGGCTTTGCAGGGCGGCGCGGTGCAGGGCGGTGGTGTCGGCTTCGTCGGCCAACAATAAGGCCGTACCGATTTGGAGGCCGTCTGCGCCCAAAACTTTGGCCGCGCGTGCGGTGGACGCATTGCAGATGCCGCCTGCGGCAATCACGGGCACGTTTACCGCTTGGCGGATTTGCGGCAGCAGCGCAAACGTGCCGGCCTGTTCGGCCAAACCGCTTTGGAACATGGAGCGGTGGCCGCCTGCTTCCAAGCCTTGCGCGATGACTGCGTCTGCTCCGTGTTCTGCCAGCCAGCGCGCTTCGTTGACGGTGGTGGCGGAAGCCAGAATTTTCGCGCCGCTTTTTTTGACTTGTTCGAGCAGCCCGGCTTCGGGCAAACCGAAATGAAAGCTGACCACCGGCGGCTTGAGTTCGGCGACGATTTCCGCCTGCGCCGCACCGAACGGCTGCCGCCCGCCGTTTTGAGTGATGGTGTCGGCATCGATGCCCAGTTCGCGGTAACAGGGCGCGAGCGCGGCCAGCCATTGCCGCATTTTTTCCGCATCGGCTTCGGGTTGGCGGTGGGCGAAAAAGTTGACGTTAAACGGCGCATCGGTCGCGGCGCGTATGGTTTCGATTTCGGCACGCAGCCGTTCGGGCGAAAGCATGGCAGCAGGCAGCGAACCGAGCGCACCGGCGCGGCAGGCAGCGATGGCCAGGCGGCTGTTCTGCACACCGGCCATCGGTGCCTGAATCACGGGCAGACGGCAGCCAAGCAGGCGGGTAAGGCGGTCGGACATGGTTTCTCCTCGCTGGAAAATACGGTTTTGATGAATTGAAAGAACAGTTTACCGATGATAAGGCCGTCTGAAAATAAGGAATTTATTTTCAGACGGCCTGAGATGTAAGAAATAACCGGGTTGTTTACACAACAGGTTGAGAAAAATAATCCTCCAAAGTCTCAAAAGGCGTCCTGCCTTTCAAGCTGCCGTGCGGCTTGACCGTATTGTAGAAATTCACAAAGCGGCACAATTCCCTGCGCCGGTGTTGCGCATCGTCAAATGTCTGCTTATCGTGCCACATCTCCATCAGCGTCCGAATCACCCGTTCCGCTTTGCCGTTGGTCTGCGGACGCGCAATACGGGTAAACTTCTGCACGATGTTGTTGCGGCAGCAGGCAGCGCCAAACGGGTGGGATGCATTGCCTTTGTATTCCACTCCGTTATCCGAGTATGCGCATTCGACGGTGTACGGGCAGCAGTCAATCACATCCCTCAACAGAAACTTGGCGGCACTGGCAGCCGTACGGTCGGGCAAGATGGCTGCGTACAGTTCGCGGGAGTAGTCGTCGATGGCGACAAACAGGTATTCGAACGGGTCGGCAACGCTTTGGTTTTTCAGCCGCGGCAACCGTTTGGTATCGAAATGCACCATTTCGCCGGGATAGGATTTGTTGTAGCGTTTAGCCTGTTTTTTGAGCTTTTCTTCGATGGCTTTTTCAACCTTAGCCAAACGTTTCATCCCGTATTTTGCTTGTTTGAACCGGTTGTTGGTACTGTTTTGCGGTGTGAGCAGCTGCAGCCGTGCGGCTTTGAGGATACGGTAGATGGTTACTCTGCTGACTTGGTATTGCCGGGCAAGTGAAGTAACGGTAATTTTATCCTGTGTATAGGCGCGCCAAACGGCTTGACGTTGGTGCGGTGTAAGTCGGGTATTTTTGTGGATGTTCATGGCAGTATTGTCTTTCAAATACTGTAAACAACGCTAGCTTTTCTTACACCTGAGACCTTTGCAAAACTCAACTTAAACTAAAAAATCTATTTCTGTCATTCCCGCGAAGACGGGAATCCAGACTTATCGGTTTCGGAAATATTTATAAATTACAGCAGGTTAAAATTCTGGATTCCCGCCTTCGCGGGAATGACGGATTAGAGGTTTTTTGAATACTTTCGGGTTTTGCAAAGGTCTCGGCCTTTGTGAAAAACAGCTTGGATAAAGTCGGTAAGATAACTTAGCACAAATTGTCCAACCGAATGCCGTCTGAAAAACAACCGCTTTTTCAGACGGCCTTGATTATGTTATAAATCCGTTTCCGATTTATTCATCACCGACAAAGGATGCGCCATGCCGATTCGTCCGTTTCAAAACCACGTTCCCGAGATTCACGAAACCTGTTTTATCGACAACACCGCCGTGATTATCGGCCGGGTCAGTCTTGCGGAACAGGTCAACGTTTGGCCGCTGGTGGCCGTGCGGGGCGATGTGAACCACATCCGCATCGGCGCGCGCACCAATATTCAGGACGGCAGCGTGCTGCACGTTACCGGTGCGCGTGCGCACAAGCCCGAAGGTTCGCCCTTAATCATTGGCGAAGACGTCACCGTCGGCCACAAAGTGATTCTGCACGGCTGCACCATCGGCAACCGCGTGTTGGTCGGCATGGGTGCGGTGGTGTTAGACGATGCGGTGATTGACGATGAAGTCATGGTCGGCGCGGGCAGCATGGTGCCGCCGGGCAAACACCTGCAAAGCGGTTTTCTCTATCTCGGCTCGCCCGTGAAACAGGTTCGGGTATTGACCGATGAGGAAAAAGCGTTTTTAAAACAATCGGCTGTGAACTATATTAATTTGGCGCAGGAATATCAATAAGTCTCAGACGGCCTTTCTGTTAAACAGGCCGTCTGAAAACCTTACAAAGCTCAACATCATGAACCGTATCTATCTTGCTTCCGGCAGCCCGCGCCGCCGCGAAATTTTGGAAAATTTGGGTTACACGGTGCAGCGTCTGCCTGCCGACATCGACGAAACGCCGTATCGGCAGGAAAAAGCCGCTGATTATGTGCAAAGGCTGGCGCGTGAGAAAAACGCCGCCGCCGTGTCGCAATGGCAGGCCGAAAATGCCGGTCAGCCCGAATGTCCGATTCTCACCGCCGACACCACCGTGGCCTACCAAAACCAGATTTTGGGCAAACCGGAAAGCGAAGCCCACGCAGCGGAAATGTTGGCGCAATTATCGGCCACTACGCACCAGGTCTATACCGCCGTCAGCGTGTTTTGGCAGGGCGAAACGCGCACGGTTTTGCAGAAGAGCGATGTTACGTTCAAAGCCGTAAGCGCGGAGGAAATTGCGGCCTATATCGACAGCGGCGAGCCGATGGACAAGGCCGGTGCCTACGGTATCCAAGGTTTGGGCGGTGTGTTTGTCGCGGATCTGCAGGGCAGTTTCACCGGCGTGATGGGCTTGCCGGTATTCGAAACCGCCGAACTTTTGGCGCAATTCGGCTTGGCTGTGCCGCCGTTTGGAAAATAGCGCAAAAGGCCGTCTGAAAACGCCGCAAAAAAACTTCCGTTTTCAGACGGCCTTTTCTCAATAGGCGGATATTTTCAGTTACAATACGTCCTTGAAAAAATCCCCCGAATAAAGACGCCGTATGAAAGAACACAAAGCCCGCAAGCGGTTCGGGCAGAATTTTTTGCAGGACACGCGCATCATCGCCGACATCGTCAACGCCGTGCGCCCGCAGGCCGGCGACACCGTGATTGAAATCGGCCCCGGTTTGGCGGCGATTACCGAGCCGCTGGCGAAAAAATTGGACAAACTGCACGTTTGCGAAATCGACCGCGACATCGTAGGCCGTCTGAAAACCCTGCCGTTTGCCGACAAACTCGTGATACACGAGGGCGACGTGCTGCAATTCGATTTCAGAAGCGTGGCGGGCAAAAAGAAAATCGTCGGCAACCTGCCGTACAACATTTCCACGCCGCTGCTGTTCAAACTGGCCGACATCGCCGACGAGGTCATCGACATGCATTTTATGCTGCAAAAAGAAGTGGTCGAGCGCATGGTGGCCGAGCCGAAAACCAACGACTATGGGCGGCTCGGTGTGATGCTGCAATACTTTTTCGACATGGAAAGCCTGATTGACGTGCCGCCTGAATCGTTCGACCCCGCGCCGAAAGTCGATTCCGCCGTGGTGCGCATGATTCCGGTGAAACACCGCATCGGCGAAGCCGCCGATTTCGAGCATTTCGCCAAACTGGTGAAACTCGCGTTCCACCAACGCCGCAAAACCATCCGCAATAATCTGAAAGAGTTGGCCGACGATGCGGATTTGCAAGCCGTCGGCATCAACCCGCAAGACCGTGCCGAACACATCGCGCCGGAAAAATATGTGGAACTGAGCAATTATCTATGGGATATGAAGAAAAATAGAAATGAACAATAGAAAAGGAAAAGTTGAATTTCTAGCTACTTTAATGAAAGATAATTCTTCAGATTTTGAAAGTGTAAGAAGATTTTCTAGCTTTTTAATCAGTATTATAACTACTATTGGTATTTTATTTATATTTTTCTATATAATTTTCGTAATCAATTGGCTGCCCATTGGTTTATCTTTATCCGATACTTTAGCTTTTATTATTCTCTCATTAGAATTTGGCTTTGTTTTCGCTGTAATATATTCTCCATTTTATTTTAGAGATTTAGGCTTTAAAGTTAGGTTTAAAAGTAAGAAAACTAATGAAAAGTTATAATGATTTTTTTAATAAGCTTTATTTTATTTTTTCAGTTGTTTAAATATTTTGAATTAAATGGAAATCACATAGGTTTTAGGTCGAAGATTATATTATTTTCTATTTTTTTTATTCCTTTTGTAACAGTGTTTCTATATTTTATAAGATTTGGAAAGCTTGGTGCAAATAAAAAGAGAGAATATATTTTTATTTTGAGTTTATATTCTGGTATTGCTGTTTTTTATATTTTTACTCAAGTAGGATTGTGGAAGAGTGTCACTAATCTTGTAGGTTTAACTAAACAAAATGTTATTGTTAAACTTTCATCTGAGCAGTACAAGTTTGCTGAATTAAGTATTCAAAAGCTTAACTTGGATAAAAAAATTTGTGTCAATAAAAATGAGCAAATAATTTTCCCTGTAAATATATTATGGCGTGGAATAGGCAGCTATTCATTAATAGAAGTTGGAGAATATCCACGAAATAGTTTCCGAATGGAAGTAAAAAAATGATGAGAGTAAAATTATTTATTTAGATAAAAATATTAGTGACATTAATTTCAAGTGTGAGATTATTCAAGATACTAGAACAGATTAAGATTTATTGGATAAACATGATTAAATTCAAAAACGTACACAAACATTTCAAAGACCTGCACGTCATCAACGGCGTGAATCTGGAAGTGAAGCAGGGCGAGGTGGTGGTGGTTTGCGGGCCGTCGGGCAGCGGCAAATCCACGCTGATCCGCACGGTCAACCAGCTTGAAACCATCGAAAGCGGCGAAATTTGGGTGGACGGCATCAATGTCGCCGACCCGAAAACCGATTTGAACAAACTGCGTGCCGAAGTCGGCTTCGTGTTCCAGAGTTTCAACCTTTACCCGCATCTGAACGTGTTGGAAAACATCATCCTGTCGCCGATGAAAGTGAAAGGGCAGAGCCGCGAGCAGGCGGAGAAAAAGGCGATGGAGCTGCTCGAACGCGTCGGCTTGGCGCATAAAAAAGACGCGATGCCCAGCCAGCTTTCCGGCGGTCAGCAGCAGCGCGTGGCGATTGCGCGCGGCTTGGCAATGGAACCGCGCGTGATGCTGTTCGACGAACCGACTTCCGCGCTTGACCCCGAAATGGTGGGCGAGGTGTTGAAAGTGATGAAGGATTTGGCGGTAAGCGGCATGACGATGATGTGTGTGACCCACGAAATGGGTTTCGCGCGCGAAGTGGCCGACCGCGTGATTTTCGTCGATCACGGGCAGATTATCGAAGAGGCCGCACCGGAAGAATTTTTTACCAACCCGAAACACGAGCGCGCCAAGCAGTTTTTGCAGCAGGTCATGACGCATTGAGTAAACGGGTGAGGCCGTCTGAAAATTTTTCTTAATTTTTCAGACGGCCTTAAAAAGAAAATAAATAAGGAAGTATCATGTATTTTGTTGACCGTACCGCCGTCGTGTTGAAACCGACCGCGCGTTTTTTGGAATGGCTGAAATCCGCCGATGAAAATATGCCGGATTTGACGGTGGAGCAGCTGCGTACCAACTGCTCGGTGTTTCTCGTCCCCGAGTTTGACGAACCCGAAGCGGTGGTTTCGTATTTCGACGAGCGTTATCAGCAGATTTTCGAGGCGGAATTGGCCGGTTGGGACGTGGATAAGGCCAAATGGCCGCAGGACATGAGCCTGAAAGCGTTTTGGGAATTTTTCGACATCGAAATCCACGATATGGTTTTGGACATGGAAGAAGCCGATTTGAACGTCAGCCCCGTGTTCGACAACATGATGTAATGCCGTGCGCGCATTTCAGACGGCCTTGAAGCCTTCCCGCAGCCTGAAAACCGCCGTCGCTGTTCTGCACTTGGCGGCAACGGCGGTGTGCGCGGTATGGGTTTACGGCGTGATGTTGTGGCTCGGGTTGCTCGGGTTGGCGGCAAGTTTCGTTTATGCTTGGCGGAACGCGAATCTGCAAGGCAGGCAGGCCGTTACGAAAATCTCCGTCGATCGTCTGCAAAAGGCGGTCATTTTTATCGGACAGGAGCAAACGCCTTTGGAAGCGGTATTGGGCGGTTCGTCGCTGGTTACGCGCCACATACTGTTTCTGCAATGGAACACGGGCAGCCGCACGGTTTGGCAGCTGGTTTTGCCCGATATGCTGGGTAAAGAAAGCCACCGCCGTTTGCGCGTGTGGGCAAGATGGTGCGGGTTGCAGGAAGCCGGACAAGCGAACGAACCGACGATTTAATTCATGCCGTCTGAAAAATATTTTTCAGACGGCCTCAACAGAATAACGCAGTATGAAAAAAACATTGCAAGACTGGCTTTCGCATTTGGAAACCGCCCACAGCAGCGGCTTAATCGACATGGGCTTGGAGCGCGTCGGCGAAGTGAAAACGCGCATGGGCTTAACGCCGCAATGCCCTGTGGTGGTGGTGGCAGGAACCAACGGCAAAGGTTCGGTGTGCGCCTACTTGTCGCAAATCTACAAGCAGGCCGGATTCAAGGTCGGCACGCTGACCAGCCCGCATATTCTGCGTTTTAACGAACGCATTGCGGTCAACACCCGGCCTGTTTCCGACGAAGCCATCGTGGCCGCGTTCGAGCGCATCGAAGCGGTGCGCGGCGATATTTCGCTGACGTATTTCGAATTCAACACGCTGGCGGCGGTGGATATTTTTATCCGCGAACAGGTTGATGTGATGGTATTGGAAGTCGGCTTGGGCGGCCGTTTGGACGCGGTGAACGTGTTCGATGCCGATTGTGCGGTGGTTACCAGCGTGGATTTGGATCATCAGGCATTTTTGGGCGATACGGTCGAGCAGGTCGGCTTTGAAAAAGCAGGCGTGTTCCGCAGCGGCAAGCCGGCGGTCTGCGGCCAAAACCCGCCGCCGGAATCGCTGCGCCGACATGCTGAAGCCATCGGTGCAAAATTATTATTGGTCAAAGAAGATTTTGATTTCAATACCTTGGAGAATGTACAATGGAACTATCGGTTCCAACCCAAGGTTTCAGACGGCCTTACGCCCAAACGCCGTAATGCTTTGCCGTTTCCGGCTTTGCGCGGCGCGTACCAAATCGGCAATGCCGCCTGTGCGCTGACGGTGTTGGAATGTTTGGGCGACAGGCTGCCTGTCGACATCGGTGCGGTGAAACGCGGTTTGCTGCTGGTGGAAAATCCCGGCCGTTTCCAAGTGCTGCCCGGCCGTCCGCTGACGGTTTTGGATGTCGGCCACAATCCCCATGCCGCCCGAGCGTTGCGCAAGAGTCTGATTAATCTGGCGTTTGCGCAAAACCGGATTGCCGTGTTCAGCATGTTGGCCGACAAAGACATCGACGGCGTATTGGACATCATAAAAGACCAGTTTGACGAATGGTATGTTGCCCCTTTGAATATGCCGCGCGGCATGACTTCGGAGGCCTTGCAGGAAAAACTGACGCAGCACGGCATCGGGAAAATAAAGGTCTTTGAACATGTCAAAGCCGCCTACCAAGCAGCTTTGGCGAGAGCATCCGAAAATGATAGAATCGTCGTTTTCGGTTCGTTTCATACGGTTGCCGACGTAATGGCAACATTGTAAATAGGAAATTTCATGTCTGACGATAAGCAAAGAGAAGTCTTAACCGGTTATGAGCAGCTGAAACGCCGCAACCGCCGCCGCTTGGTGATGACGTCAGGATTGGTTGTGGTGGCCGGTATTCTGCTGGCTTCCGTATTGAATATGGGCGGTGACGACGAAGAAAAAGCATCGGCGCAGACTGCCGCCGTTACCCGAAACAATGCGCAAAATGCACAAAACGATGTTGCCGCGTTAAAACCGAATGTGGTGCAGGCACAGGCATCTGCCGAGCCGGCACGTGCGCCTGAAAGCGTAGAGCCGCAGCAGCCGGTTGAAGTTTTGAAACCTGCCGGTGCCAGCATGCCGCAAGACATCGGACCGCCTCTGGTAATCATTAATGACAAGCTGGTCGACAGCGATATCAAAGGCTTGGAAGAATCGGAGCAGGTTCAACAGGCCGAAGAGGAAAAACAGGCTGGCGAAGAGCAGAAAGCGGAAGAACGCCGCCAGCGTTTGGCGGAAGAGCGGGCGGCTAAACGTGCCGAAGAGCGGCGTGTTGCGGCTGAAAAAGAAGCAGCCAGAAAACGCGCTGCTGCAGCCAAGGCGGAAAAGGCCGAACGTAATGCAGAGGCCGAGCGCAAGCGTGCGGAAAAAGCCGCCGCCGAGCGCAAAGCCAAACAGGCGGAAGAGAGAAAAGCGGCTGCAGCCAAAGCCAAGGCACAAGCCGACAAGAAGGCAGCCGCAGCCCAAGAAGCTAAAGTAAAACAAGAAGCCAAAGCAAAAGAGGCGGAGCAAAAAGCCGCAGCCAAGAAAGCCGCAGCCAAGAAAGCCGAAGCGGCTAAAGCCAAGACTGCTGAAAAAAACAGGCCGTCTGAAAAAACATCTGCCGCGTCTGCAGGCCGAAAAGCTTCCATTCAGGCCGGTTATGCCGAAAAAGAACGTGCGCAAAGCCTGCAACGCAAAATGAAGGCGGCGGGCATCAATGCGACCATCACCGAAATCAAAACCGACAAAGGCGTGGTTTACCGCGTGAAATCGGGTACGTACCAAAACCGTCAGGATGCCGCGAAAGATCTGCAGAAACTGCGCTCTAAAGACGGTATCGCGGGACAGGTGGTGAATGAGTAATCTTCCTTTGGCGGATATTTTGGCTTTCACCGTGATTGCGGCATGTATTTTGATGTCGCTGATGCGCGGTGTGATTGCCGAAGTCGGTTCGCTGGTGACGTGGATTGTGGCGTTTTTCGTTGCCAAATGGTTTGCCGTACCGTTTGCCGAAATTGCGTTCAAATCAGTCGAGCCGCAGGCTTTGGGCGTGGCATTGGCGTTTATTATGCTGTTTGCCGCGGCTTGGCTGGCGCAGCGGTTTTTACGCTCTTTATTGACGTCCGGTGTTTCGGCCATCGGGCTGGGCAGCATCAACCGCATGTTGGGCGGTGTGTTCGGTGCGGTGAAGGGTGTGTTGCTGGTGACTTTGGCCGTAATGGTCTGTTCCTACACCGATTTGCCTCAGACAGAAGATTGGCAGGCATCGTACAGCATTCCATATTTCGAGACATTGGCGCGTGATGTCGTGATGCCCTATCTGCCTGCCATCGGAGACAAAATTTACGACGCCGGTATTTCTTCTTAACGCAACCGTTTTCAGACGGCCTCAATCGGAAAGGCCGTCTGAAAACGGTTTAATCTTGTTTCAATTTCGTTGGGTTAATTCTTTTTTTCGGAGAACACACATGTGTGGTGTATTAGGATTGGTAAGTAACGAGCCGGTCAATCAACTGCTCTATGACGGTTTGCAGATGTTGCAGCACCGCGGTCAGGATGCGGCCGGTATCGTAACGGCGGAGGGCAGCATGTTCCATATGCACAAAGGCAAAGGCATGGTGCGCGAGGTATTCCGTACCCGCAATATGCGCGATTTAATCGGCAATGCCGGTATCGCCCATGTACGTTACCCGACCGCAGGCAATGCGGGCAGCAGCGCGGAAGCGCAGCCGTTTTACGTCAGCTCGCCTTTCGGTATCGTGTTGGCGCACAACGGTAATCTGACCAATACCGCCGAACTGTATGAAAACGTGTGCCACAAACACCTGCGCCACATCAATACCAGTTCCGATTCGGAAGTTTTGCTGAACGTATTTGCGCACGAATTGCGCCATGAAGTATCGAAAAACAGCGACAAAATATTGAGCATTGACAATGTGTTCGCCGCGGTGCAATCCGTTCACGAACTGGTGCGCGGCGCGTATGGCGTGGTGGCGATGATTGCCGGTTACGGCATGGTGGCCTTCCGCGATCCTTACGGTATCCGCCCGCTGGTGTTGGGTTCCAAAACTGATGAGAGTGGCTTCAAATCTTACGCCGTCGCTTCCGAATCGGTGGCGTTTAATGCGCTGGAATACGATTTGGAACGCGACATCGAACCGGGCGAGGCCGTGTTTATCGGTTTCGACGGGCAGTTTTTCTCGCGCCGGTGCAGCGGCGGCGCACAATTGAAACCGTGTCTGTTTGAATATGTTTACTTTGCCCGTCCCGACTCGGTGATTGACGAAGTATCGGTGTATCAGGCGCGTTTGAACATGGGCGTGTCGCTGGCGGAAAAAATCAAGCGCGAATTGCCGCTGGACGACATCGACGTGATTATGCCGATTCCCGATACCAGCCGCCCGAGTGCGATGGAATTGGCCATGCACTTGAACAAACCTTACCGCGAAGGCTTGATTAAAAACCGCTACATCGGCCGCACGTTCATTATGCCCGGCCAGGCAACGCGTAAAAAATCCGTGCGTCAGAAACTCAGTCCGATGGAAACGGAATTCAAAGACAAAAGCGTATTGTTGGTGGACGATTCGATTGTGCGCGGTACCACCAGCCGTGAAATCGTCGAGATGGTTCGTGCTTCGGGCGCACGTAAAGTCTATATCGCTTCGGCCGCACCGGAAGTGCGTTTTCCGAATGTGTACGGCATCGACATGCCGACCCGCGAAGAGTTGATTGCCAACGGCCGCACGCCTGCCCAGATTGCACAGGAAATCAGTGCCGACGGGGTGGTGTTCCAAGATTTGAACGATTTGGAAACCGTCGTCAAAGCATTGAATCCGAAGATTCAAGGCTTTGATTCTTCATGCTTCAACGGCATTTATCTGACCGGAGACATCGACGAAGATTATCTGCAGCGTTTGTCGGAAGGCAAAACCGGCTGCGGCGGCTTGAAAGTCATGCCGAGCAAAATGGAACACAGCATCACCATCAGCAGCGGCGACGAAGACTGAGTTTGCAAGCACAGGCCGTCTGAAAACAAAAAAGGTTTTCAGACGGCCTTTTGACTGCGTTAAAATGTCATTTGTAAAGGATACATCATGACAGCAGAAACCAAAAACTACATCACGCCCGTCGGCTGGCAGGCATTAAAAGACGAGCTTTATCAGTTGGTGAACAAAGAACGCCCCGAAATCGTACAAATCGTCAACTGGGCGGCGAGTAACGGCGACCGCAGCGAAAACGGCGACTATCTTTACGGCAAACGCCGTATGCGTGAAATCGACCGCCGCATCCGTTTCCTGACCAAGCGTTTGGAGGCAGCGGTGGTGGTTGATCCAGAATCGCGCGAACCGACCGACCAAGTCTTTTTCGGTGCGACTGTGGGATTGTTGCGCGGCGACGGCAGCGAGCAAACCGTCAAAATCGTCGGGGTGGACGAAATCGATACCGCGCAGAACAAAATTTCGTGGATTTCTCCCTTGGCACGGTGTCTGATAAAAGCGCGTGAAGGCGACGAAGTGGTGCTTAACGGGCCTGAAGGGCGCGAAGAGATTGAGATTTTGTCGGTGGAATATTGCCGCATTGATTAAAGCCGGAATGCGTTGGCCGTAAATTTTGAAGATTCAGGAAGGCCGTCTGAAAAGATATTTTTCAGACGGCCTTCGGCGTTTGTTGCGCCGTATATATCCATGATGAAAAAATACCGCACCCAAGGATAAGGTGCGGTAAAACGCTTGATAGACAGAGCGTTACATAAAAAACTACAGCAAAAAAGTTAACGCTGGCGCGCTTTGAAACGGGGATTGCTCTTGCAAATCACATACACTCTGCCTTTGCGGCGGACGATTTGGCAGTCGCGGTGGCGTTGTTTCGCCGTTTTCAAAGAAGACAAAACCTGCATCATTTATCCTTTCTCAAAGAACCCATTACGGATTGGAAACGCTGGTGGAATTTGCTGGCGCGGCCTTCGGTAGCCACATTGCGCTGCTTGCCGGTATAGATAGGGTGGGAGGCGGATGAGGTGTCCAATGAGAACAGCGGGTATTCGTTGCCGTCTTTCCAAATCATGGTTTTGCCGTGGGTATTCGCACACGAACGGATAGGCCAGCCTTCGTCTGCGCCGCTGTCGTAAAATAAAACGGTACGGTAGTTATCCGGATGAATATCGGGTTTCATAAGTTGTCCTTAAATGTTATAACATAACATTATATGCGTATTTTTTAAAAATACAAGTTTTGACAGGCGAAAAATTGAATGTTGTATCTAATAGGCTGTTTTATTTTAGGATTTATTTCCGTTTGATAAAGTGTAAAATCGAAATATCCGTATCCATATACAGAGAATTTGATAAAATACGTTTTCAGACGGCCTTGTGAAATAAGGCCGTCTGAAATTTTAAACTGTTCCGGCGGGCGTTTTTCAGACGGCCTGCGTTTTGAAGACTGATATGTATAAAGTCATACCGATTATTCACGTGCTGTCCAAGCTCGGCGTGCTGTTTTCGTTGCTGCTGATGGTACCGACGCTGATGTCGTACTTGTTTCTCGACAGCGCGTTTCCGGCATTTGCCCGTACTGCGCTGGTGACGACGTTTTCTTCCTGTACGATCTGGCTGCTGACGTTGCGTTTCAACCGTGAGCTGCGCACGCGCGACGGGTTTACTTTGGTCATCATGCTGTGGCTGGCTTTTGCGGTGGTGGCGGCCGTACCGATTTATCTGTATGTGCCCCAATTGAGCTTTACCGATGCTTTTTTTGAGGCCATGTCGGGGCTGACCACGACCGGCGCAACGGTTATCAGCAGCTTGGATACGCTGGCGCCGTCGGTCAATTTCTGGCGGCATATGCTCAATTGGCTCGGCGGGATGGGGATCATCGTGTTGGCGGTAGCGATTTTGCCGATGCTGGGTGTCGGGGGTACGCAGCTTTTCAAAGCGGAAATTCCGGGCCTGGACAAAGAAAGCAAAATGGCACCGCGCATTTCCCAAGTGGCGAAAAAATTGTGGGGCGCGTATATCTTAACTACGGTAGCGGCGTTTTTTTCGCTGCATTGGGCGGGGATGAGCTGGTTTGACGCATTGTGCCATGCCATGTCTTCTGTGGCATTGGGCGGTTTTTCCACGCATGATGACAGTATTGCCTACTTCAATTCGGTCAAAATCGAATGGACGATTATGTTTTTCACCTTATTCGGTGCCATCAATTTTGCCAGTCATTTTGCCGCTCTGGGCGGCCGCTCGCTCAAAGTTTATTGGAAAGACGAAGAATGCCGTGTGCTTTTGATGACCATGCTCGGCAGTATTGTCGTGTGCAGCCTGTATCTGTGGCACAAAAATTTTTACCCTTCGCTGGCGGACGCGTTTCGTTTCGTGAGTTTTAACTTTGTTTCCATTGGTTTGGCCAGCGGCTTTTCCAACACCGATTTCGCCAAATGGCCGCTGATGGTTTCGCTGTGGATGTTTTTTCTGTCGAATATTTTGGCCAGTTCCGGTTCGATGGGCGGGGGCATTAAGAACGTGCGTGCTTTGGTGCTGTTTAAATTCAGTTTGCGGGAAATGATGATTTTGCTGCACCCGCGCGCCGTCCGCACCGTAAAAGTCAATAACCGGAGCATTCCCGAGCGTATGGCTTTGACGGTAATGTCGTTTATCTTTGTGTATTTTATGACGGTCGTGCTCTTCAGCTTTCTGCTGATGGTGACGGGGCTGGATTTTGTCTCCGCCTTTACCGCCGTTATTGCCTGTATCACCAATGCAGGCCCAGGCTTGGGCGAGGTTGGTCCTGCACACAATTACGCAAGTTTGAGCGACGTGCAGAAATGGTTGTGTTCGATGGTAATGCTGTTGGGGCGATTGGAAATTTTCACAGTATTGATTCTGTTAACGCCGGCATATTGGAAAAAGTAAATCATGGCCGGTAAAGGCCGTCTGAAAAATAATTCAGACGGCCTTTAAGTTTAAGTCGGGTGTGATGAACATATAGCCATTTAAAATAAGATAAGGCGACAGCGGCTGCTGTGGACACGCAGGACATAAGGGAGCCGCCATGTCACCGCTGTTTTTGTATTGGCACTTATCGTAAGTAAAATCTGACTTGATGCGGGAAACCCGTTTTGGGTGTCAGTATTCGGCCAATCTTTAGCGGCTAAAAAATATCCGCTCAATCAAGCCGCTTGGCTGTACTGGAAATCCGTATGATGATTTGGCTTAAGTTGAGTTTTTAAAGGTCTCGTTTTGTTTGTTTGTCCAAAATACAGGAAATAAAAAACGCACCGTTGTAACGGTGCGTTTTGATTTTTAGGGTATGCCGTTCGGATTTATTTAATCATATAGTCGACAGCAGCCTTGACTTCTTCGTCGGTTAATGCAGGATTACCGCCTTTGGCAGGCATCATGCCTTTCGAACCGGTAAAGCCTTCGATAGAGTGTTTGTACAAAGTGTCTTTACCTTGGGCAAGACGTGCTTTCCAATCCGCAGCATCACCGACTTTCGGTGCACCTGCGACGCCGGAACCGTGACAAGCCATGCACAAACCGTCGTAAACGGCTTTACCGTCCACCCCTGAAACCGCAGGTGACGCGGTATCGGCAGCTGGTGCGGGTGCGGAGGCAGTGCCTGAAGCCGCAGTTTCGGCTGGTGTGGCAGTACCGGAAGCGGCTGCATCGGCAGGTGCGGCAGCGGCTTCGTCAGGATTAGGGAAAGAGCCGCCTGATTTGTTTGCCATGAAGGTAATCACGCGTTTCAACTCTTGGTCGGTCAGGTCGGCTGCGCCACCTTTGGCCGGCATGGCATTGAAGCCGTTGAGTGCGTGGTTGAACATAGTATCGAAGCCTTGGGCGATACGCGGTGCCCAGTCACCGTTGTTTTCCAGGCGCGGTGCATTAGGCACAATGCTGTCGGTCGCGTGGCATTGGATACAGATTTTATTGAAGATGGCTTCGCCTTGGCGTTCGCCTACAGGAATACCGTCGCCCAAAGCGATTTGGCCGGTCGGCTGGATACGGGTTTGGGTGGCGGATTCGGTGGTTTGGTCAACGTCGCTGAATGATCCGCTGCCGGCCAGTTTGATGAAGAAAAATACGGTCGCGAGCAAAATAACAATACCGCTCACAAGAGTGAACAATGCTGAGCCTTGGGCTTTGCTGTTGCTGAGTTGTTTCATTTGGTAGGCCTCGCCGTTAGGTTAGGTTGTGCTGTAAGGTTATCGTTGGTTTGTTAAACGCAATTAACAATATTTTGCTGGATTATACTGAAATAACAGGTGCTTTCCAATCAATATGCTCGAAATTGTGCAAAAAACTTTGAAATCAGCCCTGTTTTTCCTGATAACGATTTGTAAAATATAGGATATTCTTCAGGGTGGGCTTTGTTGCCGTATGTAGCCTTTCATTCACTTGGCACATAAGTTTTGCCAAATGCCGAAATTTAGGCTAATCTTACGTTTTTCCGTACCCGTAGCTCAGTTGGAAGAGCGTCAGTTTCCGAAGCTGAAGGTCGCTGGTTCGATCCCAGTCGGGTGCGCCAAGAGATTATTGCCAAGAGATTATTATGTAAGAGGCCGTCTGAAAAGAGAAGTTTTTTCAGACGGCCTTTTGATTTACTTCAAATCACTGCTTTATTTCAGCACTTCGGCGAAGGCATCGGCAACGTATCCGATGTTGGACGGGTTCAGGCCGGCCACGCACATGCGGCCGGAGCCGACCAGATATACGGCGAATTCTTCGCGCAGGCGTTCGACTTGGGCGGGATTCAGCCCCGTGTAGCTGAACATGCCGCGCTGTTTGACAAAATAGCTGAAATCCCGGTTCGGGACTTTTTCGGTCAATACTTCGTACAAACGCTGTCTCATGGCGCGGATGCGGTCGCGCATGGCATAGACTTCGCTCTGCCACAAAGCAAAGGTTTCGGGCGTATTCATCACATCGGCGGCAATATATGCGCCGTGGGCGGCAGGGCTGGAATAAATCCGGCGCACCGTGAATTTCAACTGGCCGAATACCAAATCCGCTTCTTCTTTGGTCGGACAAACCGCGCTCAGGCCGCCGACGCGTTCGCCGTAAAGCGACAGGTTTTTGGAAAACGAATTGCTGACGAACAGCGGCAGCCCCATTTCCGCGGCTTTGCGGATGGCGTAGGCATCGCTGTCCAAATCTTCGCCGAAGCCTTGGTAGGCGATGTCCATAAACGCAATCAGGCCGCGCGCCCGAATCACTTCCAACACTTTATCCCATTGCGCTTCGCTCATGTCCACGCCGGTCGGATTGTGGCAGCAAGGATGCAGAATCAGCACGCTGTGTTCCGGCAGCGTTTCAAAAAACGACACCATTTCATCGAATTTCACGCCGATTGTGGCCGGATCGTAATAAGGGTAAGTGCCGACTTCGAAACCCGCGCCTTCAAAAATGCCTTTGTGGTTGTCCCAAGTCGGGTCGCTGACGTAGGCTTTGGCATTCGGAAACCAGCGGCGGAGAAAGTCGGCACCGACTTTCAATGCGCCCGAACCACCCAAAGTCTGGATGGTGGCAATGCGGCCTTCTTTGGCCGCAGGATTGTCTGCACCAAACAGCAGATTCTGTACCGCTTCACGGTAGGAGGCCAGGCCTTCCATTGGCAGATACGGGCTGGTGTGCGGCTCGGCGGCACGTTTTACCTCGGCTTGGCGCACCGACTGCAATACCGGCATTTTGCCTTCGCCGTCAAAATAAATGCCGATACCCAAATTGACTTTTTCGGGACGGGTATCGTTGTTGTAAACTTCGACCAAACTCAGAATCGGGTCGCCGGGGTAGAATTCGACGTGTCGGTACATGGGATTTCCTCATCATTTTGCGGGCTGAAAAGATATTCGGATTGTGGCATAAAGCCGGATTGTTGACAATTTTTTCATTAGGCCGTCTGAATATTCCAAGTGTTTCAGACGGCCTGTTATAATGCGGTATTCAAGGTTTAACGGTTCAATAGGAGTAGTGATGACGCAGACCATTTGGCAGGCAGGGCGTTTCAAGATTGATTTGGCCGAACCGAAAATTATGGGCATTGTTAATCTGACCCCCGATTCGTTTTCAGACGGCGGTACGTATTCGAAAAATATTCAGACGGCCTTGCGTCATGCCGAGCAGCTTTTGAAAGACGGGGCGGACATTCTCGACATCGGCGGCGAGTCGACGCGGCCGGGCGCGGATTTTGTGCCGCCCGAAGAAGAATGGCGGCGCGTGCAGCCGGTGTTGGTGGAAATCGGCAAATGGAATGTGCCGGTGAGTTTGGATACGCGCCGCGCGGAGATTATGCGGCTGGCTCTGGAACAGGGCGGGGCGGACATCATCAATGATGTTGCTGCGTTGACCGATGAGGGTGCGGTGGAGGTGTTGGCGCGTTATCCCGACACCGGTATTTGCCTGATGCACATGCAGGGCTTGCCGGAAACCATGCAGGATAATCCGCAGTATCGGGATGTGGTCGGCGAAGTGGCGCGTTATCTGAACGGGCGCGTTGCCGCGTGTACCGCCGCCGGCATTGCCGCAAACCGCATCACGCTCGACCCGGGCTTCGGCTTCGGCAAAACGCTGCAGCATAATATAGAGCTGATGCACCGTCTGCCCGAATTGATGCGCGAAACGGGTTTGCCCGTGTTAATCGGTGTTTCGCGCAAGCGGATGATAGGCGAAATCACAGGCGGACAAAGGCCGTCTGAAAGAATCCACGGCAGCGTGGCGGCGGCTTTGGCTGCGGTGGCACGCGGAGCGCAGATTGTCCGTGTGCATGATGTCAAAGCGACGGAGGATGCGCTGAAAGTGTGGCAGGTGCTGGGCGTGTGAGTGTCTGTTTATGCTCAGGCCGTCTGAAAAACGGGGCCGCCGGATTTTTGAAAGCAACGATGATGAAACTATACCTTTCAGACGGCATCTAAACGCGTTAGGCAGATTTTGTCTGTTTGGTCACTTATCCCTTTATATAATTTTCCAATTTTAAAATAACGGAGCAGTCTTCATGGCAAAAAAATATTTCGGTACCGACGGCGTGCGCGGTGAAGTGGGTCAATTTCCGATTACCCCGGAATTTGTGTTGAAACTGGGTTATGCGGCCGGTCAGGTGCTGGTGCAGCACGATGCCGAGCAGAAGCCGACCGTATTGATCGGTAAAGACACGCGTATTTCCGGCTATATGCTCGAAGCGGCTTTGATTGCCGGTTTCACCGCTGCCGGCGTGAACGTAATCCAGACCGGCCCGCTGCCGACTCCGGGCGTCGCTTACCTGACCCGTGCGCTGCGTTTGTCGGCGGGTGTGATGATTTCCGCGTCGCACAATGTGTATTCCGACAACGGCATCAAATTTTTTGCCGAGGGCGGTGTGAAACTTTCCGATGAAATCGAGTTGGAAATCGAAGCCAAAATCGATCAGGAAATGAAAACCCTGCCGTCCGACAAATTGGGGCGCGCCCGCCGTATCAGCGGTGCGGACGACCGCTACATCGAATTCTGCAAATCGACCTTCCCGGCCAATATGGACTTGCGCGGTTTGAAACTGGTGGTCGATACCGCCAACGGTGCTGGCTACGACGTGGCCGGCAAAGTGTTCCACGAACTCGGTGCCAAAGTCGTGCCCATCGGCGATGAACCGAACGGCTACAACATCAACGAAAAATGCGGTGCGACCCATACGAAAACCCTGCAGGCGGCCGTGTTGCAAAACGAAGCCGACTACGGCATCGCGCTTGACGGCGACGGCGACCGCCTGATGATGGTGGATAAAAACGGCAAAGTGTACGACGGCGACAGCCTGATTTACGTCATCGCCAAAGCGCGTGCGCGCGAAGGCGTGGAAATCGGCGGCGTGGTCGGTACGGTCATGACCAATATGGCCATGGAAATCGCTTTGAACGAGCAGGGTGTGAACTTCTGCCGCGCCAAAGTCGGCGACCGCTATGTATTGGAACAGCTGCACCAGCGCGGCTGGCTCATCGGCGGCGAAGCCAGCGGCCATATTTTGTGTATGGACAAACACAATACCGGCGACGGTCTGATTTCCGCGCTGCAAGTGCTGGCCGCGCTGCAAGTGCTGGGTCAGGATTTGGCCACCGTATGCGCCGATTGGCAGCCGTTTCCGCAAACCATGATCAATGTGCGAATCCAAAAAGGCCAAAACTGGCAGGAAGCCAGCAAAGAAGTATTGGCCGAAGTGGAAAAAGAGCTGGAAGGCAAAGGCCGCGTGGTCTTGCGCGCTTCGGGCACCGAGCCGGTCGTGCGCGTGATGGTGGAGGCGAAACAGGCCGACTGGGCGAAAAAAGGCGCGGAACGCATCGCCGCCGCGATTCAGGGGGCAAAAAAATAATTCCGATTTTGGCGGAATCAAACTGACGAAGGCGGCCGGATTCGGCCGCCTTTTTCCTGGTTTTGGTTAATTTGACGAATATTTGATGAAATCGGCTTGTTCCGCTTTCAGACGGCCTTATCTGTTGGTAGAATAGCGGTATTCAACAGGCGGTGATGCCGCAATCAAATACCAGGCCGTCTGAAAGGCCTGTCAGAATAATTTCACTGTGAGAACCTCTTACCGATGTTTGCGTTTTTGGAAGCTTTTTTCGTTGAATACGGTTATGCCGCAGTATTTTTGGTGCTGCTGGCGTGCGGCTTCGGTGTGCCTATTCCCGAAGACGTCACTTTGGTAACCGGCGGCGTGATTTCCGGTTTGGGCTATACCAATGTGCATATCATGGTGGTTGTGGGGATGCTCGGCGTCTTGGCCGGCGACGGCTGCATGTTCGCCGCCGGACGCATTTGGGGACACAAAATCCTGCAATTCAAACCGATTGCACGCGTGATGACGCCGAAACGATACGCCCAAGTGCAGGAGAAATTCGATAAATACGGCAACTGGGTGCTGTTTGTCGCCCGTTTCCTGCCCGGCCTGCGCACCCCGATTTACATTACCGCCGGTATCAGCCGCAAAGTATCGTACATGCGCTTTTTGATGATGGACGGCCTGGCTGCCTTGATTTCCGTGCCCGTGTGGATTTATCTGGGGGATTACGGCGCGAACAACATTGACTGGCTGATGGCCAAGGTTCACAGTTTCCAATCCGGGCTGTTTGTGGTCATCGGCATCGGTGCGGCGGTCTTGCTGTGGTTTTGGTGGCGCAAGCGTCAGCGTATCCGTTTTTATCGTGAAAAACTTTCCGAACTGCGCCAAAAACGGAAAGCGGCGCGGGCGGCAAAAAAAGCCGGAGCCAAAGCGGATACTTAAACCTGTTCTGCCTATCGATTCAAAAGCATCTGTTTTATCAGATGCTTTTTTATTGCCATATGTGGGTATCCAAGGTTGTTCGAACATACTTCCCGCTCGGAAAGCGGTTTGGGCAGAAGCAGGGCTGATTGAACCGATACTGAAAATATAGTTAAATAGGCCGTCTGAAAACAGCGAATCCTGCCCGCTGTTTTCAGACGGCCTTATTTTGGAGACAACCCCATGACGCAAAAAATCTTCGTCCTTTATACGGGCGGCACCATCGGCATGAGCCAAAGCAGCGACGGCCTGCACCCCGATACCGAATTGGTCGGCAAGGCCCTGCAGCCGTTTTCAGACGGCCTCGAGTTCGACTGGCATGTCTGCGAGCCGCTGATTGATTCCTCCGCCGTAACGCTGGAAAACTGGCGCGACTGGCTGGACATTTTGGCCGAAAAACTACCGCACTGCGACGGCGTGCTGGTTCTGCACGGTACGGACACGATGGCCTACACCGCCAATCTGTTCGCACTCGCGCTGCAGGGCTTGGACAAACCCGTGGTATTCACCGGCTCACAATGGCCGTATGATGCGCCCGACAGCGACGCGCCGCTGAATCTGGCCACCGCCGTCGCCGCGTTTGAAACGGCGTTGCCGCAAGTGTTGATTGCCTTCAACGGCAAAATTTATCCCGCCGTCGGCAGCAGCAAGGTCAGCACCGAAACCGCCGCTGGGTTCGACAATCCGCATTTCGGCGCGTGGGCGCAATGGAATGAGTCGGACGGTTTTCAGTTGGTCGCAAGGCCGTCTGAAAAGCGCACCGAATCCGTTTCCGACGGCCTCAAAGTTTTACCGCTGAATCCCGAGGCGCGGGTTGTCTGCCAAACGCTGACGCCCGGTTTTGCCGTGAACCATTTTTCAGACGGCCTGAACCACACCGCCGCCCAAGCCGTGATTCTGCAAAGCTACGGCCACGGCAATGCGCCGAGCGACAAAGGGCTTATCGAAGCCGTGCAAACCTTCACCGCACGCGGCGGCTTGTTGCTCAACATCAGCCAGGTGCAGCAAGGGTGCGCCGCAGCGGTGTACGCACAAGGCAGCGCGCTGCGACGGGCAGGTGTGGTGAACGGCGGCAAATGCAACCTCGAAACCGCCACCGCGCTGCTGACGTTGGCCGTGTCGAACGGTTGGAACGCCGAAACCGTGCGGCAAAAACTGCACGCGCTCGGTTTGGTTGAGGCCGTCTGAAAATGTGGTTCGAGTTCCAATGTTCAGACGGCCTTTGAGATGAATTTTACCGACAGCCATTGCCACCTTGCCGATCCTGCGTTCCAAAACCGCTTGTCCGAAATTTTGGCGCAAGCGGCGCAGCAGGGCGTAACCCGTTTTATCGTCCCCGCCAC
This sequence comes from Neisseria sp. CCUG12390, assembly GCF_047837985.1. Taxonomy (GTDB): domain Bacteria; phylum Pseudomonadota; class Gammaproteobacteria; order Burkholderiales; family Neisseriaceae; genus Neisseria. Next base: position 714,006 of record NZ_CP181244.1, read on the forward strand.
GCAGCGCGGCGATTGGGCGGATGTCGTGCGCCTGACGCAGACGGAAAGGCCGTCTGAAAGCCGCATCCACATCGCTTTGGGCATTCATCCGTGGTTTGCCGAAGCCGCCGCGCCGCAGGATTTTGCCGAACTCGAACGCCTGTTGCGGCAATATCCGCAGGCTTGGGTCGGCGAAACCGGCTTGGATTTTCTGGTGAATAGGCCGTCTGAAACGCAAAAACAGCGGCAGGTCGAAGCATTCTGCCGCCAGCTCGAACTGGCGCAACGCCTTGCGCGGCCTGTGATTGTGCACAACGTCAAAGCCACGGCGGCGGTTGCCGAAGCGGTGAAGCAGAGCGGTTTTACCCGGGGCGGCATTGCGCACGCGTTTTCCGGCAGCATGGAAGAGGCGCGGATTTTGTTGCGCTGCGGTTTTAAAATCGGCATCGGTTCGCTGCTTTTGAACCCGAACGCAAAAAAAGTGCGGCAGGCAGCGGCGCAGTTGGATTGGGGCGATATGGTGCTGGAAACCGACAGTCCGTTTATGCTGCGCGATGAGGTCAATACGCCGGCCAATGTGCGCACAAGCGCCGAAATCGTGGCGGAACTGCGCGGCGCGGATACCGCGGAAGTGGCGGCGCATACCGAGCGGAATCTGGACATTCTGCTGAACCGTGAGGCCGTCTGAAAAAATCAACCGATTGGTTTGCCGGCGGGTAAAATCCATTATAATGTCGGCTCGATACCATGCCGTCTGAAAACCTTTCAGACGGCATGAGACCTTTGCAAAATTAAAAATTTCCATCTGAAACTTTAGCCGTCATTCCCGCGCAGGCGGGAATCCGGACCTGACAGATTCAGGAATATTTAAAAATTACAGAAAGTTAAGATTCCAGATTCCCGCCTGAGCGGGAACGACGGACATAGATTTTCAGGTTTAATCTGAATTTTGCGAAGGTTTTTGCCTTTCATTCACCGTAAAAAATTATGAAACCATCGATTTTAGAAAAATTACAACAACTCAGCGAACGCTTGGAAGAAGTCACCCATCTGCTCGGCCAGCCCGAAGCCGCCGACGATATGGACAACTACCGCAAGCTCACGCGCGAACACGCGGAGCTGACGCCGGTGGTGGAAGTGTTCCAGAAATACCGTCAGGCGCAAAGCGATTTGGCCGATGCGCAGGAAATGCTGTCCGACCCCGATATGAAAGAATTTGCCGCCGAAGAAATCGAAGCAGCCAATGCACTGATTGAAGAATTGGATGTCGAGCTGCAAAAGCTGCTGCTGCCCAAAGATGCCGACGACGACAAAAACATTTTCATCGAAGTGCGCGCAGGGACGGGCGGCGACGAAGCGGCTTTGTTTGCCGGCGATTTGCTGCGGATGTACAGCCGCTATGCCGAGCGAAACCGCTGGCAGGTGGAAATCGTGTCGGCCAACGAAAGCGAACTGGGCGGCTATAAGGAAGTGATTGCGCGCATTGTCGGACTCGGCGCGTACAGCCGTCTGAAATTCGAGTCGGGCGGCCATCGCGTGCAGCGCGTTCCGGCTACCGAAAGTCAGGGACGTATCCACACTTCGGCCTGTACCGTGGCGGTCATGCCCGAAGCTGACGAGTTGGAAGACATCGAGCTGAACCCGGCCGATTTGCGCATCGATACCTTCCGCGCCAGCGGTGCGGGCGGCCAGCACATCAACAAAACCGATTCCGCCGTGCGCATTACCCACCTGCCGACCGGCATGGTGGTGGAATGCCAAGACGGACGAAGCCAACACGCCAACAAAGCGCAGGCGATGAAAGTCTTGGCCGCACGCCTGAACGACGCGCAAAAGCGCGAAGCGCAGGCCAAAGAAGCCGCCGAACGCAAATCGCTCATCGGCAGCGGCGACCGCAGCGAACGCATCCGCACCTACAACTACCCGCAAGGCCGCGTGACCGATCACCGCATCAACCTGACGCTGCACAAGCTGGATTTCATCATGGACGGCGATTTGGAAGAGCTGACCAATGCGCTGATTGCCGAACATCAGGCCGAATTGTTGGCTGCGATGGGCGATTGAGGCTTGTGAAGAAAATGACATGATGGGCAAGGCCGTCTGAAAAGTATCGTTTCTTTTCAGACGGCCTTATTGATTGGTATGGATTACGGATTTTTTAAAGGCCTTAACCTGCCTGCCTTTATCTGATTTCGGGCAAAATTATGTCGGTTTCACTCGAAATTCGTTTGCAATCGGTGCAAACCGCTGCGCCGAAGTGCTAAAATAAGCGCGAATTTCTCTCTTTTTTATTCCACGAAAAGGAACAAACATGTCAAACGTATTGGTTGTACCCGTTTCCGCCCGCATCGACAGCTGGGCGACCACTCAGGCTCTGGCTGCTGCGCTGCCGAACGCGCAAGTCCTGCGCGCGTTGGATGAAAACGGCTTCGGCGAAAAGCTGCTGGCGCAAGGCAAAAGCGACGACTGGCTGGACGCGCTGGTCGGCAAAATCAGCGAAATGAATGCGGAAAACGTGGTGATTAAAGGTATCCGTCCGAATGCCGACAAAGTATTCCTGGCCACCAAAAACTTTGAACTGGCCTTGTCGCTGGATGCGGCGGTGGTGTTCGCTGTGGGCGCGTGCGACGAAGAGGGTGAATTGTGCGAAACCGACGTTGACGACGTCGTGCAGAAACTGAATCTGGCCAAACAATCCTACATCACCGCACCGGGCGTGTTGGCCGGTTTCGTGTTGGACAACGCCGCGCCGGGCGTGGGTCAGGCTGCCGCCGAACAAACCGGTTTGACCTTTTTCGGTTCGACCGAACAATTGGGCGATGTGAAAGAATTGGTCAACCGTGCGCAAAGCCGCCTGTCGCCGTCGCAATTCCGCGTGAACATGATGAACAGCGCAAGCAAAGCCAACAAGCGCATCGTGTTGCCTGAAGGCGCGGAACCGCGTACCGTGCAGGCCGCTGCGATTTGTCATGAAAAAGGCATCGCCCGCTGCGTATTGCTGGCACCGCGTGCCGAGGTCGAGGCCGTGGCGAAAGAACGCCACATCAATCTGCCGGATTCTTTGGAAATCATCGATCCTGCCGACTTAATCGAGCAATACGTTGCGCCGATGTGCGAGCTGCGCAAGAGCAAAGGGCTGACCGAAGAGCAGGCGCGCGAGCAGCTTCAGGATACCGTGGTGCTGGGTACCATGATGATGGCGCAAAATGATGTCGACGGCTTGGTTTCCGGTGCGGTTCACACCACCGCCAACACCATCCGTCCGGCTTTGCAGCTGATTAAAACCGCACCGGGCGCGAGCTTGGTATCGAGCATTTTCTTCATGCTGCTGCCGAATCAGGTATTGGTTTACGGCGACTGCGCGGTGAACCCGAATCCTACGCCGGAACAACTGGCCGACATCGCCATTCAGTCCGCCGATTCCGCCAAAGCCTTCGGCATCGAGCCGAAAGTGGCGATGATTTCCTACTCGACCGGCACTTCCGGCGCGGGTCCCGATGTGGAAGCCGTGGCGCAAGCCACCCAAATCGCGCAACAAAAACGCCCTGATCTGGCGATTGACGGCCCGCTGCAATACGACGCGGCCACCGTACCGAGCGTAGCCAAATCCAAAGCACCGAACAGCGCGGTGGCAGGTCAGGCTACCGTGTTGGTGTTCCCCGATTTGAACACCGGCAACTGTACCTACAAAGCCGTACAACGCAACGCCAACGTATTGAGCGTCGGCCCGATGCTGCAAGGTTTGCGCAAACCGGTCAACGATTTGTCGCGCGGCGCATTGGTAGACGACATCGTGTACACCATCGCGCTGACCGCCATCCAAGCCGATCAGATGGAAGCTTGAGAACGGGCTTTTACCGGCTGAAAGATGGCAATGTTCGGCGGCTGTCCTATTGGGGATAGACCTGATAGGACAGCATGACGGTTTGATTGTTGTTAAGACAATCACGTTTAGGCCGGAATGCTTTGCAATGTTTTTCTGCATACCGGAAGTCTTTAGTTAGTGCCGAAGGTATTGCCCGTTTAATTGACCTTAAAGTGTCCCGGAAACATTCGGGCATTTTGTAAAAACAGACAGGCCGTCTGAAAGGATTTGACTTTCAGACGGCCTGTTTTCAATCGGAACGGATTATTTTTCCAGTTCAAAGGCTTTGTGCAAAACGCGGGTGGCCAGTTCCATATATTTCTCGTCGATCAATACCGATACTTTGATTTCAGACGTAGAAATCATTTGGATATTGATGCTTTCTTCCGCCAAAGTGCGGAACAGTTTCGCCGCCACGCCGACGTGCGAGCGCATACCCATGCCCACTACGGACACTTTGCATACGGTGTCGTCGCCGTCGATATCCGCTGCGCCGATGCTGTCCTTCAAATTGTTCAACAGGCTCAGTGTGGCTTTGTAATCGCCGCGCGGAACGGTAAACGAGAAGTCGGTGGTACCCTCCGAACCGACATTTTGGATAATCATGTCGACTTCGATGTTGGCATCGGCCACCGCGCCCAGGATTTGGTAGGCTACGCCCGGTTTGTCAGGTACGCCGCGCACGTTGATGCGGGCTTGGTTTTTATCGGTGGCAATACCGGTTACGGCAGCTCTTTCCATGTTGTCGTCCTCTTCAAAGGTAATTAAGGTGCCGTTGCCGCCGTCTTGCAGGCTGCTCAATACGCGCAGGCGTACTTTGTATTTTCCGGCGAATTCTACGGAACGGATTTGCAGAACTTTCGAGCCTAAGCTGGCCAGCTCCAGCATTTCTTCAAACGTGATGGTGTCCAGACGGCGCGCTTCGGGAACCACGCGCGGGTCGGTGGTGTACACGCCGTCCACGTCGGTATAGATTTGGCATTCGTCCGCTTTGAGTGCGGCGGCCAACGCCACGGCGGAGGTATCCGAACCGCCGCGGCCTAAGGTGGAGATGTCGCCTTCGCTGCTGATGCCTTGGAAACCGGCGACGATGACCACGCGTCCGGCTTTCAGGTCGGCGCGCATTTTTTCGTCGTCGATGCTTTCGATGCGGGCTTTGGTGTGGGCGGTGTCGGTTTTCAGGGCGACCTGCCAGCCGGTGTAGCTTTTCGCGTCCACGCCGATGTTTTTCAAGGCCATGGCCAAGAGGCCGATGGTAACCTGTTCGCCGGTGGACAAGACAACGTCCAACTCGCGCGGGTCGGGCGTATTCTGCATTTCGTGTGCCAGCGCAACCAGGCGGTTGGTTTCGCCGCTCATGGCCGATACCACGACGACAACGTCGTGCCCTTCGGCGCGGGCTTTGGCAACACGGTTGGCTACGTTTTTAATGCGTTCGGCGGAACCGACCGAGGTGCCGCCGTATTTTTGTACGATTAACGCCATTTTTTTCGTGCTTTCTTTGGGAGTTGGGGCAGCGGTTTGTTGCTGCGTTGGTGAGAAAAGTTCAGCTATTATTACTATTTTTTACATAAAATTCAAGGTTGGGGGCGGATTAATTCGGCTGCGCGGCACAATTGTCCGGAAAAGGCGGTCATTTCGTTATATTGTTGACAATGTCGGCGTGTTTTTCGGTATCGAAGGGTGGGGCAGAGCAATTGTCCGAGGCCGTCTGAAAACTTTTCAGACGGCCTCTGGCGTTTAATCGTGCAGAAACGGTTTGAGTACGTTTTCCGCCTGCCGCAAACGGTGTCCGTGCGGACCGCTGAGCAGCGTAAACGGAATGTTGCGGCGGTTTAGATAATCCCGAAACAGAGCCGACACTTTTTCCCGCTCCTGCGGCCTGTCGCGCAAATCGTCGGCTACCCACGGCACATCGATGTCGGTCAGGAACACGGCATCGTAATGCGAGGCGGCTGCGGCGGCTTCCAGTTCGGGCGGACAATCGCCGAAATACAGATAGGCATACACCACCAATTCCCACAAACAGGTATCGCAAAACAGAAAATTCCGCGCGGTTTCGGCCAGCCGGTTTTCAGACTGCATCTGCCCTGCGGCAATCGGCAGCAAATCCGCCCAACGGCAGATTTGCCGCTCTTCGTCCCACAGTTTCTGGCAGTATCCGCGCATGTATTCGGGCACCCACTCGGTGTCGAACCGCTGCGCCAAAGCCTGGGCCAGCGTGGTTTTGCCCGTAGATTCGGGGCCGATTACCGCGACGCGGCGGATTCGGCCGCCTGTTTGCGTAAGATTTTTTTCCATGCTGAATATCCGCTGACGGCAATCAAAGTGAACACCACATATTGGAACGCGCTGAAGGTCAGCCCTTTGTAAAAATACAGCGGCACGGACACCGCGTCGGCCACAATCCACACAATCCAATGGGCGATTTTGCGTTCCGCCATCAGCCACATGGCGATGAGAAACAGCGCGGTGGTGAAAATATCGGTGTAGTCGAGCCAAGTGAAATGGGCAAAACCGGCGGTAACGCCGTGCCACGAAAAGCCGTTGTTGATATACGGTTTGAACCAGTACACCGCGCCGACGAAGGCCGTGCTGAATACGGCCAAAGCCGCACAGACCCGCGCATCGCGTGCGGTAAACGGCGAGACCCGGAAACCGTTATCCGCGCTTTGCTGCCGTGACCATTGTGCCCAGCCGTACACGCCCAACACGGTGTAATACGCGTTGATCAGCATATCGCCGAACAGCGCGTATATCCACAGTAGCCACACGAATCCGGCGGTGCTGACGATGCCGACGGGAAAGCCCCAGACGCTGCCTTTGCGTATCAGCCAGACGCTGGCCATCCCGCAGACCACGGCAACGAGTTCCAGCGCGACCAGCCATGCCGCCACGCCTTGATATTGCGCGAACAGGGAATCGAAAATATCCATGAGATGCGTTTCTCCCTATTGTTGTGTTGTTCAGGCCGTCTGAAAATGGTGTGCCGGCTGTTTGGCTGTTCGGAAAACCGTCGGATTTTCGGAAGAATTGCCAACAGCGCGGCAGATTATTTTTCAGACGACCTGATGGTTTGATACCTTTATAAACTCAGGTTGTATCCGGCTGTCTGCATCCGTCATTCCCGTCTGTACGGAAATGACGGATTAGCGATTTTCGAATACTTCCGGACTTTGCCAAGGTCTCGTTTTTTTATTTCTGCAATGCCTTCTGCTGGTGTTGCACCAGCTCGGCAATGCCTTTCTGCCCGAGCGCAATCAGTGCGGACAATTCGTCGAGACTGAAGGGCGCGCCTTCCGCCGTGCCCTGGATTTCGATGATTTTGCCCGAAGCAGTCATCACAATGTTCACATCGCTGTCGCAGCCCGAGTCTTCGGGATAATCCAAATCCAGCAGGGGAACGCCGCCGACCACGCCGACCGACACCGCGGCAACCGCCTCACGAATCGGGTTTTCCGCAATCAGGCCGTCTGAAAGTAATTTATTGACCGCCATTTGCAGGGCGACGAATGCGCCGGTAATCGAAGCCGTGCGCGTGCCGCCGTCGGCCTGAATCACGTCGCAGTCAATCAGAATCTGGCGTTCGCCCAGTTTTTCCATATCGACCACGGCGCGCAGCGAACGGCCGATTAAACGCTGGATTTCCTGTGTGCGGCCGGACTGTTTGCCCGCGGCGGCTTCGCGGCGCATACGGCTGGCGGTGGAGGCAGGCAGCATGCCGTATTCCGCCGTGACCCAGCCTTGGTTTTTACCGCGCAGAAACGGCGGCACGTTTTCGTCAACGGATGCGGTGCAGATGACTTTGGTGTTGCCGCATTCGATTAAGACCGAGCCGTCGGCATGCGGCAGAAAGTCGGGCGTGATGCGGATCTCGCGCAGGCTGTCGGCGGCGCGGGCGGTGCGGATAGGGTGGCTCATGGGACATTCCTTAATAATAAAAACAGGGCGATTATAGCAGCTTCGGGCTTGCCGGACTGTTCAGACGGCCTATCGTCGGCTTGGCCGCTATGGTATATTGACCCCCACTTTCACTCGTAATGTAGAAACGGAGTAAAACCATGACCATCCGCAGTATGACCGGCTTTGCCAATGCCGCAGGGGAATGCGGCAGCAAACGCATCAATTTGGAAATCCGCGCGGTCAACCACCGCTATTTGGACGTGCAGTTCCGTATGCCCGACGATTTGCGCCATTTGGAAGGCACGTTGCGCGAGCAGATTGCCGCCGAAGCCGTGCGCGGCAAATTGGAATGCCGCATTCAGATCCAAGACATCGCCCAAGCCGCGCAAGGTTTGGAGGTGAATCAGGATTTGGTGGCGCAACTTGCTGATTTAAATATGAAATGGCGCGGTCAGTTCGACGGTTTGGGCAAGCTGACCGTGGCCGATATTCTGAAATTTCCGGGCGTGCTGGCGAGCCAAAGCGAAGACGCGGAAGCATTTGCCAAAGCCGTGCAGGATTTGTTGAAACAGGCTTTGAAAGATTTCGCCGCCGCACGCAAGCGCGAGGGGCAGAAACTGGCCGACCATTTGCGGCAACGCCTTGACGGAATGGAGGAAATCGTCGATGCCTTGGGCGAACTTTTTCCCAGCCTGCTCGAAGCGCACATGGAAAAAGTCAGAGGCCGTCTGAAAAAGGTGGTGGAAAATATCGACAACGACCGTTTGCAGCAGGAATTTGCGCTGTTTATCCAAAAATCCGACGTGGACGAAGAGTTCAGCCGCCTGCGCACCCACATCGCCGAAGTGCGCCGTATCGTAACCGAGGGCAAAGGCAGCGTCGGCAAACGCCTGGATTTCCTGATGCAGGAGCTTAACCGCGAAGCCAATACCTTGGGCAGCAAAGCCGTTGCCGCCGAATGCACGCAGGCTTCGGTGGAATTGAAAGTGTTAATCGAGCAGATGCGCGAACAGGTGCAGAATATCGAGTAGGTTTTCGGCTTTGTAAACGCATGGCGTTTATTTTCAGACGGCCTGATGTAAGAAAAGCTAGCGTTGTTTACAGTATTTGAAAGACAATACTGCCATGAACATCCACAAAAATACCCGACTTACACCGCACCAACGTCAAGCCGTTTGGCGCGCCTATACGCAGGATAAAATTACCGTTACTTCACTTGCCCGGCAATACCAAGTCAGCAGAGTAACCATCTACCGTATCCTCAAAGCCGCACGGCTGCAGCTGCTCACACCGCAAAACAGTACCAACAACCGGTTCAAACAAGCCAAATACGGGATGAAACGTTTGGCTAAGGTTGAAAAAGCCATCGAAGAAAAGCTCAAAAAACAGGCTAAACGCTACAACAAATCCTATCCCGGCGAAATGGTGCATTTCGATACCAAACGGTTGCCGCGGCTGAAAAACCAAAGCGTTGCCGACCCGTTCGAATACCTGTTTGTCTCCATCGACGACTACTCCCGCGAACTGTACGCAGCCATCTTGCCCGACCGTACGGCTGCCAGTGCCGCCAAGTTTCTGTTGAGGGATGTGATTGACTGCTGCCCGTACACCGTCGAATGCGCATACTCGGACAACGGAGTGGAATACAAAGGCAATGCATCCCACCCGTTTGGCGCTGCCTGCTGCCGCAACAACATCGTGCAGAAGTTTACCCGTATTGCGCGTCCGCAGACCAACGGCAAAGCGGAACGGGTGATTCGGACGCTGATGGAGATGTGGCACGATAAGCAGACATTTGACGATGCGCAACACCGGCGCAGGGAATTGTGCCGCTTTGTGAATTTCTACAATACGGTCAAGCCGCACGGCAGCTTGAAAGGCAGGACGCCTTTTGAGACTTTGGAGGATTATTTTTCTCAACCTGTTGTGTAAACAACGCGGTTATTTCTTACATACCTGATTGTAGTAATGTATGTAATCATCTATCACTTGGGTCAATTCTGCCACCGATAACGCCCCTTCCTGATGGAAGCTCTCTTCTTTTAATGTACCGAAGAAACGCTCCATCGGTGCGTTATCCCAGCAATTGCCTTTGCGCGACATACTCTGCACAATCCCTCTCTCCGCCAGTTTCGTCCGATAAGCCTCGGTTCGGTAAAGCACACCTTGGTCGGAATGCAGCAGCGGCGTTTGCCCTTTCAGACGGCCGAATGCCTTATCCAGCATCTTCATGACCATCTTGCTGTCCGGCTTTCTGCTGACCGCATAAGCCACAATCTCGCGGTTGAACACATCCAATATCGGCGATAAGTACAGTTTGCCGTCTGTGCATTTGAACCCGGTCACATCGGTCAGCCATTTTACTCCCGCTTTATCGGCAGTAAATGCACGCTTAAGGATGTTTTTCGACGTTTCTCCTATGACTTGCGGACGGTAGGCTTTTTTACTGCGCACTTTGGCTTTTAACCCCAATAGTTTCATAATGCGCTGTACTTTCTTTTTGTTCCACGACAATACGGCGGCAATCCGCCGATGGCCGTAGCGGCCTTTGTGCCGGTAATAGACTTCACTCACTGCCGCTTTGGCTTCCATATCAGGATCGGGTTTGCCGATGTGGTAATGAAAGCTGCTTTTGGGTATGCCGGCACTGTGCAGCAGGTATTTCAGCGGGTGCTTCGCCCTCAACGTTTGAACGGTTTCGCAGCTTTGGCGGCGTTCTTTTCGTTGAGGGCTTTCATGTGCTTTAGGTAGTCGTTCTCCGCCCTCATGTAGCGTAACTCTTCAATCAGCGCTGCCTGAGTTTTTTCATGGTCGGGTTTGTCGACGATAAAGGGATTCTTGCGTTTGGTCTTCATCAGCGCAGCCTGCGGGTGTTGAAGTGCGGCGATACCGCCTTCCCGATAGGCGGCGATCCAACGGCGCAGGTGTGTGCGTGAGACGTTGAAGTGCTCTGCGGTGCGCTGTTGGCTGTGCACTTGATGGTAATGAAGTACGGCTTGGTATTTGAAGTCTGGTGTATATTTGGACATAAGAAAACTGCACCTTTCGAAGTTGGGGGGGGTCCAACTTTTGGGGTGCAGTTCAGATTTTTTGACTATTTACCTAAAATTTTATAGGTAGCAAGGCGTGCTCGTTCGCGTATATCGTCGGTTAAATAAGCTTTCATTTGACTGTAAACCAATGTGATAACAGCAATGTCATCAGTAAATCCTAAAGGACCCAATAAATCAGGGATGGTATCAATAGGACTGAAAAAATAAATTAAGGCTCCCGCTATAATCATTTTCGTTTGTTTGGGGGTATGCGGAGACTTCCATAGGAAATACAACGCATAGAGTTGGCGGACTACCGGAGCTCCCAATTTGCCGGCAAAACGGCCAAGTTTACGTAAAAAGCCGGGTTCATCGAGTTTCTTACGTCTGAATTTAGGAATGTAATCTTCAGGGGAAGTGAAGTTTGATGAATTACTCATAGAAAAAACCTTTTGGTCGTTTTGATGAGATGTCAATTTGCACATTTTAGGCTGCTAAAACATGGGAATAGGGTGGAAAATTAAGAAACAGTATAAGGGATTGGATGATAAGATACGTCAATCGAATGCATTTTTATGATAAGCCGAAACCTCGTAAATTTAGGTATCTCTTGATAGATACAGCGGAATATTGATTGGTAGTATTAGATAATAAACCATTTGCTATTTGCATAGTGCTGCAAGGGGGCATTTTATTCTTAAATTTAAACCAGCCGAGTTTGGGGCTTCGAATCAATCTAGCAAATCAAACAGAAGGACTAGTTAAAAAGAAATACGATAAAATTATTTTGTCTCTTTTTTGTAAAAATTTATTAGATTGTTCACAAATTGGGCTGTTCAAATGCCCCTAAACCATGTAAATTATACCGAGTGTAATCCGTTGTAGTTTTTTGCTACTTCATTTTGAGAAAAATAAATTCAGAGGAACAGACTTATGGCTGCCAAACCACGTCCAGTCTATCTTGATCTCCCGAAAATCCGTTTGCCGATTCCCGGGATTGTTTCCATTCTGCACCGGGTCAGCGGTGTGCTCCTGTTCATTACCCTGCCTATTCTTTTAGGTTTGCTCGCTGCATCGCTGGAGCGAGAATCGGTATTTGAATCTTATCTCCATTTTATTTCCAATCCGATTGTGAAGCTTGGTTTGATTGTTTTGCTGTGGGCATTGTTACATCATGCATGTGCCGGTACGCGCTTTTTGTTTTTGGATGCGCACAAGGGGCTGGAGCTGAAAACCGCCCGTTTGACCGCCAAACTTGTGTTGGTATGTTCGTTGACTTTGACCGTAGTGATTGGAGCATTATTATGGTAGATCGCAAATTGGCCGGTGCCCATTACGGCTTGAAAGATTGGGCAGTGCAGCGTGTTACCGCGGTAATTATGCTGGTTTATACCGTGGCATTGGTGGCGTTTTTGTTGCTGCTGCCGAACGAACATGGTGAATGGCGGGTATTCTGGAATAATCCGTGGGTAAAACTGTTTACCCAAATCAGTTTTGTTGCGCTGTTTTGGCATGCTTGGGTAGGTATCCGAGATTTGTGGATGGACTACATCAAGCCGTTCGGTATTCGTTTGTGTTTGCAGGCTGCAACCATCGTATGGTTGGTGGCATGTATGTTCTATTCTGTTCAAGTGATTTGGGGGTAATGTAGTATGGGATATCCTGTCCGTAAGTTTGATGCCGTGATTGTCGGCGGTGGTGGTGCAGGTTTGCGTGCTGCTCTCCAATTATCTAAATCCGGTTTGAATTGTGCCGTATTGTCGAAAGTATTTCCGACCCGTTCGCATACTGTTGCGGCACAGGGCGGTATTTCCGCATCTTTGGGTAATGTGCAGGAAGACCGTTGGGACTGGCATATGTACGATACCGTAAAAGGTTCCGACTGGCTGGGCGACCAGGATGCAATTGAATTCATGTGCCGCGCCGCACCTGAAGCAGTGATTGAATTGGAGCACATGGGTATGCCGTTCGACCGCGTGGAAAGCGGCAAAATCTACCAGCGTCCGTTCGGCGGTCATACGGCAGAACACGGCAAACGTGCGGTAGAACGTGCTTGTGCCGTTGCTGACCGTACTGGCCATGCCATGCTGCATACGCTGTATCAGCAAAACGTGCGTGCCAATACGCAGTTTTTTGTGGAATGGACTGCACTTGATCTGATTCGCAATGAAGATGGCGATGTGGTCGGCGTGACCGCGATGGAAATGGAAAGCGGCGATGTTTATATCTTCCATGCGAAAGCCGTATTGTTTGCCACGGGCGGAGCAGGGCGTATCTATGCTTCCTCTACCAATGCCTTTATGAATACTGGCGACGGTTTGGGTATTTGTGCACGTGCGGGCATTCCATTGGAGGATATGGAGTTTTGGCAATTCCACCCGACCGGTGTTGCCGGCGCGGGTGTATTGATTACTGAAGGTGTGCGTGGCGAAGGCGGTATTCTGTTGAATGCCAATGGTGAACGCTTTATGGAGCGTTATGCGCCAACGGTAAAAGATTTGGCTTCTCGCGATGTGGTGTCCCGTGCGATGGCGATGGAGATCTATGAGGGTCGCGGTTGCGGTAAAAACAAAGATCATGTTTTACTGAAAATCGATCATATTGGTGCCGAAAAAATTATGGAAAAATTGCCGGGTATCCGCGAAATTTCCATTCAGTTTGCCGGCATTGATCCGATTAAAGACCCGATTCCCGTTGTGCCGACTACCCACTATATGATGGGCGGTATTCCGACCAACTACCTGGGTGAAGTGATTGTGCCGCAAGGTGATGAATATGAAGTACGCGTGAATGGCCTGTATGCGGCCGGTGAGTGTGCTTGCGCGTCCGTACACGGTGCGAACCGCTTGGGTACGAACTCCCTGCTCGACTTGGTGGTATTCGGTAAATCTGCCGGCGACAGTATGATTAAATACATCCGTGAGCAAGAAGGGTGGAAGGCATTGCCTGAGAATGCCGGTCAACTGACTGAGCAACGTTTGGAACGTTTGAATAATCAAACGGATGGTGAAAATGTTGACGAATTACGCCGTGAACTGCAGCGTTCCGTACAGCTCCATGCCGGCGTATTCCGTACCGATGAGATTTTGAGCAAGGGTGTCAAAGAGATTTTGGCCATTGCCGAGCGTGTCAAGCGTACTGAAATCAAAGATAAGAGCAAAGTTTGGAATACTGCGCGTATTGAAGCTTTGGAGCTGGATAACTTGATTGAAGTGGCTAAGGCAACTTTGGTTTCAGCCGAAGCACGCAAAGAATCTCGCGGTGCGCATGCTTCAGACGACCATCCTGAACGTGATGATGAAAACTGGATGAAGCATACCCTGTATCATTCATTGACCAATACCTTGAGCTATAAGCCCGTACACACTAAGCCGTTGACTGTCGATTATATCGAGCCGGCCAAGCGTGTTTATTGATGTATGCAGTTTCAGACGGCCTATCGGCACAAAGGCCGTCTGAAAATATTAGAACAAATGACCCTACACCGACGGTTTGAATTCTATCAATATTCATCAAGCCGCTCGTGAGAAAAGGAACACTTCTCATGGAAAAAGTAAGTTTCGAAGTTTACCGCTACAACCCTGATGTTGATGCGAAGCCTTATATGCAGACATACGAGTTGGAAATCGAACCAACAGACGTGAAGTTGCTGGATGCATTGGTTAAGCTTAAAGCGCAAGACGATACCTTGTCGTTCCGTCGTTCCTGCCGCGAAGGTATTTGCGGTTCAGACGGCATGAACATCAACGGTAAAAACGGTTTGGCATGTCTGACCGATATCCGCAGTCTGAAACAGCCGGTTAAAATCCGCCCGTTGCCGGGGCTGCCCGTCATCCGCGATCTGATTGTGGACATGACCCAATTCTTCAAGCAATATCATTCGATTAAACCTTATGTGGTGAACGATACACCGATTGATTCGGACAAAGAACGCCTGCAAAGCCAAGAAGAGCGCAAAGAATTAGACGGTTTGTACGAATGTATTTTGTGCGCATGTTGTTCGACTGCATGTCCTTCGTTCTGGTGGAACCCCGACAAATTTGTCGGTCCGTCCGGTTTGCTGAATGCCTACCGCTTTATCGCCGACAGCCGGGATACTATTACCAACGAGCGTTTGGACGATTTAAATGACCCATATCGCTTGTTCCGTTGCCATACCATTATGAACTGTGTTGACGTTTGCCCGAAACACTTGAATCCTACACGTGCAATCGGTAAGATTAAAGAAATTATGTTGAAACGGGCAGTCTAGAATGGTATTTGACGATACTGCAAAACGAAAAATCCGTTTTCAAACCCGCCGGGGTCTATTAGAGCTTGATTTGGTTCTCGGCAGGTTTATGGAAAGAGAATTTGAGCAATTAAACGATGAGGAATTGACCGCCTTTGTTGAAATTCTTGAGTTTCAAGATCAAGACTTGCTGGCATTGGTCAACGGTCATAAACAAACCGAAAAAACTCATCTGATTCCATTGCTTGAGAGAATCAGGCAGGCATAGAACAAATGAGTAGGGCTGCAGTGAAAAACACCGCAGCAAATATTCATAGGCCGTCTGAAAAGACCTGCTGTAAAGCAAACCGATAAAAGCCCCATCTTATAAAGGAGCAGAGAATGTCTAAAACAGTAAAACTCAACACCCCAAACCAAGAGGCATTGGAATTACCGGTATTGGAAGCATCATTAGGCCATGATGTCATTGATATCCGTACTTTGACTAAAAATACTGGTTTGTTCTCTTACGACCCGGGTTTTGTATCAACTGCAAGCTGCGAGTCTAAAATTACCTACATTGATGGTGAAGAAGGTTTACTTTATTACCGCGGTTATCCCATCGAGCAGCTGGCAGAGAAATCCGATTATCTGGAAGTCTGTTATCTGTTGATTTACGGCGAACTGCCGAATGCGGAACAGAAGAAGAAATTTACCGATATCGTCAGCCACCATACTATGGTGCATGAGCAGCTGACTTGGTTCTTCCGGGGTTTCCGCCGTGACGCGCATCCGATGGCAATGATGGTGGGTGTAGTGGGTGCATTGTCTGCTTTCTATCAAGACAGTTTGGATATTACCGATCCTACCCATCGCGAGGTTGCCATCTATCGTTTGATTTCCAAAATTCCGACGATTGCAGCGATGTGTTACCGTTATTCAAACGGTCTGCCGTTCAATTATCCGAAAAACAATCTGACTTACGCAGAAAACTTCCTGCATATGATGTTTGCTACGCCGTGTGAGGAATATAAGCCGAACCCGGTGTTGGCACGCGCCTTAGACCGTATTTTCATCCTGCATGCAGACCATGAACAAAATGCGTCAACCTCTACCGTTCGCTTGGCAGGTTCTTCGGGTGCGAACCCATTTGCCTGTATTGCTGCCGGTATCGCCTGCCTGTGGGGGGCTTCTCACGGCGGTGCCAATGAAGCGGTATTGAAAATGTTGGACGAAATTGGCGACGTTTCCAATGTAGAAGCCTATATGGAAGGTGTAAAACAACGGAAATACCGTTTGATGGGGTTTGGTCACCGCGTTTACCGGAATATGGATCCGCGTGCCAGCATTATGCGCGAAACCTGTTACGAAGTATTGAAAGAATTGGGATTGGAAGACAGTCCTAAATTCAAATTGGCGATGGAGCTGGAACAGATTGCATTAAAAGATCCGTTCTTTGTTGAGCGCAAGCTGTATCCAAACGTAGATTTTTACTCGGGTATCGTTCTGTCGGCACTGGGTATTCCGACCGAGATGTTTACCGTTATCTTCGCTTTGGCGCGCAGCGTAGGCTGGATTTCCCATTGGCATGAGATGATTGGCGATCCATCGCTGAAAATCGGTCGTCCCCGTCAGTTGTATACAGGTGAGGGTCGCCGTGATTTCGTAGCGGTTGATGAACGTTAATCCGTTTATTAACAGGTTGTCAAATGTATTTTTTGAAGACTAAAAAGCCTGTTTGGTTGGTTTTATCGGTATAAGATAAAATATTTACAGGTGGTTAGTTCGGAATAGGGTAGAATAAAGTGTCATCTTCAGACGGCCTGAACTCCGTTAGAGTAACACAGAGTTCTACCCTTTATTTATATCTTAAAGAAAAGAGCGCACGCCATGATGGACGAAAAACTCAATTTCTCTTATCTGTTTGGTTCAAATGCTCCTTATATTGAGGAGTTATATGAAGCTTTCTTGGTTGATCCGAATTCGGTAGAGGAGAAATGGAAGCAATATTTTACTGATTTAGCCAAGCAGCCGGGTGCAGCGGATATTGATGTTGCCCATGCCCCGATTCGTGAATCGTTTACCAATTTGGCTAAAAGCAGATCCGCTGCCGCTATTGCCGGCAGCGTAGATGAAGCTATGCTGAAAAAACAGGTTGGCGTGTTGCGTATGATTTCTGCCTACCGCATTCAAGGTGTCGGTGCGGCTCAATTGGATCCGCTGAAACGTATGCCTCCTAAATATTTGGAAGCGTTGGATCCTAAATTCCATGGTCTGACTGATGCCGATATGGCCGTGAAGTTCAGCATGGGAGAAGGCGATTTCGACGGCCAGGAAAAAATGGCTTTGTCTGAGATTGTCCAAAATCTGAAACAAACCTATTGCGGTCACTTGGCGGTGGAATATATGTATATTCCGGAAACGGAAGAGCGCCGTTGGATCCGTAACTATTTTGAAAGCGTTCTTTCTACGCCGCGTTATACCAAAGAGCAGAAACAATATTTGCTGAAGCAGTTAACCGCAGCAGAAACGCTGGAGCGTTACCTGCATACGAAATATGTCGGCCAAAAACGTTTTGGTGTCGAGGGTGGTGAAAGCGTTATCGCAGGTTTGAATTACCTGATTCAAAATGCCGGTAAGGACGGTGTCGAAGAAGTGATTATCGGCATGGCGCACCGAGGCCGTCTGAATGTGTTGGTCAATACCTTAGGTAAAAAACCGGGTGATTTGTTTGCCGAATTTGAAGGGCGTGCCGAGATCAAACACCCTAGCGGCGATGTCAAATACCACATGGGTTTCAGTTCCGATATTGCTACGCCGAACGGCCCTATGCATGTTTCATTGGCGTTTAACCCTTCGCATCTAGAAATCGTAAATCCTGTGGTTGAGGGGTCTGCTCGCGCCAAGCAAGAACGTTTGGGTAAAAACGGCCAAGAGAAAGTTTTGCCGGTATTGATTCACGGAGACTCTGCGTTTATCGGTTTGGGCGTCAACCAAGCGACATTCAACTTATCGCAAACCCGCGGTTACACCACCGGCGGTACAGTCCATATCGTTATCAATAACCAAATCGGCTTTACGACTTCCGATACCCGCGATACCCGTTCAACCGTTTACTGTACCGACGTGGCGAAAATGGTTTCCGCACCGGTTATTCACGTCAACGGTGACGATCCGGAACGTGTATGCTTTGCTATCCAAGCCGCTTTGGATTACCGTAAAACCTTCAAAAAAGATATTGTCATTGATGTTGTCTGCTACCGCAAATGGGGTCACAACGAGGGCGATGATCCGACCTTGACCCAACCGATGATGTATAAAAGAGTTGCGCAACATCCGGGTACACGCGCCATATATGTTGAAAAACTGGTTGCTGAAAACGTGATTACTGAAGCTGAAGCCGATGCTTTGGTGCAAGCTTACCGTGAAGCCTTGGATAAAGGTGAGCACGTTGAGCAGACTACATTGAGCAATTTCCAACGAACCAGTATCGACTGGCGTAAATATCAGGGGCAAGACTGGCGCGAGGATGTCGATACCAGTCTGCCTGCTGCCGATATCCAGCGCTTGGCCGACAAATTTACCAATATTCCGGAAAACTATACCTTGCATGCCAATGCCAAACGCGTGAATGAAGCGCGAAAAGCCATGGCGGCCGGTACCCAGCCGATTGACTGGGGTATGGCAGAAACCATTGCGTATGCCAATCTGGTGACTAAAGGTGCCGGGGTGCGCATTTCCGGCGAAGATTCGGGTCGCGGTACGTTCTCACACCGCCACGCGGTCATTCATGACCAAAAACGCGAAAAATGGGATGACGGTGCTTATGTGCCGTTGCGCAATATGGGCGAAGGTGCCGCCGATTTCTTAGTGATTGACTCCATCTTGAACGAAGAGGCAGTCATGGCCTATGAATATGGCTTTGCCTGTTCCGCTCCTGATAAACTGACCATTTGGGAAGCCCAGTTCGGCGACTTTGCGAATGGTGCGCAAGTGGTGATTGACCAATTCCTGTCATCCGGCGAAACCAAATGGGGGCGCTTGTGCGGTCTGACCACCATCCTGCCTCACGGTTACGACGGTCAAGGTCCTGAGCACTCGTCAGCTCGTTTGGAGCGTTGGCTGCAATTGTGTTCGGAAAACAATATGCAGATTATTATGCCGTCTGAAGCGGCACAAATGTTCCACCTGCTGCAACGTCAGGTACTGAGTTCTTACCGCAAACCGTTGGTTATCTTTATGTCGAAACGTCTGTTGCGCTTTAAAGATGCCATGAGTCCGTTGTCAGACTTTACCGAAGGTTCGCGTTTCCGTCCGGTTATCGGCGATAAGGCAGGACGTGCCAATGATGAAAGCGTGAAACGTGTGATTCTGTGTGCCGGTCAGGTTTACTATGACTTGGCTTCAGGTCGCGCCGAGCGTAAGCTGGAAGACAATGTGGCTATTATCCGTGTGGAACAGCTTTATCCGTTCCCTTACGATGAAGTCAAAGCCGAATTGGCGAAATACCCGAATGCTGAAGAAGTGGTTTGGGCACAAGAAGAGCCGAAGAACCAAGGCGCGTTTTACCAAATCCGCCACCGTTTGGAAGCCGTTATCGGCGAAAGCCAAAAACTGTCTTACGCCGGCCGTCCAAGCAGCGCATCACCGGCAGTCGGTTATATGAGCAAACACGTTGCCCAGTTGAAACAATTAGTTGAAGATGCATTGAACGGCTAATTCTAATTGACGAGAGAAACGCCTGCGGTCTGAACCAGGTCGTAGGATTAAGAACACATCACAGGCCGTCTGAAAAACGGCAAACCGGAGATTAAAATGATTATTGAAGTAAAAGTGCCAATGCTGTCTGAAAGCGTATCGGAAGGTACCTTGTTGGAATGGAAAAAGAAAGTCGGCGAAGCCGTTGCGCGCGATGAAATTCTGATTGAAATCGAAACCGACAAAGTGGTTTTGGAAGTGCCTTCTCCGCAAGCCGGTGTCCTGACCGAAATCGTTGTAGGCGATGGCGAAACCGTTACGGCTGATCAGGTGTTGGCACGCATTGATACTGAAGCTGCTGCATCTGCAACTGCCGCCGAAGCAGCACCGGCTCCAACCGCCGAATCTGCGCCGGCAGCACCTGCCGCAGCAAACGTTGGCGCACCTGCAATGCCTGCTGCTGCCAAGTTGGCTGCTGAAAAAGGTGTGGACGTGAACTCGATTCAAGGTTCCGGTCGTGACGGCCGTGTCTTGAAAGAGGACGTACAAAATGCATCTTCTTCCAAACCGTCCTCTGCCAGCGCTCCTGTTCCTGCCGGTGCGCGTCCTGAACAGCGTGTTCCGATGAGCCGTCTGCGTGCCCGCGTGGCAGAGCGTCTGTTGGCTTCGCAACAGGAAAATGCCATTTTGACTACGTTTAACGAAGTCAACATGAAACCAATCATGGACTTGCGTGCGAAATACAAAGATAAATTCGAGAAAGAACACGGTACCAAACTGGGCTTCATGTCGTTCTTCGTCAAAGCCGCCGTTGCCGCATTGAAGAAATATCCGATTGTGAATGCCTCCGTTGACGGCAACGACATTGTTTACCACGGTTTCTTCGACATCGGTATCGCCATCGGCAGCCCGCGCGGTTTGGTTGTGCCGATTTTGCGCGATGCGGATCAAATGAGCATTGCCGATATTGAAAAAGCCATCGTGGATTACGCCGTTAAAGCCAAAGACGGTAAGATTTCTCTGGAGGATTTGACCGGCGGTACGTTCAGTATTACCAACGGCGGTACTTTCGGTTCCATGATGTCCACCCCGATTATCAATCCGCCGCAATCTGCGATTTTGGGTATGCACGCAACCAAAGAGCGCGCGGTAGTGGAAAACGGCCAAGTCGTGGTTCGCCCGATGATGTATCTGGCATTGTCATACGACCACCGTATCATTGACGGCCGCGAAGCGGTATTGACTTTGGTTGCCATCAAAGACGCTCTGGAAGATCCTGCGCGCCTGTTGTTGGATCTGTAATATTTTCAGACGGCCTTAAAGGCCGTCTGAAAGCGTGTTGAGCGTATCAAACATGAAGAAAACATTGATTATTTTGGCTGCACTGTTTTTCTCGGCGTGCGCCGCTTTTTCAGGCAAAGAATATTCGGTCAATGCTTATGATGCACAGGGCAGGCAGCTGAATAAAAAATTCGAGCTCGATAGCAATAAGGCGGGCATTCAAATGGCGCGGCAATCGCTTTGCCAAACCTATCCGAATGCCACCATTCGTGTTTACAACAACATCACACGCATGGAAGTGAAGGAGTATAGTCCTTATTTATGCCGCCGAAAACGCTAGGCATCGCTTCTTTTCAGCAATTCTTTTTTGGAAAACAAAGGATTTTAAATGTCACAATATGATGTAGTGGTTATCGGCGCGGGGCCGGGCGGTTATGTTGCCGCTATCCGTGCCGCACAATTGGGTTTCAAAACTGCCTGTATTGACGCAGGCGTGAATAAAGCGGGTGATGCGCCGGCTTTGGGCGGTACGTGTTTGAATGTCGGCTGTATTCCGTCAAAAGCATTGTTGCAATCATCCGAGCATTTCCATGCTGCGCAACATGATTTTGCCGAACACGGTATTACCGTCGGCGACATCAAATTTGATGCCGCCAAAATGATTGAGCGTAAAGATGCCATCGTGAATAAACTGACCGGCGGCGTGAAATTCCTGTTCCAGAAAAACAAAGTCGACAGTTTGTTCGGCTTGGGTTCGTTCAAGGGCAAAAACGGCGATTTGTACCAAATCGAAGTGGATAATAAAGGCGAAAAAACCGTTGTCGAGGCGAAACATGTCATTGTGGCAACCGGCTCCGTACCCCGTCCGCTGCCGCAAATCGCCATTGACAACGTCGATGTTTTGGACAACGAAGGCGCATTGAACCTGACTGAAGTCCCGGCCAAATTGGGTGTAATCGGCTCGGGTGTGATCGGTTTGGAAATGGGTTCGGTATGGAACCGCGTCGGTGCGCAAGTAACCATTTTGGAGGCTGCGCCGACATTCTTGGCCGCCGCCGACCAGCAAATCGCCAAAGAAGCGTTCAAATTCTTCACCAAAGAGCAAGGCTTGGAAATTGAACTGGGCGTGAAAATCGGTGAAATTAAAGCCGAAAAAGGCGTAACTGTTCAATACGAAACAGCCAAAGGCGAAGCCAAATCTGAAACCTTTGATAAATTAATCGTGGCTATCGGCCGTATTCCGAACACCAATGGTCTGAATGTCGAAGCCGTGGGCTTGGAAAAAGACGAACGCGGCTTCATCAAAGTCGATGGCGACTGCAAAACCAACCTGCCGAATGTTTGGGCGATTGGTGATGTGGTGCGCGGTCCGATGCTGGCGCATAAAGCCAGCGATGAAGGCGTTGCCGTGGCCGAGCGCATTGCCGGCCAAAAACCGCATATCGATTTCAACAACGTACCGTTCGTGATTTACACCGATCCTGAAATCGCGTGGGTGGGTAAAACCGAAGAGCAGCTTAAAGCCGAAGGCGTGGAGTACAAAAAAGGCACTTCGGGCTTCGGTGCAAACGGCCGCGCGTTGGCGATGGGTAAGGCAAAAGGTACGATCAAAGTGTTGGCCTGTGCGAAAACCGACCGTATTTTGGGCGTGCACATGATCGGTCCGGTGGTCAGCGAACTGGTATCGGAAGGCGTGACCAGCCTGGAGTTTTCAGCCAGCAGTGAAGACATCGCCCGCATTATCCACGCGCATCCGACTTTGTCGGAAGTGTTGCATGAGGCGGCATTGGCTGCCGACAAGCGTGCGTTGCACGGCTGATTGCCAGATGTGTCCATGCCGTCTGAAATGTTTTTCAGACGGCATTTTCAATGGGTGGCGAATGATGGGAAAACCGATTGCAACGCCGTTTTCTCAAATAATGCCGTTCATCCCGTAGGAGAAATAATGATCGGAATCCGTTGGCCGCATTGGTGTGCCGAATCATGTTTTTCAGACGGCCCGGGCGGTAAAGCATGACAAAATCGCCTATAATGAAACCTTTATTTTCAGACGGCATGTGGTTTATGAGCAAAGAGTTACTCGGGATAATTTTTTTACCTGCCGGCATTATCTTCATGTGCATGGCTGCTCTGTTTCAAATGTATGTGATGATGACCGAAACCTATACATTGAACCGTTATCGGGATAAGGCACTGGTATGGCGCGTGGCGGTATTATTTTTGAGCTTCAGTTTGGGCGTGTATTGGTTGTGCCCGAATGCGAGGAAAAAAGGCATTCTGTTTTTGATATTGGGAGCGGGTGGTGCGTTGATGTACGGTTTGGCGCGGGTTTGGCTGCCGTTTAGCCGATGAAGAAGCAGGCCGTCTGAAAAATAATAACGGCAGGCATTTCAGACGGCCTTGCCGCAAATGCTGTTTTAAAGTATCCGTAAAGAATGCCGGATCTGACGGTATGGAATAAGTTTTCTGAAAAATGTTCGGCTCATGATTGGGCTTTTCTGAACGTCATAATCTTTACAAGAATGCGGATTAATTTTAGGGAAATTATCTTGTAACCTGATGTTGCCGTCTCTATACTGAAAACACATCAAACGAACACGCAAAGGAGCGTATGAATGAAAAAATATGATTATGAAACCCGTAAAGAAGCTCTGTTGAAAGATATTCGTGAAGTGATGAATGATGTAGAGGATCTGTACAATGCCGGTGCAGAGGCGACTACCGAGGAAGCCAAGCAGGCCAAAGTGAAATTACAGGAAAAACTGGACGCTGCGAAAGAGCGTCTGACCAAATTTGAAAAAGAAGCCGGTGAGCGTTTGAGTCATTATGCCGACCAGGCACGCGACAAATATGCAGAATTTGAAGCCGAAGCCGGAGAACGTTTCAAGGAAGGAAAAAAGCGTTTTGCAGAATTTGAGGCAGAAGCCGGCGAACGTGTCAAACATCATGCCCGACAAGCCGATGAAGCAGTACGCGATAAGCCTTATTACGCAATGGGCTTTGCCGCATTGGCCGGTTTGGTGGTAGGGGTGTTGCTGAACCGCCGCTGATAGCCGGTAAGGAAGCCGTCTGAAAAAGGTTTCAGACGGCTTTTCTATTTTAAATGCCTGAAAACAGAATAAAGCTGCGAAAGGGAAAAGTGATGAATCTCAAAGAGAATATCCAACATACTAAATTATTATTCAATCAAGGTATCGATTTATTGATGTTGCGGCTGCAATTATTGAATCTTGATTTGGCGGAGCAGGCAGGCAATGCCGTGCGCAGTGTGATTTGGCTGGTGATTTCAGCAATACTGCTGCTGGTGGCATTGATCAGTTTATTGTTCGGCTTAAACCGCGTGCTGACCGATCAGCAAGCCGTTTGGACATTTTTCGGCATTACCGGACTAAGTCTGTTGATTATTGCCATCGCCTGTGTGCGCATCATCGGCAGCTGGAAAAACCAAGGCAACCGCATAGGCAGCACATTAAAAGACATTCAAGCCGATATCGCTTATTTGCGCGGTCAAATTGACGAAGAGTAAAAAGGAGGATTCCGATGAACCGACAACAAAAAGAAATCCGCGAATTGCTGGAATTGGAAATCAAACTCGCCCGTTTGAAAGTGGCCGCATCCCATCTGAAACAGCGCAGGCTCAAAGAAACCCGTGCGCAGAAAACAGCCGAAAACGAAGCTTTACTTTATCGTTTGGCCGATTTAGGCAGCAGCTTTGCCGCTTCTTCAAGCGGTTTGCTGTCAAAAACATCCCGGTTGCCGCTGCCCAAGCCGTACCGTTACGGCATATTGTTTGCTTGGTTTGCCTTACAGGCTTGGCAAAGTCATGTAAAACAAAACGATAATAAATAAAAATTTTTATCGTTTTAAAAGAACTTGTTTTTAAGTTGTGGGTTGATTAATATATTGGGGTTGGTTCAACCATATTTTGAAAGGGAGACTCTATGCAAAAAACCATCCTCGCACTTGCCTGCTCCGCATTTTCATGCGGCGTTTATGCCGACGTGACCTTATACGGCCAAATCAAAAGCAGCGTCAGCACAAGCCAGGTCAAAATCAAAGGCGGTGCCGGCACCGAAAAAAGTGCGGCCTCAACCCGTATCAACGACAATACCTCGCGCATCGGTTTCAAAGGCAGCGAAAAATTGGGCGATGATCTTACCGCCATTTGGCAGCTGGAGCAACGCGCATCGATTTTGGGACAAAGCAACAGCGAAAGATGGGGCAACCGCGATTCGTTTATCGGCGTGGAGGGTAAGTTCGGTAAACTGCGTGCGGGCAATATGAATAACATGCTCAATGAAATGGACACCATCGATACTTGGATGTGGAGTACCAACGCTTTGGGCTTGGGCGTGTTTACCCGCACCGGTTCGCGCAATGTATCGCTGCGTTACGACAGCCCGAAATTTGCGGGTGTACAGTTGAACGCGCAATATTCTCCGCGCGACAATCAAAATCCGGACGACAAATATACCCATGAGCAGGCCGGGCGCGATCAATACAATGCAGGTATCACATACAGCAATCCCGAATTTTTCGCTAAATTGGCTTACAACTTGCGGAAAAACCGGGTCGGTAACGAAGACGGGCATATTGTCCGTTTGGAAACCGCTTACGATGCCGATAATGTATTCTTGGGTTTCGGTGCACAGTATGCCAAGGCCAATGAAAGTGCCAATACTTATCTGGCGAATTTCACCGATGGTTTTAACACCTACAACGGCAGCGACATGACCAAAGATACCGGCAAAGAAGAAGCCGTAAAAGTGATTGATGCTGCCGTTACCGCAGGTTATAACTTCGGCAATTGGCGGCCGCGTATTTCTTACGCGCACGGTTGGCCGGCAAAAGGCGTGGACAGCGGCGAGAAATTGGTCGATAAGTTCGACCAAATCGTGGTCGGCGGGGATTACCGCTTCAGCAAGCGCACTTCGGTACGCGGGCAGGTCGGTTACATGCGTTTGGGCAATAAAACCCGTCTGACGGCAACCGACAAAGGCAAAATCGAGCAAACCGCCGCTTCTTTGGGGCTGCACCACCGTTTCTAAAAACTGCATATGGAAAAACCTGCCCGTTCGGGCAGGTTTTTTATTTTATCCGTATGAACGGAATACCGCAGGCCGTCTGAAAAACGATGGCTTAATGTTCCGAAAGCTGTTCGATAATCACACATTCAGGCTTGTCATTTCCCTGACAGCAGTCGTGCCAAGATTGCAGGGTGGCCGTCATGCTTTGCAGACGTGTGATTTTTTCCTGCAACACGGCGATGTGTTCGGCAACCAGTTGCTTGACTTCTGCGCTGGTACGCTGCGGATTGTTTTTCAGATTTAATAAAGTTTGGATTTGCGCCAATGAAAAATCCACATCCCGAGCGTGTCTGATAAACAGCAGTGTGTCCAAATCTTTTTCCTGATATTGGCGGTAGCCCGATTCGCTGCGTCCGGCGGGCGGAATCAGGCCGGTTTTTTCATAGTCGCGAATCATTTTGCTGCTCAAGCCGGAACGTTTGGCGATTTCGCTGATGTTCATCGTCGTGTCCAAGAATGTTTGAATCTGATAAGGCCGTCTGAAAAATAATGAATTGCGGACATTATTTTCAGACGGCCTTTTCTGTTTTATTTATTGCGGTTTACCATGCTCGGTTTGTGCCGTCCCGCACGCTGTTGCAGGCGTTCAATCAGGCCTTCAACGGATTTCGGCGTGCCGTCGACGCAAAACGCATTGTAAATCGTGCTGCGCAATTCGTCGTTGCGGCTCATCGCGCCGCCCATCGGTTTCCAGTCGGCATTGCGCGGTTTGATCCAGCGTTGGTTGACAGGATCGCCGTAGCCGAAAATTTTATAAGAAGAGCGTTTGTCGTCACCGTAATCAAAGCTGGAACGGGCGCAGAAAATGCCTTCGGCGGTCAGGTTGTCATGGCCTTGCGAAGACTGCGTGTTCAGAATATAGCGGATGCTGGTGTCGGGCGCAGGCATGATTTGCAGGCTGCTCAAGAGGATTTTCGGCCGTTTGGCATAGCTTTCGCTGACGTAAATATCAAACCAATCGCCGGATTTCGTGTCGGGCAGGGCGGGCAGGACGCTGTCGCTTTCCTTAAATTCCCGTGCGGCCTTTTCTCCGGCGCTTTCCTGATAGCGGCTGTTAACCAAAGTGTCTTTATCGCTGCGCGGTGCAGCAGAAGCAGAAGCGGCGGCCAAAGCCAAAACCAGTAAACCGATGCGGCGCATAACGCTCTCCATGATGAAAATATGTTCCATTTTAGGGTTTCAAAAGCGCAGCCGCAAGCAACTCGGGTATAATTAACCCAAGATTTAACCAGATTAAACGCAAACCATCATGACACAAACTTTAGACGTAACCGGTTTGAAATGCCCGCTGCCGATTTTGCGCGCCAAAAAAGCACTGGCGCAAATGCAGCAGGGTGAAGTGTTGACCGTTTTGGCTACCGACGGCGGCGCACCGGGCGATTTCGAAGCCTTTTGCCGACAAACCGGCCATGTTTTGTTGGAATCGACTGAAAACGAAGGCGTGTTTACCTTGGTGCTCAAACACAAATAGGCCGTCTGAAAATGCAGAAAACCTTATTGTACACAGCGGTGCTGATGCTGGCTGCTTGTGGCGGCGAAGATCTGTCGCCCGAGCAGAAAGAAGCGCGTGCGCAGGAAGCGGTGAAGCTTTTTGCCGAATCGTGCGTGGCGCACCGCGGCGAACCGGCTCAAGTGGCCGCGTGGGCAGGGACGCGGAATGCGCAGGCTTTGACTGCGGATGATGTCAAAAAACTGCCGTTCGGCATGATGGAACTCGATTGGAACGCGGTTTGGAGACTTGAGAAAAACCAAGCCGCCTATTATCTCAGCCTTGCGCCGGAAAGTTGCAGCGTCAAAACCGAAAAAGCCGATGAAAACACGGTGCGCAGGCAATTCATGCAGCTGGTCGGGCAGGTGCCGCAAGGCATGAATCAGGAATTGCGTTCCGACAAATCAACCCAAACGCCGTTTCCGTTCCGCCAGCTTTCCTATGCGTGGCGGGCGCAAGGCAGCCCTGAGGAGTGGGTGCTGACCGCGAATACCTCGCCGTCCGACCAGCTGCCCGCGCAAGCCGCGCTGTATTTTACCCATCAGGTTTACCATTCCAAACCCGTGTTTAACCAAACGAATTAATTTTTTCAGACGGCCCCGGAGGTTGTGAGGCCGTCTGAAAACCATATCCCAAAGGAAGACACCATGCAAACCCTGACCATCATCCGCCCCGACGACATGCACCTGCACCTGCGCGACGGCGACGCGCTCAAAGCCGTCGCCCCTTACACCGCCCGCCAAATGGGGCGCGCCGTGATTATGCCCAACCTCAAGCCGCCCGTCGTTAGCGTAGCCGACGCGCTGGCCTACAAGCAGCGCATTCTCGCGGCCTTGCCCGAGGGCAGCACGTTCGAGCCTTTGATGACGCTGTACCTGACCGACAAAACCACGCCCGAACTCGTGCGCGAAGCCAAAGCCGCCGGTATCGTTGCCTTTAAACTTTATCCGGCAGGCGCGACCACCAATTCCGATTCGGGCGTTACCGATTTGTTCAAACTCATTCCCGTGTTGCAGGAAATTGCCGCGCAGGACATGCGTTTCTTGGTGCACGGCGAAGTAACCGACGCTGACATCGACATTTTTGACCGCGAAGCCGCCTTTATCGAGCGCGTGATGAAGCCCGTGTTGCAGCAGGTTCCCGATTTGAAAGTCGTGTTCGAACACATCACCACCGCCGAAGCCGCCAAGCTAGTGTGCGAAGCGGGTGACAACGTGGCCGCCAGCGTGACGTCGCAGCATTTGCTGCTCAACCGCAACGATTTGTTGGTCGGCGGTGTGCGTCCACACCACTTCTGCCTGCCGGTTTTGAAACGGGAAACCCACCGTCAGGCTTTGGTTGCCGCCGTGACCGGCGAAAAATCGCACAAATTCTTTTTGGGCACAGATTCCGCGCCGCACGCCCAATCCGCCAAAGAAAACGCCTGCGGCTGCGCCGGTATGTTCAGCGCAATGACCGCGGTTGAGCTTTACGCCGAAGTGTTCGAGCAGGCGGGCGCACTCGACAAACTCGAAGCCTTTTCCTCGAAAAACGGCGCGCATTTCTACGGCTTGCCGGAAAATGCGGATACCGTGACGCTGGTGAAACGGGCGCAAACCGTTCCCGAAAGCGTACCGTATGGCAGTGAAGTTTTGGTTCCGATGCGTGCAGGCCAAACCGTGGCTTGGTCGGTCGAATATTGATGACTCGGTTGCGTTGGGAAATAAAGAGGCCGAGACCTTTGCAAAACTTGGTTCGAACCCGAAAACCTATACCCGTCATTCCCGCGCAGGCGGGAATCCAGGATTTTAAACTAATGTAATTTCTAAATATTTCTGAAACCTGCAAGTCTGGATTCCCGCCTGCGCGGGAATGACGGATTAGAGGTTTTTGAATACTTTCGGTTTTGCAAAGGTCTCAGCCTGCCGATAAACGCAATATCCGATACTACTAAAACAAAAATGCCGTCTGAAAACTTTTCAGACGGCATTTTTACAGGAGAAAAATCAACCGCGTTTCGGATCGTTCGGGCGCAGTTGGGCGGCCAGTTTGTCGAGAATGCCGTTGACAAATTTGTGGCCGTCGGTACCGCCGAAGGTTTTGGTCACTTCGATTGCTTCGTTGATGATGACCGGATACGGGGTTTCCGGCATGGCGGAAAGTTCGTGGCAGGCCATCAGCAGTACGGCGCGTTCGATGGGGCTGAGGTCTTTTTCGTCGCGGTCGAGCAGCGGGCGGATGTGCGCCATGTATTCGGCGGCGTTGTTTTTGGAGCCGAAAAACAATTTGGTGAACAGTTCTTGGTCGGCCTTTTCAAACTCGGGCATGTCTTGGATATTTTGGGCGACTTCGGGCGCGGCAGTCCGGTTGATTTCGGATTGGTAGAGAGCCTGCACGGCAAGCTCGCGGGCGCGGCGGCGTGGTGTTTTCATGGAAATATCCTTTATGAAAGGTTTCAGACGGCCGGATGTTTGCAGAGGCCGTCTGAAAAATATCGGAGTCGGGAAACTGAAAAGCGGATGTCCTTTATGTGTTGCATGAATCCGCTGTGTGCTGCCTGCGCAGGCAGGGAGGTTGTCGCTTGCGCGGCTAGCTTATGGCGGTATCGGCGGATTCGGTTTGAATCGGAGGCATCAACGCCAAATCGGAACTCAGCTTTGTTTTTCAGACGGCCTCAAATCTGTCGGGCCGTCTGAAAAAATAACCGGCATTATTCGTCGTCGTCTTCTTCATCGTCGAATTGGTCGGCCAGCAAACGGTTGACCAAGTTGGCCATTTCTACGGCGACTTTGGCCGCGTCGGACGCTTTTTCTTCAATGCGGGCAACGGCTTGTTCGTCGTTTTCGGTGGTAAGGATCGCGTTGGCAATCGGGATGTTGTAGTCCAGACCCACGCGCGTTACGCCTGCGCCGGATTCGTTGGACACCAGTTCGAAATGGTAGGTTTCGCCGCGAATCACCACGCCGATGGCAATCAGCGCGTCGAATTGTTCGGAAGAGGCCAGATTCATCAGGGCAATCGGCACTTCCAGCGCACCGGGTACAGTGGCGACGGTAATGTTGTCGTCGGCTACGCCCAGTTCCTTCAGCGTGCGGCAGCAGACCTTCAGCATTTCGCCGCCGATTTCGTTGGTAAAGCGCGCCTGTACGATACCGATGCGCAGTTGTTTGCCGTCTAAAACGGGTTCGATGATGTTCATAGTTAAATCCTTAATCATAAAGTGGTTTCAGACGGCCTGATAGACAATGAAGCCGTCTGAAAAATTAATCTCGGGGCTGCCAGTCTGCCACCGCCTGAAATCCGCCGTCTTCGTCCAATTCCCACGCGCTGCCCTCGGGTCGGGTGAGCAGGGCGGTGATGTCGGGGTTGTTTTTGGTGATGTCCGATATGCTGCACACGGTGAAATTGTCGGGATTATCGGTGTATTCGTCGCTTTCTTCGCCGGTAAAGAAACGCCAGCCGCTGTCGTGTTCGAACACGGGGGCTTCGCGGTATAGGAAGCCGACCGGCCTGCCTTCGTCGGTTACCGTTTTGGTGGCGATGCAGCGGTCGAGTGCGGTTTGCAGGGCTTGGGCAAAAATATTCATGATGGTTTCGAACAGATGATACGGGCGTGATTTTACACGATTCGGCCGTTTTCCGCACTTGCTATCCGCCGTGAAAGAGGGCGTTTGATGGTACAATACGCCGTCTGAAAAACCATCAGCCTTAAAGTGTCTGCATATTTTGACAAGTATGGAAACGCATTCGGGCTGAACGACAGGAACCTCCATGAAACCCGATTTGTTGAAACAGCAAGCCCACCGTGCCATCCAAAAGCATTTGGGCTACGAATTCCGCAATGCCGGATTATTGCAGCAAGCCCTGACCCACCGCAGCTTCAACGCGAAACACAACGAGCGTTTCGAGTTTGTCGGCGATGCGGTGTTGAACTATACCGTCGCCAAAATGTTGTTTGACGCATTCCCCAAACTGACCGAGGGCGAGCTGTCGCGGCTGCGCGCCAATTTGGTCAACGAGGGCGTATTGGCCGAAATCGCGCTGGAAATGAACGTCGGCGACGGCCTGTATTTGGGCGCGGGCGAACTCAAAAGCGGCGGTTTCAGACGGCCTTCGATTCTGGCCGATGCGATGGAAGCCCTGTTTGCCGCCGTGAGCTTCGATGCCGATTTTGGCGCCGCTGAAAAAGTCGTGCGCCGCCTGTTTGCCGAACGCGTGAAACACGTCGATTTCAAAAACCAGGGCAAAGACAACAAAACTGCATTGCAGGAAGCCCTGCAAGCCCGCCGTCTGGCCTTGCCGAAATACCGGATTGACGAGCAGACCGGCAGCGGTTCGGAGACGAGGTTCGTTATTTCCTGTGACCTGGGCGAACTCGGTTTCATTACCCGCGCCGGGGGCGCAAGCCGCAAGGCCGCCGAGCAGGAAACCGCCGCCGAAGCCTTGAAATGGCTGGAGCAGCAGTTTCCGATGAAAAAGCCCAAGAAATAAACAAAACCTTTAAGCCTGAAGCCGCGTATGAGATTTTCAGACGGCATCTGGCGAAACTTAAACCTATGGATTTTACGTTTCAAAACATCGGCTTCATGTCGGGAAGAATCATATGACACTCAATCTGCATGATTTTCATTGGACGCGGACGCCGAAAGATTTCCATATCGGCGAAAACCGTATCGAAATCACGACCGAACCGCATACCGATTTGTGGCAGCGCACTTACTACCGTTTCCGGAACGATAATGCGCCTGTGCTGCAAATGACGACCGATGAACGCTATTTCAGTTTTACCGTGAAAACGGAATTTCACGGAAGTCATCAGCGGTTCGATCAATGCGGCATTGCGGTTTATCTGGACAGCGAAAATTGGCTGAAAGCCTCCGTCGAATACGAAAACGAACGGATTCAGCATTTGGGCAGTGTGGTTACGAACCACGGTTATTCCGATTGGGCGACGACCGAAATCGCTGCCGGAATCAAAACCATGTGGTACCGCCTGAGCAGGCGCGAAGACGATTATTGCATCGAATGCTCGTTTGACGGCTCGGATTTCCGGCAAATGCGGGTGTGCCATTTATGGAAAGGTGCGGAGCGCATCCGTTTCGGCGTATATGCCTGCTCACCCGAAGATTCGTCGTTTAAAGCCGTCTTTACCGAGATGGCTTTGACCGAGTGCCAATGGCAGGCACACAACGGCCAACAGCCCGATTAAGAAAACCCAATCCAGCAGAAAGCAAAAATGGACATCGAAACTTTTTTAAACAACGAAACCCGATCCGCCGACGGCTACCGCTGCGGCTTCGTTGCCATCGTCGGCCGTCCGAATGTCGGTAAATCCACGCTGATGAACCACTTAATCGGCCAAAAAATCAGCATTACCAGCAAAAAAGCCCAAACCACGCGCAACCGCGTAACCGGCATCTACACCGACGACACCGCGCAGTTCGTGTTCGTCGATACCCCGGGTTTTCAGGTCAACCACCGTAACGCGCTCAACGACCGCCTGAACCAAAACGTCACC
Source organism: Neisseria sp. CCUG12390 (assembly GCF_047837985.1). GTDB lineage: Bacteria > Pseudomonadota > Gammaproteobacteria > Burkholderiales > Neisseriaceae > Neisseria. The sequence continues at coordinate 747,047 of NZ_CP181244.1, forward strand.
GAAGCCTTGAGCGGCGTCGATGCCGTCGTCTTCGTCGTCGAAGCCATGCGCTTTACCGACGCCGACCGCATAGTGATGAAACAGCTCCCGAAACACACGCCCGTATTATTGGTTGTCAACAAAATCGACAAAGACAAAGCCAAAGACAAATACGCGCTCGAAGCGTTTGTGAACGAAGTCAAAACCGAATTCGAATTTGCCGGACACGAAGTCGTCAGCGCAAAACACGGCCTGCGCATCGCCAATCTCTTGGAAACGCTCAAGCCCTATCTGCCCGAGAGCATTCCCATGTACCCCGAAGACATGGTTACCGACAAATCCGGCCGCTTCTTGGCCATGGAAATCGTGCGCGAAAAACTGTTCCGCTATCTGGGCGAAGAGCTGCCGTATGCCATGAACGTCGAAGTCGAGCAGTTTGAAGAAACCGACGGCCTCTACCGCATCTACATCGCCGTATTGGTCGACAAAGAAAGCCAAAAAGCCATCCTCATCGGTAAAGGCGGCGAACGCCTGAAAAAAATCTCCACCGAAGCGCGTTTGGATATGGAAAAACTCTTCGATACCAAAGTGTTTTTAAAAGTGTGGGTAAAAGTCAAATCCGGTTGGGCGGACGACATTCGGTTCCTGCGCGAACTGGGGTTGTAAATAATGGATGCTGTCTGAAAACAAAATTTTTGTTATGCAGAAACTTTATTTTCAGACGGCATCATCAATTACAGTATAGATATTCCGTGTTTTAAAACAGAAAAATAAAGGGGGCTTTTATGCCGATTTTAAATTGGTCAAACAAAGAACAAGCGGTACGCGCGGCGCGAAAAAGTGCGTATCGCTTACTGGTTGAAAATAAAGAATATTCTTATGGCTCAGCCAGCCAGCCAGCCAGCCAGCCAGCCAGCCAGCCAATTATACTGAAAATTTAATTAAAAATCAACTGATTACAGATAATCTTATTATTCAGGGCGACAATTTGGACGCGCTGAAATCTCTGCTGCCGTTTTACGCAGGTAGCGTCAAATGTATTTTCATAGACCCACCGTATAACACGGGTTCGGCGTTTTCGCATTACGATGATAATTTGGAACACAGCTTGTGGCTGAACATGATGTATCCGCGCTTGGAATTGTTGCGTGAACTGTTGGCGGAAGATGGCAGCATTTGGATTACGCTGGACGACAACGAAAGCCATTATTGCAAAATCATGTGTGATGAAATTTTTGGGCGGAATAATTTTATTAATAATGTGATTTGGGAAAAGAAGTATGCACCACAAAATGATGCGAAATGGTTAAGCGACAATCACGACCATATTTTGTGTTATGCGAAAAACAAAGAGAAATGGCGACCAAACTTATTACTGCGTTCTGATGAAATGAATGCACGTTACAAAAATCCTGATAATGACCCGCGTGGAAGTTGGAAAGCAGGGGATTTATCAGTTAAAACATACAATGCAAATACAGATTATCCCATTACTGTTCCAAGTGGAAGAATTGTTAATCCGCCTACTGGATATTGTTGGCGTGTTTCCAAAGAAAAATTTGACGAAATGGTTGCAGATAATCGCATTTGGTTTGGAAAAGATGGAAATAATGTGCCTGCCATTAAACGATTTCTGTCCGATGTCAAAGATGGCGTTACCTCATTAACCATTTGGAAATACACTGAAGTCGGACACAATCAACAAGCCAAACAAGAAGTTAAACTATTTAATTCTGAAGATGTTTTTGATACCCCAAAACCCGAAGCCTTATTACAGAAAATTTTAACGCTTGCCACCAATCAAGGCGATTTGGTTTTAGACAGCTTTCTCGGTAGCGGCACAACCGTAGCCGTTGCTCACAAAATGAACCGCCGCTACATCGGCATTGAAATCGGCGAACACGCCAAAACCCATGTAGTGCCGCGTTTGCGCCAAGTGATTGACGGCGAACAAGGCGGCGTTTCAGGCAGCCTGAATTGGCAAGGCGGTGGCGCGTTTCGTTTTTGCGAATTGGGCGTATCGGTGTTTGATGAATATGGTTCGCTCAATCCTGAAATTAAATTTGCGGATTTGGCGGCGTATATTTGGTTTTTGCAAACGAAAACGCCGTTTGTTTTTTCAGACGGCATCAAACCCCATACACCGTTGATTGGGGTGCATGAAAATACGGTTTATTATTTGTTATACAACGGTATTTTGGGCGATAAAAAACCGCAAAACGGCAATGTTTTAACACGCAAAATTTTAGCGGAATTGCCCGATTTGGCGGATTTTGTGGCGCAGGGCAAAACGATTGTGATGTATGGCGAGGCGTGTCGTTTGGGCGATGAGGCGTTGCGGCAAAATCGTATGGTGTTTAAACAAATTCCGTATCACGTTACCGATAAATAATAGGGAAAAATCATGCAATTAAAACAATATCAACAAGATGCGTTAAACCAATTATCCCAATTTTTGCAATTAAGCCGCGATATGCCGTCTGAAAAGGCATTCGAGCAAATGGTGCCTGATGTGCGCTATAAAAATCCTGACAATCAATGGTCTATCCCCTATGTTTGCGTGCGTATTCCGACTGGTGGCGGTAAAACGCTGTTGGCAGCGCATTCGATGGCGCATGCGGCAAAGGATTATTTGGATTGCGAACGCCCTGTGGTGTTGTGGCTGGTGCCGAGCAAAACGATTAAGGCGCAAACGGTGGAAGCGTTGAACAATCGTCATCATGCGTATCGGGCAGCATTGGATACGGCGTTTAACCGCGAGGTTTTGGTGTTGGATGCAGAACAATTTACGCAAATCAAGCCGCAAGATTGGGGCAGCAAAACGATTGTGATTGTGTCCACGATTCAGAATTTCCGTGTTGATGATACTGCCGGACGCAAAATTTACGCGCATCATGAATTGCTTGAACCACATTTTGCAAGGCTGCCTGAAAACGCCAACTTGGAAAAAATCAGCGCAAACGATGTGCAGGAAAACGGTTTATCAGCGCAAGCGGTGGGTAAAGTGAAATGTTCGTTTGCCAATTTGTTGGCGGCGTATCGTCCGCTTGTGATTGTGGACGAGGCGCACAATGCGCGTACGGCTTTGACGTTTGAAACGCTGCGGCGTGTGAAGCCATCGGCGATTGTGGAATTTACAGCCACACCAAACGAAGACAAACATCACGGCAGCAATATTATTTTTCACGTGGGCGCAGCGGCGTTGAAAGCGGAACAGATGATTAAACTGCCGATTTATGTGCAAGACCACAGTAAACACAGTTGGGAAGAAATTGTGGATGCGGCGGTGGTACAACGCGCGGATTTGGCCGCCAAAGCGCAGCACGAACCTGATTATATCCGCCCGATTGTGCTGTTTCAGGCGGAAAATAAAAACGGCGAAGTTACAGTAGAAAAATTGCGCGACTATCTTTCAGGCAGTCTGAATATTGCGCCTGAAAAAATTGCAGTGGTAACGGGGACGCAGCGCGAGTTGGACGGCATTGATGTGTCGTCGCCTACTTGTCCGATTGAGTTTGTGATTACGGTGGAAGCCTTGAAAGAAGGCTGGGATTGTCCATTTGCCTATGTGTTTTGTTCGTTACAAAACGTGAATTCTGCCAAAGATGCGGAACAATTATTGGGGCGCGTGCTGCGTATGCCGTATGCCCAACAGCGTACGGTGGAAGATTTGAATTGGGCGTATGCGCATTTGTTGTCGCCACAATTTGGGCAGGCAGCCGCCAGTTTGACCGATAAATTGGTCAATATGGGTTTTAATCATTTGGATATTGCCAAAATTTTACGCAATGATTTGTCTGAACAAGATGATTTGTTTGACAAAAATGAATTGCCCACCATTCAACGCCAAACCGCCAGCGTGTTTGAATTGAGTAGCGTGCCTGATGTTGCCACGCTGCCTGAAAGCCAACGCGCACAAATTAAATTGACCACACAAGACAATCATCAAGCGATTGTGCAGATTTCAGGCAGGATTGCGCCTGAAACAGAAAAATGGCTGTTGGCGCATTCGCCCAGCGGTAAAAAACGAGAAGCATTGAAAACGCAAATTTCTGTGCATAATCAAAAAATTGAGCTAGCAAAATCGCCATCTGAACGCGGTGAAACGTTTCCAAAATTGCCGCAAATGTGTGTGGTGCATCAAGGCGAATTGGAATTGTTTGAGCCAAAACGATTGCTGGATTTGTTGGCTTGGAACATTAACGATTATCCTGCCGAAGTGGATTTTCAGGCAGCTAATAACGGAGTGCAATTCAGTATTGATGTTGATGATTCTGAAGAAATGTTTTATCGCACGGCAGCGCATACGGTGCAAGTGCAAGATAGTTTCTTGAATTATTCGCCAAATGATTTGGTGAATTGGTTGGATAGGCAAATTGAACATGATGATACGCCGCGAAGTCAAATGCTGCCGTTTTTGCACCGTGTGGTGGATAATTTGTTGGCGAAAAATCTGATGCTGTCGGATTTGCTGCAACATAAATTTGCTTTGGCGCGCGCGATTGACGGCTTAATGAATCGTTATCGTGAACAGGCAATGGTAAAAGGCTATCAAGCGACTTTGTTTGATGATAAGGCAGAAATGCAAGTGTGTTTGGATAGCCAATTTTGCTATGAATTTACGCCTGAACAGTATGTTCCGCAGCCACCGTTTTATTCGGGAAAATATCGTTTTGGCAAACATTTTTTTGTGGAAATTGAAAATTTAAAAGCCAGTGGCGAAGAGTTTAATTGTGCCCAAATCATTGATACGCTGCCTGAAATAAAACATTGGATTCGCAATCCTGATTTGGGTAAACGTGGTTTTTGGCTGCCGTTGTCGGGTGTACGCAATAACCGTTTTTTCCCTGATTTTGTCTGTGAATTGCACGATGGGCGTTTGCTGGTGTTGGAATACAAAGGCGAAGCGTATAAAAGTAATGACGATAGCAAGGAAAAATGCGCGATTGGCGATTATTGGGCAAGCATGAGCGGCGGCAAATGCTTATTTGCGATGATTGTGAAACAAGATGAGCAGGGGCGCGGTATGCGCGAGCAGATTTTGGCTGCGATTATGAATTCGTGAGATACACTTTGTGGAAACATAAAATGCCGTCTGAAAATGAAACATTCCATTTTCAGACGGCATTGGTGCTTTTAAATCACTTAATCAGTTCAGTCAGCCGCTTCACAATCGCTTCCGCAGCCTGCTGCTTGCTGCTTTCAGGAAACGAAGTTTCCTGCTCATTATCGATAATCGTAATCTGGTTGGTGGCTTTGCTCATCGCTCGTGAAACTTGGTTGGCGACAATCATCGGAATGTTTTTGCGCAGGCGTTTGGCGCGCGCATATTCCAAGACATTTTCGCTTTCGGCGGCAAAGCCCACGCAAAACGGCGGATTGGGCAATGCGGCAATGGAAGCAAGAATATCGGGATTTTCGGCAAGTTCGATTATGGGCGCTTTACCGCTGCCGTCTTTTTTCAGCTTCTGTTCGCTGACATTGCGGATTTTGTAGTCGGCAACGGCGGCAACGGAAATAAAGGCATCTTGTTCTTCAATATGCCGGTGTACGGCGCGATACATGGCTTCCGCGCTGATTGCTTGCTCTATATGATGCAGTCCGGCAGGTAAGGCCGTCTGAATCTGTCCGTAAACCAAAGTTACGTCGGCTCCGGCGGCACGGCAGGCTCGGGCAAGCGCGATGCCCATTTGTCCGCTGGAAATATTGGTAATGCCGCGGACAGGGTCGATGGCTTCGAAAGTTGCGCCGGCGGTAATCAGGATTTTTTTGCCGGCCAGGGTTTTCGGTGTCCATAAATCAGGAATCAGGTCGGCAAGTTCGACGGCTTCCGGCATACGGCCGACACCGACCTCACCGCAAGCCTGTTCGCCGTTGTTGGGCTGGAATACGGTGATGCCGTCTGAAACAAGCTGGCGGATATTGCGCCGGTTGGCCGGATTGAGCCACATTTCTACATTCATCGCAGGCGCGACGGCAAGCGGGCATTTTCGTGCGGCCGCCAAATTGGTCAGTAGATTGTCTGCAATACCGTTGGCGATTTTGGCCAAAGTATTGGCAGTAGCAGGTGCGATAAGAAAAATATCGGCATTACGCGTCAAATTAATGTGCGCCATACCGTTGCCACCGGATTCGCCATCATGGGTATCGGTAAGAACGGGATTACCGCTCAAAGCCTGAAAAGTCAGCGGGGAAACGAATTCGGTTGCCGCGCGACTCATGGCAACGGTAACTTCATGTCCCTGCTTTTTCAAAAGACGAACCAGTTCGCATGATTTATAAGCCGCAATGCCGCCACTGATGCCTAAAAGAATGTGTTTGCTCATGTGATTTATGTCGTGGTTTTAAGTATCGGTTATGCAGCACTATATCACGAAGATTAATGTTGAGACCGTCTAAAGTTTTCCTTCAGGCGGTTTTAATTTACCGGTTTGTGCGGCTGGGGAGTTTTTGCAGGATTCGGGTTGTGGTTTGTGATAAATAATATTGTTGTAAAACAGTGTTTTGCTGTTTTTCTGTTAAAAAAGTCGGTTTGATGGGTTGACGGTTGTAAGGGGAGAGGGGTATAGTTCGGTTTCTTCGCTGCTGACGCAGCAGGAAACGCTCTTTAACAAACAGATTACCGATAAGTGTGAGTGCGGTAAGCCTCACACTGCGACAAAAACAGACAAGATGTAGATGATATCTATTCTTTGTCGGTTTCTTTGAAGCAGACCAGAAGTTAAAAAGTTAGAGATTGAACATAAGAGTTTGATCCTGGCTCAGATTGAACGCTGGCGGCATGCTTTACACATGCAAGTCGAACGGCAGCACGGAAGAGCTTGCTCTTTTGGTGGCGAGTGGCGAACGGGTGAGTAACATATCGGAACGTACCGGATAGTGGGGGATAACTAATCGAAAGATTAGCTAATACCGCATATACTCTGAGGAGGAAAGCAGGGGACCTTCGGGCCTTGCGCTATCTGAGCGGCCGATATCTGATTAGCTGGTTGGTGGGGTAAAGGCCTACCAAGGCGACGATCAGTAGCGGGTCTGAGAGGATGATCCGCCACACTGGGACTGAGACACGGCCCAGACTCCTACGGGAGGCAGCAGTGGGGAATTTTGGACAATGGGGGGAACCCTGATCCAGCCATGCCGCGTGTCTGAAGAAGGCCTTCGGGTTGTAAAGGACTTTTGTCAGGGAAGAAAAGGCATTTGCTAATATCGAATGCTGATGACGGTACCTGAAGAATAAGCACCGGCTAACTACGTGCCAGCAGCCGCGGTAATACGTAGGGTGCGAGCGTTAATCGGAATTACTGGGCGTAAAGCGAGCGCAGACGGTTACTTAAGCAAGATGTGAAATCCCCGGGCTTAACCTGGGAACTGCGTTTTGAACTGGGTAGCTAGAGTATGTCAGAGGGGGGTAGAATTCCACGTGTAGCAGTGAAATGCGTAGAGATGTGGAGGAATACCGATGGCGAAGGCAGCCCCCTGGGATAATACTGACGTTCATGCTCGAAAGCGTGGGTAGCAAACAGGATTAGATACCCTGGTAGTCCACGCCCTAAACGATGTCAATTAGCTGTTGGGCAACTTGATTGCTTAGTAGCGTAGCTAACGCGTGAAATTGACCGCCTGGGGAGTACGGTCGCAAGATTAAAACTCAAAGGAATTGACGGGGACCCGCACAAGCGGTGGATGATGTGGATTAATTCGATGCAACGCGAAGAACCTTACCTGGTCTTGACATGTACGGAATTCTCCAGAGACGGAGGAGTGCCTTCGGGAGCCGTAACACAGGTGCTGCATGGCTGTCGTCAGCTCGTGTCGTGAGATGTTGGGTTAAGTCCCGCAACGAGCGCAACCCTTGTCATTAGTTGCCATCATTAAGTTGGGCACTTTAATGAGACTGCCGGTGACAAGCCGGAGGAAGGTGGGGATGACGTCAAGTCCTCATGGCCCTTATGACCAGGGCTTCACACGTCATACAATGGTCGGTACAGAGGGTAGCCAAGCCGCGAGGCGGAGCCAATCTCACAAAACCGATCGTAGTCCGGATTGCACTCTGCAACTCGAGTGCATGAAGTCGGAATCGCTAGTAATCGCAGGTCAGCATACTGCGGTGAATACGTTCCCGGGTCTTGTACACACCGCCCGTCACACCATGGGAGTGGGGGATACCAGAAGTAGGTAGGATAACCGTAAGGAGTCCGCTTACCACGGTATGCTTCATGACTGGGGTGAAGTCGTAACAAGGTAGCCGTAGGGGAACCTGCGGCTGGATCACCTCCTTTCTAGAGAAAAGAAGAGGTTTGTCGCATTCACACTTATCGGTAAACTGTAGAAGATGCAAAGATATGAAGGAGAAGAGGTATATCAAATTCTCCGACATAACGACCTTGGGTTTGTAGCTCAGCTGGTTAGAGCACACGCTTGATAAGCGTGGGGTCGGAGGTTCAAGTCCTCCCAGACCCACCACAACTCATACTGGGGGCATAGCTCAGTTGGTAGAGCACCTGCTTTGCAAGCAGGGGGTCATCGGTTCGATCCCGTTTGCCTCCACCAAAATACTTTACAAATCAAAGTAAGCTGCTATAGAATGCGCAGCTCATTTTAATTTGCGAAGTAGCCAAAACGAAACGCATCGATCTTTAACAAATTGGAAAGCCGAAATCAACAAACAAAGACAATGTTGATTGAATCTGAATTTGGTGCATTGCAATGTGTCGAATTTGAAAACGGTTTAGGCCGTCTGAAAAAGATTCAGTCACAGTATTTGGGTGATGATTGTATCAAGATATTTTCTGAAAGACAAAAGGCAGAGAATATCACACAACAAGCAGTAAGCTTTATCAAAGTAGGAATATCTAGCCGACTTACTAGTCAACGGTAAGGAAGCCAAGTCAAAGAGGTTCTTGAAATGATAGAGTCAAGTGAATAAGTGCATCAGGTGGATGCCTTGGCGATGATAGGCGACGAAGGACGTGTAAGCCTGCGAAAAGCATCGGGGAGCTGGCAATAAAGCTTTGATCCGGTGATGTCCGAATGGGGAAACCCACTGCATTCAGTGCAGTATCCCAAACTGAATCCATAGGTTTGGAGAAGCAAACCCGGAGAACTGAACCATCTAAGTACCCGGAGGAAAAGAAATCAACCGAGATTCCGCAAGTAGTGGCGAGCGAACGCGGAGGAGCCTGTATATAATAGCCGTTGAGATAGAAGAACGACCTGGGAAGGTTGACCATAGTGGGTGATAGTCCCGTATTCGAAATTTCATCGGTGGTACTAAGTATACGACAAGTAGGGCGGGACACGTGAAATCCTGTCTGAATATGGGGGGACCATCCTCCAAGGCTAAATACTCATCATCGACCGATAGTGAACCAGTACCGTGAGGGAAAGGCGAAAAGAACCCCGGGAGGGGAGTGAAACAGAACCTGAAACCTGATGCATACAAACAGTGGGAGCGGACATGTTCCGTGACTGCGTACCTTTTGTATAATGGGTCAACGACTTACGTTCAGTAGCGAGCTTAACCGGATAGGGGAGGCGTAGGGAAACCGAGTCTTAATAGGGCGAAGAGTTGCTGGGCGTAGACCCGAAACCGAGTGATCTATCCATGGCCAGGTTGAAGGTGCCGTAACAGGTACTGGAGGACCGAACCCACGCATGTTGCAAAATGCGGGGATGAGCTGTGGATAGGGGTGAAAGGCTAAACAAACTCGGAGATAGCTGGTTCTCCCCGAAAACTATTTAGGTAGTGCCTCGAGTATGAGACTGATGGGGGTAAAGCACTGTTATGGCTAGGGGGTTATTGCAACTTACCAACCCATGGCAAACTAAGAATACCATCAAGTTGCTCCTCGGGAGACAGACAGCGGGTGCTAACGTCCGTTGTCAAGAGGGAAACAACCCAGACCGCCAGCTAAGGTCCCAAATGACAGATTAAGTGGTAAACGAAGTGGGAAGGCCCAGACAGCCAGGATGTTGGCTTAGAAGCAGCCATCATTTAAAGAAAGCGTAATAGCTCACTGGTCGAGTCGTCCTGCGCGGAAGATGTAACGGGGCTCAAATCTGTAACCGAAGCTGCGGATGCCGCAAGGCATGGTAGGGGAGCGTTCTGTAGGCCGAAGAAGGTGCATTGAGAAGTGTGCTGGAGGTATCAGAAGTGCGAATGTTGACATGAGTAGCGATAAAGCGGGTGAAAAGCCCGCTCGCCGAAAGCCCAAGGTTTCCTACGCAACGTTCATCGGCGTAGGGTGAGTCGGCCCCTAAGGCGAGGCAGAAATGCGTAGTCGATGGGAAACGGGTTAATATTCCCGTACTTTGATTCAATGCGATGTGGGGACGGAGAAGGTTAGGTTAGCAAACTGTTGGAATAGTTTGTTTAAGCCGGTAGGTGGAGGACTTAGGCAAATCCGGGTCTTCTTAACACCGAGAAGTGACGACGAGTGTCTACGGACACGAAGTAACCGATACCACGCTTCCAGGAAAAGCCACTAAGCTTCAGTTGAATCAGAACCGTACCGCAAACCGACACAGGTGGGCAGGATGAGAATTCTAAGGCGCTTGAGAGAACTCGGGAGAAGGAACTCGGCAAATTGATACCGTAACTTCGGGAGAAGGTATGCCCTTCGATGTTAAGCCTTTACGGTGTAAGCATTGGAGGGTCGCAGAGAATCGGTGGCTGCGACTGTTTATTAAAAACACAGCACTCTGCTAACACGAAAGTGGACGTATAGGGTGTGACGCCTGCCCGGTGCTGGAAGGTTAATTGAAGATGTGAGAGCATCGGATCGAAGCCCCAGTAAACGGCGGCCGTAACTATAACGGTCCTAAGGTAGCGAAATTCCTTGTCGGGTAAGTTCCGACCCGCACGAATGGCGTAACGATGGCCACACTGTCTCCTCCCGAGACTCAGCGAAGTTGAAGTGGTTGTGAAGATGCAATCTACCCGCTGCTAGACGGAAAGACCCCGTGAACCTTTACTGTAGCTTTGCATTGGACTTTGAAGTCACTTGTGTAGGATAGGTGGGAGGCTTAGAAGCAGAAACGCTAGTTTCTGTGGAGCCGTCCTTGAAATACCACCCTGGTGACTTTGAGGTTCTAACCCAGACCCGTAATCCGGGTCGGGGACCGTGCATGGTAGGCAGTTTGACTGGGGCGGTCTCCTCCCAAAGAGTAACGGAGGAGTTCGAAGGTTACCTAGGTCCGGTCGGAAATCGGACTGATAGTGCAATGGCAAAAGGTAGCTTAACTGCGAGACCGACAAGTCGAGCAGGTGCGAAAGCAGGACATAGTGATCCGGTGGTTCTGTATGGAAGGGCCATCGCTCAACGGATAAAAGGTACTCCGGGGATAACAGGCTGATTCCGCCCAAGAGTTCATATCGACGGCGGAGTTTGGCACCTCGATGTCGGCTCATCACATCCTGGGGCTGTAGTCGGTCCCAAGGGTATGGCTGTTCGCCATTTAAAGTGGTACGTGAGCTGGGTTTAAAACGTCGTGAGACAGTTTGGTCCCTATCTGCAGTGGGCGTTGGAAGTTTGACGGGGGCTGCTCCTAGTACGAGAGGACCGGAGTGGACGAACCTCTGGTGTACCGGTTGTGACGCCAGTCGCATTGCCGGGTAGCTAAGTTCGGAAGAGATAAGCGCTGAAAGCATCTAAGCGCGAAACTCGCCTGAAGATGAGACTTCCCTTGCGGTTTAACCGCACTAAAGAGTCGTTCGAGACCAGGACGTTGATAGGTCGGGTGTGGAAGCGCGGTAACGCGTGCAGCTAACCGATACTAATTGCTCGTGAGGCTTGACTCTATCATTTGAAGAATTTCAAAGATAAAAGCTTACTGATGATACATTCATTACCGAAAAGTTGATAAAGAATAAATAAGTGCAGTAGACTGCATAACGGCTGACCGATTTGTACAGTTTAAGTTTGGCGGCCATAGCGAGTTGGTCCCACGCCTTCCCATCCCGAACAGGACCGTGAAACGACTCAGCGCCGATGATAGTGTGGTTCTTCCATGCGAAAGTAGGTCACTGCCAAACACCCATTAAGAAAGCCCCTGACAGAATTCAGGGGCTTTTACTTTGTTCGGAGAGAAGAGCGGATGGGAAACAGCAAATAACGGTTGTAAATAATAGTATCTGTGCATATAATATCAACCGTAACGAATAACCAAAGGATAACGTTTTATGCACAGTACTTTGAAAAAGATCTTCTTCTACGGGTTGGCAACGCTGGCAGCATCGGTCAGCAGTGCTGCGGTGAACATCAATACGGCTTCGGAGAGCGAGCTGACGGCTTTACCGGGTGTGGGGCCTGCGAAAGCGAAGGCGATAGTGGCGTACCGCAAACAGCATGGGAATTTTAAGACGGTTGACGAGTTGAAAAACGTGAAGGGGATAGGGGAAGGGATCTTCTCGAAGCTGAGGAATGAGGCGACGGTTGCGGCGCCGGTGAAGAAGGCTGCGCAGCCTGCCGTGAAAAAGTAGGGGGGATGCCGGACAGAGTCTCGGGGCCGGCATGGATTGGGTTGAACTGTCCCCCTAATTCTTGGACAAGTTAAAAATCCTTCTCAAACAGCCTGCTCAAGCTGGGTTCTGTAAGCCACAGGACTCAGCTTGTTTAAATTCAAACTGATACGCTCATGATTGTAGTAATGTATGTAATCATCTATCACTTGGGTCAATTCTGCCACCGATAACGCCCCTTCCTGATGGAAGCTCTCTTCTTTTAATGTACCGAAGAAACGCTCCATCGGTGCGTTATCCCAGCAATTGCCTTTGCGCGACATACTCTGCACAATCCCTCTCTCCGCCAGTTTCGTCCGATAAGCCTCGGTTCGGTAAAGCACACCTTGGTCGGAATGCAGCAGCGGCGTTTGCCCTTTCAGACGGCCGAATGCCTTATCCAGCATCTTCATGACCATCTTGCTGTCCGGCTTTCTGCTGACCGCATAAGCCACAATCTCGCGGTTGAACACATCCAATATCGGCGATAAGTACAGTTTGCCGTCTGTGCATTTGAACCCGGTCACATCGGTCAGCCATTTTACTCCCGCTTTATCGGCAGTAAATGCACGCTTAAGGATGTTTTTCGACGTTTCTCCTATGACTTGCGGACGGTAGGCTTTTTTACTGCGCACTTTGGCTTTTAACCCCAATAGTTTCATAATGCGCTGTACTTTCTTTTTGTTCCACGACAATACGGCGGCAATCCGCCGATGGCCGTAGCGGCCTTTGTGCCGGTAATAGACTTCACTCACTGCCGCTTTGGCTTCCATATCAGGATCGGGTTTGCCGATGTGGTAATGAAAGCTGCTTTTGGGTATGCCGGCACTGTGCAGCAGGTATTTCAGCGGGTGCTTCGCCCTCAACGTTTGAACGGTTTCGCAGCTTTGGCGGCGTTCTTTTCGTTGAGGGCTTTCATGTGCTTTAGGTAGTCGTTCTCCGCCCTCATGTAGCGTAACTCTTCAATCAGCGCTGCCTGAGTTTTTTCATGGTCGGGTTTGTCGACGATAAAGGGATTCTTGCGTTTGGTCTTCATCAGCGCAGCCTGCGGGTGTTGAAGTGCGGCGATGCCGCCTTCCCGATAGGCGGCGATCCAACGGCGCAGGTGTGTGCGTGAGACGTTGAAATGGTCTGCGGTGCGCTGTTGGCTGTGCACTTGGTGGTAATGGAGTACGGCTCGGTATTTGAAGTCTGGTGTATATTTGGACATAGGAAAACTGCACCTTTCTAAGTTGGGGGGGAGTGTCCAACTTTTGGGGTGCAGTTCAAATTGAGTTTTGCAAAAGTCTCGGCCTCTAATTTTTTATGGTTAGTTACGCGTTTTGGCAATAATCTAATTACTTCCAATAACGCCACCACGGCATATCGCCGTTGCGCCATTCATGTGTCAGAAACGGGCTTTGCGGGAAGTTTTGCTGCAAAATGCGGCGTGTGTCCGCGGCCAATTGAGGTTTTTCCAGCTTTTTGTAAGCCAGTTCCATCATGGCCAATGATTCTTCGACATAACGTGTATTTTGGTATTGCTGAACAATTTTTTGCGCGCGGTTAATGGCAGCGATATACGCACCGCGTTTCATGTAGTAGCGGGCTACGGCAATTTCGTTTCCGCCCAATGCATCGACCAATTTGGTCATGCGTTCAGTCGCATCGGATGCATACTTGCTGTTAGGATAACGTTCCACCAATTGCGAAAATGCATGATAGGCATCGCGGTTTGCTTTGGGATCGCGGTCAGACCAGTCTTGCGAGGCCAATTTGTTTAAGAATGATTGGTCTTCGTTAAACAAAACCAAGCCTTTCAAATATAAGGCATAATCCATATTCGGATGTTGGGGGTGATGGCGTTGGAAGCGGTCGATGGCGGCCAGTGCTTTTTCCGGCTCGTCATCTTTATAGTAAGCATAGGCGGTATCCAATTGCGACTGCTGCGCATAGCGGCCATTGGGGAAGCGTGACTCCAGCAGTTCATATAACTTGACGGCTCGCGTATAATTGTTGCTGTTCAATTCATCTTGTGCTTCGGTGTAAAGTTGTTCGACACTCCAATCCTGAGTGATTTGAGCGTCTTTATCGACGGTGCCCGTATTGGCACATGCGCTGAGAACCAAACTTAGAGAAACAGATAAAAGAATTTTTTTCATGCAGAATACTTCCTTTGATAATGAAGCCGATTATAGCGATGATTTAGACTTTGCGGCAGCCCCTGAAGCAGAAAGTTGTGTTAAATTGACCGTGCCTGTCGAGATGGCCGGTTTGCGTTTGGATGCGGCGTTGGCCAAACTCCTGCCCGATTATTCGCGCAGCCGCCTGACTGCGTGGATTAAAGACGGCGCGGTCATTGTAAACGATAAAGCCGCGCAACCCAAAGACAAAATGATCGGTGGCGAATACATTGCCGTCACCGTGAGGCCGTCTGAAGAAAATCTGGCGTTTGTTCCCGAATCGATGGATTTGGATATTGTCTATGAAGACGATACCGTCATAGTCATCAACAAACCTGCCGGGCTGGTGGTGCATCCTGCCGCAGGCAATTGGACGGGTACGCTGTTGAACGGCTTATTGGCGCATTGTCCCGAGTTGGGGCAGGTGCCGCGTGCGGGTATTGTGCACCGGCTGGATAAGGAAACCAGCGGTTTGATGGTGGTTGCCAAAACTTTACCTGCTCAGAATTCGTTGGTACAGCAGCTTCAGGCGCGCACGGTGAAACGCATTTACCGCGCCGTGGCAAACGGTATCGTGCCGTTTGACGGCAAAATCGACACCTTAATCGGCCGCGATCCGCACAACCGCCTGAAAATGGCGGTCGTGAAATACGGCGGCAAACCGGCGGTGACCCACGTCAAAGTATTGGAACGTTATCTGTCGCACAGCTATATCGAATGCTCGCTGGAAACGGGGCGCACCCACCAGATCCGCGTCCACATGCGCGAAGCCAATCATCCGCTGGCGGCCGATCCGGTGTACGGTAATCCGCGCCATCCGTGCAGCGATGCGGTGAAAGAAGCGGTAAAAAGTCTGGGTGCGCGCCAAGCCCTTCATGCCTACCGTTTGAGCTTTGTCCACCCGAAAACCGACGAAACTGTTTCGTTTGAGGCTCCTTTGCCCGGTGACATTTATCATCTGCTTTCCGTCTTGCGTCTGGAGGCCGGTTTGGATTCGTCATTGAGCAACGAAGAGGAATGGCAGGATAAGCTCGATAATGATGACGACGATGATTGGAACGAAGACGATTATGATGTCGAGGTCGTTTATGTACGCGATTAGGTTTTCAGACGGCCTGTCGGTGTAAAACAAACT
The DNA here is from genome assembly GCF_047837985.1 of Neisseria sp. CCUG12390. Taxonomy (GTDB): domain Bacteria; phylum Pseudomonadota; class Gammaproteobacteria; order Burkholderiales; family Neisseriaceae; genus Neisseria. Next base: position 762,822 of record NZ_CP181244.1, read on the forward strand.
GATTGACGAAAGATTTTCAGACGGCCTGTGAGACTGCGGGGCCGTCTGAAAAATAAGGAGCGACATGAAAACCTTAAGCGAAACTTTGGGGATTAAAGAGCAGGGCAGCATTTTCCTGACGGCCGACTGGCCTGCGCCTGCGAATGTGAAAACCTTAATCACCACGCGCAACGGCGGCGTGAGCGAAAAGCCGTTTCACAGCCTGAACGTCGGAACGCATGTCGGCGACCATCCCGAACATGTCGCGCGCAACCGCGAAATCGTGCAAAACCGTGTCGGCCTGCCCGTTGCCTATTTAAACCAAATCCACAGCAATATCGCGGTCAACGCGGCAGATGCGGTGTCTGCGCTCATTGATGCTGATGCCGCCGTGGACACGACCGGCCAGGCCGCCTGCGCCAGCATGACCGCCGACTGCCTGCCGGTTTTGTTTTGCGACAAAGCCGGCACCGTAGTTGCCGCGGCTCATGCCGGTTGGCGCGGACTGGCCGGCGGCGTGTTGCAGAACACGGTTCGGGCAATGGGTGTCCAGCCTTTGGAAATCATGGCTTATTTGGGGCCTGCGATTGGTTCGGAGGCGTTTGAAGTGGGGCAGGATGTGTTCGACGCATTCGCCGCGCAGATGCCCGAGGCCGAAAGCGCATTCGAAGCCATCGGCGGCGGCAAATATCTGGCCGACATCTACGCTTTGGCAAGGATGGTGCTGCAATGCGAAGGGGTGGACATGGTTTACGGCGGCACGCACTGCACCGTATTGGAACGCGATACCTTTTTCTCCTACCGCCGCGACGGGCAGACCGGCCGTATGGTCAGCGTGGTTTGGTTGGAAAAACAGGCTTGCATTTGAAATATCAAAAAGCAGTCGGGGCCGTCTGAAAACAATCTTTTCAGACGGCCTGATACCTTTGAAAATCCCGCATTTGAGTACGGTTCGAAGTTATAGCGGCACAGAAAGTGCAGACATCATTCAGACAGGTAACTTTCGGGCAGCGCATAACGCAGAAATGTGCCAAAGATGGGCATTTTGCAAAGGTCTCTGTCTGAGTGGATTTTTTGCGCATCCCACGCCGTTATCGGGAACGGTTGCGATACTTTATCCATACGCCGTTTATTATCGATAACATCACGGTTGAGGCCGTCTGAAAAACCTTGTCCGTTTTGTTTTCAGACGGCCTCAATCCGTCATGCCGCATTCACACCCTGTCAACACGGTTCTGCCCGTTCCAAACGCCCCGGCACATCAGGCCGTCTGAAACCCCGAAGATTTCAGACGGCCTGATAATCCGCTATAATCCGGCTATTGTCGTCTCCGAAACGGAAGCCCAACATGAAAAACATCATCCTTACCGCCGCCGTGTTGCTGCTGGCTTCGTGCGGTTTCCATTTGAAAGGCACGGCCGGTACGTCGCAGCCGCTGCCGTATCAAAACTGGCACGTCAACGGCGGCGCGTTGCAGCAGGCTTTGGAAAACGCCCTGCGCCGTTCGGACGGCCGCCCTGTCAAAGCGGATGAAGCTCAAATGTCGGTCAATGTAACCCACATCGAGATGCGCCGCGACATCTACACCATCACCCGTGCCGCCGACATCAACGAATACCTGCTGATTTTGCGTGTCGAAGCGCAAGCCTTACGCAACGGCGAGCCAGTGGGCGAACCGATGAGCGTGCTGGTGGAGCGTGCCATGGATTATGCCGACAGCGAAGTTTTGGGCAAGGCGGAAGAAGAGCAAACCATCTGGTCGGAAATGCGCACCGACGCGGCCGAGCAAATCGTGCGCCGTCTCACCTTTTTGAAAGCGCAGTAAATGGCGGCGATGAATATCGAGCAGCTCAGTGCCGATATGCCGCTCAAGCCGCTGTATGTGGTTCACGGCGAAGAAGATTTGTTGCGGATTGAAGCACTCGATACTCTGCGTGCGGCGGCGGTGCGGCAGGGTTATCTCAACCGCGAAGTGCACACCGCCGACACGAATTTCGATTGGAACGAATGGCTGCAATCGGCGGGCAGCATGGGTCTGTTTGCCGATTTGAAACTGATGGAGCTGCATATTCCCAACGGCAAACCGGGCAAAAACGGCGGCGAGGCCTTGCAGCAGTTTGCCCAAAACCTGCCCGAAGACACCGTTACCGTCATCATGCTGCCCAAGCTGGAGAAAGCGCAGACGCAGGGCAAATGGTTTGGCGCGCTGGCGGCGCAGGGCGTGATGCTGGAAGCGAAAGCCGTTACCGCCGCCGCGCTGCCTGCGTGGATTAAAGGCCGTCTGAAAAAATGGGATTTGGACATCGAACCCGACGCGCTGGCTCTGTTTGCCGAACGCGTCGAGGGCAATCTTTTGGCGGCGAAGCAGGAAATCGACAAACTCGCGCTGCTGCACCCGAAAGGCACGCTGCTGAATATGGCCGACGCAGAAGCGGCGGTGGCGAATGTGGCGCGTTTCGACGTGTTCCAACTGGCGGGCGCGTGGATGAAGGGCGATGCCCTGCGCGTGGCGCGTCTGCTCGACGGCTTGGAAGCGGAAGGCGAAGAGCCGGTATTGCTGCTGTGGGCGGTGGCCGAAGACATCCGCACCTTAATCCGCCTGACCGCCGCGTTGAAGCAGGGGCAGAACATCCAATCCCTGCGCAACAGTCTGCGCTTGTGGGGCGACAAGCAGACGCTCGCGCCGATGGCTGCCAACCGTATCCCCGTCGGCCGCCTACTCGAAGCCCTGCAAACCTGCGCCAAAATCGACCGCATGATTAAAGGTGCGGAAGACGGCGACGCGTGGACGGAGTTCAAGCAACTGGTCATGGGGTTGGCCGTCTGAAAAAGCGCGGCAGCCAAACACGCTGTTGCCGGCATCAAGTCAATGGATAAACCTGCCGGCCGTCTTCCCCCGCAACCCTGAAATACTGTAAAATAGCGTTAAATCATTCCAAGGCCGTCTGAAAGCCCTGCGGAAACTTTTCAGACGGCCTCAAACTGTTTTAAGGAACACTTCATGGATACAAAAGCAAAAATCCGTTTGGGCGGCCTGATTGTCTTGGCTACCGCCGTCTTGAGCCTGCTGCTGGTCTTAATTGTTGACTCGTGGCCGATTGCCATCGCTTTGGCCGTCGTGATTATGGCCGCGGCTGCCGGCGGTTTTGTCTGGACATCGCGCCGCCAGCAACGCCAGTTTATCGAACGCCTGAAAAAATTCGACATCGATCCCGAAAAAGGCCGCATCAACGAAGCCAACCTGCGCCGTATGTACCACCGCGGCGGCCAGGCGCAAAAAGACGCAATTACCTTGATCTGCCTGTCGCAGAAATGTTCGGTTGACGAAGCGCACGCCATGTTCAAAAAACGCCCGACCCGTCAGGAAATGAACCAGATGGCGGCGCAGCAGGCCAAAGGCCAACGCCGTCCGCACCGTTGATTGTTTAACCGTCAGGCCGTCTGAAAACAGGGCAGAAACCGATGATTTCCGTTTCCGCATCCGTTCAGACGGCCTTTGTACACGGCCATTCCCATGACCCGATTCCCCACCGTTTCCCTCAAACGCCGCCTTGCCGCCCTGATGTACGAAATGCTGCTGGTCGGTGCCGTGACCGCCATTGCCGCGATTCTTTCCGGCATACTGGCGATTTTCCTCAATCCGGTTTCAACGTATTTGTCCAGCTTTGCAACCTGCATCCTGATGCTCGGCTTTTGGTGGTACTACTTCCGCACGAACTGGCTGCAAAAAGGCCAGACGCTGGCCATGCAGACATGGAAAATCGGCCTGGCCAACCGGCAAAACGTGCAGCCGCCGCTCCACCAACTGCGCCTGCGGTTCATGTGGGCGTGCGTGTTCGTCGTGTTCATCCCCATGCTGGCCTATGCCGGACTGCGCCATTTTCTGAATATTCCGCCGATGGGTGCGTTCGGCGCGGCGCTGTTCTGGCTGATTCTGCCGTGGGGCTTTGCGCTGCTGAATCCCGACCGCCAGTTTTTGTATGATTTTTTGGCAGGAACGCGGCTGGTGGATTTGAAGAAAGATGGGAATAAATAGTTTTTGGAGCGGATGCCGGACCAATCGAAAGGCCGTCTGAAAACCGAATATCGGTTTTCAGACGGCCTTTTTAAAATCCTATTTGCACGGGTACTTGCTGCCTGCAAAATATTTGGGTTGCGCGGCTGACGGTTTGAAGGAATTTGGTGGGCATGAATGCCCACCCTACGGCGGAAGCTGTTTTGGGCAATATGCCGTCTAAAATTGGTAGGGTGGGCACTTGCTGCCCACGCAATCTACATGCTTTTCTTTTATTTGCAAATAAACCATGCCGTCTGAAAATATCAAACTTTTCAGACGGCCTTTTCCAAATTCCGACCTTGTGGGCATGAATGCCTACCCTACGAATCTCTATCAGGTTTCAGACGGCCTTAAAAATGATTTTTCAATTCGCGTAAGGCGGCGAAGACTTCCAATTCCGTTTCAAACTTTCTGCCGCTCAAATTTTCCACGCGTTCCCAAACCTGCGGCAAACCGACGCGCAGGAACGGGTTGACTGTGCGCTCGTGCAGAAGCGTGACGGGCAGGGTGGGGGCGGCGGCGGATTCGGCTTCGCGCAAGGCCGTCTGAATGTCGGCGTTGTCCGGTTCGATGTGGGCGGCAAAGCGCAGGTTGGACGCGGTGTATTCGTGCGCGGGGTAAAACAAAGTGTCTTCCGGCAATTGGTTGAAGCGCAGGAAGCTGTCGAACAATTGTTCTACCGTACCGGTGAACACGCGGCCGCAGCCTGCGCTGAACAGGGTGTCGCCGCAGAAAACGTGCAGGCCGTCTGAAGTTTCAAACAGATAGCTCAAATGGTGGGCGGTGTGGCCGGGTGTCGCCCAAACGGTGGCCAGGCCGTCGCCGAACGGGATTTGCAGGCCGGCTTCGGCGCGGTGGGTAGCTTCGGGGATGTCGCTGTTGCCGTAAACGGGGGATTCCATATAGGTGCGCCATAATGCGCCTGCGCCGCCGCGGTGGTCGTCATGGTGGTGGGTAATCCAGGTTTGCGCGAGCATCAGGCGGCTGTTGACGAGGAATTTCAATACCGGCGTGGCATCGCCCGGGTCGATACAGACGGCATGGTTGCCTTCCTGAATCATCCAGATGTAATTGTCGTTGAAGGCTTTGACTGGGGTGATTTTCATGGTGTTCCTTTTTTCAGACGGCCTGAAGGCCTTTGTAAATATTGTGCACTGCGGATGCAGTGTTTTGAAACGATGCCGGCTTTACGGCAATTCAGGTAAATAATCGCGGCGGTTGCGGCTCAGGCCGTACACGGCGGCGCGCGCCTGTTTGACGGTCAGGCGGTTGTAGGTCAGGCGTTGGGTTTGGTTGCGGTCGGAAATGTGGATTTCGCCCTGTTTGCGGGTTTGCCTGTGGGGAAACTCGTTTTTCAATGCGTGCCACAAATCCGGTTTGATGTGCACGACGGCAAACATATCGTGGGCGATGTTCACGCCGACGCTGATTTCCTTTTTCGATTCCTGAATGCAGAACGAGCGGTCGTTAAAGAGACACAGACCCGATTCGTCGGGATAGCGGTAAAGCTCGATTTTCACCGCTTCGGGCGTGTCGAATGCGGAACGGAACATCTGTTCGAACAGGGAAGGCTGCGAAACGCCGTCGCTGAGCATACTGTAAAGATTCGACAGCCAATCGACGTAACCCGTAAAGGTAAAGCCGAAATCCTGCATAACCGCTTCGATGTGTTTCGGCTCGCGCCCGCGGATCAAATGCACGAATTCGCGGCTTACGGCGGGCAGTTGGCGGCGGATGGCCTGATGCAGCCGGTGGGCGAACAGGGTTTTGTGGTTGTTCGGATTGCGCAAGATGCCCAGCAGTTTCAGGCGCAGAATCCGCCAAACGGCATCGGGGGCTTTCAGACGGCCTGCGGGCAGGGTTCGCAGCAATTGGCAGGAATCTTCGTAGCCGCTTTCGTGGCGGTTGAACCAGCTTTCCAGATTGTATTGATTGGGCGAGCCTTCGACGAAAGTCAGCGTGTAGAGGTTTTTGGCGGCCAAATTGGTGATGATGTTCACATTGTCGGCTTCGCCGCGGTAGGGCTTGTGAAACAGGGCGACAGGCAGGCGGTAAACGTTTTGGTTCTGCGCGCCGACGTCCGCATTGTGCGCATGCTGCCGCTGCTCGGTTTGCGCGACATAGTGGTGCATTTTGGTCGGATTGGCGGTCAAAAGCGCAAACGGCTTGGTGTCGCATTCCGGATAGTCGCAATCGCTGAGGATAAAAGCGTGTTTCATGTTTCAGACGGCCTCTGGGCAAATCAGGCTTTATCATACCCTATGCGGGGCAGAATGCAAAAAAGGTTGAGGCCGTCTGAAAAACGTTTTCAGACGGCCTGTCGTATGGCGGCGGTTTATTTCATTTCCTTTTCAAAGCGGAACATTTCGTCAGGCACGGCATGGTTGCCGCTGTCCGGTTTGTCGGGAGCCGGATTTTGCTCGACATAAAATTCCACGATTTTAAAATCGCATTTCAAATAGAAATGAATATTGCGTTTTTCGAAATAGGGCGTATGCGTTTCCCATACCCGTGTTTGCGGATAGCGTTGCTCAATCAGTTTCCAAGCCTGTTGTCCGAAGCCTTGGCCGTGCCGGCTGCTGCAGATGAAAAACAGTTCCAGCCCGTTATGCTGCGTTTGCGGGTTGATGTTGACCACCGCGCCGCCGACCATGCTGCCGCCGGCTTCAATCTGCAGGCATTGCGCCCGTTCGCCCTGCATACAGGTTTCGATTTCTTCGCGGCTGATGATTTCTTCGTTTTCCGCCAACTCATCTTGAAATGCCTGACGGAATGCCTGCTGCAGGGAACGGATAAACCATTCGCGGTTTTCTGCCTTGAGTGGATGAACAACGAGCGTTTGCGGATGGGATGGATTCATTTTTTCTATCTTGAGTGATGTGGGTTGAACCGGGGTTCGACAAGGCCGTCTGAAAAACGACGGAATCACTTCCATTTTTCAGACGGCCTTGATGTTCAAACCGTGTTCGGCGGATCAGCCCAAAGCCTTACGCGCGCCGGCGAACAGGCGTGCCCAGCCGGACTGCTCCGTCCAGCTTTCGGGCTTCCAGCTCATTTGCGCGGCGCGGAACACGCGTTCGGGGTGCGGCATCATGATGGTCACGCGGCCGTCGGCGTTGGTTACGCCGGCGATGCCCTGCGGCGAGCCGTTCGGGTTGAGCGGATAGGTTTGCGTGACTTGGTTCAGGCCGTCGACGTATTGCAGCGCGATGCCCAAATCGGCCGGCACTTGGCCGCCTTTCAAGGCAAAGTCGGCGCGGCCTTCGCCGTGGCTGACCACCACCGGCAGGCTGCTGCCCTGCATTTCGTTCAGAATCAGCGAAGCCGATTTCGGCACATGAACCATGCTCAGGCGCGCTTCGAACTGTTCGCTCTCGTTGCGCTTGAACTTCGGCCATGCGGACGCACCCGGGATGATTTCGGCCAGATTGCTCACCATTTGGCAACCGTTGCACACGCCCAAAGTCAGCGTGTTCGGATTGGCAAAGAACGCGGCAAACTGCTCGCGCAATGCGGGGTGGAACAGAATCGATTTCGCCCAGCCTTCGCCCGCGCCGAGCACGTCGCCGTAGCTGAAGCCGCCGCAGGCCGCCAGCATTTGGAAAGTCTCCAGATTCACGCGGCCGCTCATCAGGTCGGACATATGTACGTCATACGCGTCGAAACCGGCTTGGGTAAAGGCGGCGGCCATTTCGATTTGGCCGTTCACGCCCTGTTCGCGCAGGACGGCGATTTTCGGCTTCGCACCGCTGTTGACAAACGGTGCGGCAATGTTTTCGTTCACGTCGAAGGTCAAATCGGCGAACAATGCGCTGCGTTCGTCGTCGCCGATTAAGGCAAACTCGCTGTCGGCGCAGGCGGGGTTGTCGCGCAGGCGTTGAATGTGATGGGAAGTTTCCTGCCATATGATCTGCAGGTGCAGGCGGCTTTCGTCAAGCAGGCATTCGTTCCCGCACATCACGGTGAAATTATCGCCTTCATGCGCCTGACCGATTTGTCCGACGGCTTCGCCCAAGCCGTTGTTTTGGAAGCGGCTCATGACGTCGGCGAAATCTTCGGCGCGCACTTGGATGACTGCACCGAGTTCTTCATTAAATAACACACGCGATGCGGCTTCTTTCAGATTGCCTGAACATTGCTGTTGCACTTGTCCGGCCAATTTCTGTATGTCGATTTTTACGCCGCAACGTGCCGCAAAAGCCATCTCCGCCAAAGTCGCAAACAGGCCGCCGTCGCTGCGGTCGTGGTAGGACAAGAGTTTGCCTTCGGCCACAAGCTGCTGAATCACTTCATAAAACGCTTTCAGACGGCCTGCTTCGATGTCTGGGCTTTCGCCCGTCATTCGGTTGTAAACCTGACTTAAAGCCGAACCGCCCATGCGTGCTTTTCCGAAGCCCAAGTCAATCGCCAACAATACGCTGTCGGCCACGTTTTTCAGTTCGGGCGTAACGGTTTTGCGCACGTCTTTAACAGGGGCGAACGCGGAAATAATCAGGCTCAAAGGCGAGATAACGGATTTTTGTTCCGCACCGTCCTGCCACACGGTTTTCATCGATAGCGAATCTTTGCCCACGGGAATGCTGATACCCAGTTCCTGACAGGTTTGGGAAACGGTTTCGACGGTGCGGTAGAGTTTTTCGTCTTCGCCGGCGGTGCCGCAGGCGGCCATCCAGTTGGCGGAGAGTTTGATGTTGCCCATGTCGCCGATGTTGACGGCGGCGATGTTGGTAATCGCTTCGCCGACGCACATGCGGCCGGAAGCAGGCGCGTCAAACAGGGCGACGGCCGGTTTTTCGCCCATAGACATCGCTTCGCCTTGATGGGTGTTGAAACCCATCATGGTGACGGCGCAGTCGGCCACGGGCGTTTGGTATTTGCCGACCATCTGGTCGCGGTGGGTCATGCCGCCGACGCTGCGGTCGCCGATGGTAATCAGGAAGTTTTTGGCGGCCACGGCGGGCAGGCTCAAGACGCGGTAGGCGGCTTCGGTAATGTCGATACCGTCTGAAACAAAAGCGGTGTTTTCGCGGCTGACCGTTTTGTCGTTGCGGGTGGTTTTCGGCGGTTTGCCGAGCAGGACATTCAGCGGCAAATCGACCGGATTGTTGCCGAACAAATCGTCGCGCACCTGCAAATGGCCGTCGTCGGTGGCCGTGCCGACCACGGCAAACGGGCAGCGTTCGCGTTCGCAGATGGCGCGGAAGGTGTCCAAATCTTTTTCCAAAACCGACAATACATAACGCTCTTGCGATTCGTTACACCAGATTTGCAGCGGCGTTAAGCCGTGTTCTTCCAGCGGCACGTCGCGCAGCTTGAATTTCGCGCCGCGGCCTGCGTCGTTGACCAATTCGGGGAACGCGTTCGACAAGCCGCCCGCGCCCACGTCGTGAATCGAGATAATCGGATTTTGGTCGCCCAGCTGCCAGCAGCGGTCGATGACTTCCTGCGCGCGGCGTTCGATTTCGGGGTTGCCGCGCTGAACGGAATTGAAATCCAAAGAAGCGTCGTTGGTGCCGGTATCCATAGACGAAGCCGCACCGCCCCCCAAACCGATGAGCATACCCGGGCCGCCGAGCTGAATCAGTAATGCGCCTTCGGGGATTTCGTCCTTATGCGTTTGCTGCGCCTGAATGTTGCCCAAACCGCCGGCAATCATAATCGGCTTGTGGTAGCCGCGCACTTGGCCGTCGATTTTTTCTTCAAAGGTACGGAAATAGCCCAAGAGGTTGGGGCGGCCGAATTCGTTGTTGAATGCCGCGCCGCCGATGGGGCCTTCAATCATGATGTCCAAAGGCGAAGCGATGTGGCCGGGTTTGCCGTAGGGTTTTTCCCACGGCTGCGGCAATTCGGGAATATTGAGATTGGACACGGTAAAGCCGGTCAAACCTGCTTTCGGGCGCGAACCTTTGCCGGTTGCGCCTTCGTCGCGGATTTCGCCGCCCGCACCCGTGGCCGCGCCTGCAAACGGCGCAATCGCGGTAGGGTGGTTGTGGGTTTCCACTTTCATGATGATGTGGGTGTCTTCTTCGTGGAAACGGTAGGCTTGGTTTTCGGCGGCATTCGGGTAGAAACGCTCGATTTTCGCGCCTTCGATGACGGAGGAGTTGTCTTTGTAGGCCACGACCGTGCCTTCGGGATGGGCTTCGTGGGTGTCGCGAATCATGCGGAACAGGGATTTTTCCTGTTTTTCGCCGTTGAGAATGAAATCGGCGTTGAAGATTTTGTGGCGGCAGTGTTCGGAATTGGCCTGCGCGAACATCATCAGCTCGACATCGCTCGGATTGCGGCCTAAGGCTTGGTAGTTTTCCACCAGATAGTCGATTTCGTCGGGCGACAGAGCCAAGCCCATTTCGGTATTGGCTTTGACCAACGCTTCTTTGCCACCGCCCAATAAATCGACGGTAGAAAAAGTTTCCGACTGAATGTGGCGGAACAGTTGCGCCGCCGCGTCGAGGTCGGTCAGCACGCTTTCGGTCATGCGGTCGTGCAGGAGTGCCGCCCATTGTTGCTGCTGTCCGGGAGTCAAATCGCCGCGAATCCATACCGCCATGCCGCGTTCGATGCGCTCGATGTTTCCGATGCCGCAGTTTTCGGCGATATTGGTGGCCTTGGAGGCCCACGGCGAAATCGTGCCCAAACGCGGCGTAATCAAAAACAAATGCAAGCCGCTTTGCGCTTTCGGTGTTTCGGCAACACTTTCGGCTTCCAGCAAGGCTTGCAGTTTGTCGACGGTCGCAGCGTCCAAAGTATGTTCGCTGCTGACAAAATACCAAAATTCGCTTTCCAGCTTCACTTCGGGCAGGCCGGTTGCGGCCGCTTTTTGAAACAGTTTTTCAACACGGAAATCAGACAGGGCGGTCACGCCGCGCAAGGGCAAAACGACAGACATGGATTCGGCTCTCAAATGCGGTTGGGAAAGGCGGTATTATACGCGTAATCAGTTATCTGCGCTTGTGTATTTGGGCGGCTTGATTGAATTTCAGACGGCCTCAGGGAAGGATTTATTTTCTGTTTCTTGTGCATGTAAGAGGGCTTTCAGGCGGATTTCAGACCAGTCATCGGACAAAGGGGACGCTAACGGCGGTTTTGTTGTATAACTGGCCGCCGATAATCAGCTGTTGCGTTGGCCGTGATGTTTTTCTTTGATGGGAAAGGATTCGGGTTAATGTGCAGCGTATTTTTGAGATTGAGTATCAACCGGGCGGAACGGTTCATCACGGTACGCATGATACCTGTTTGGATTTCCGAACCGATTTCCGCCCTTTTTATCAAGGCCGTTTAACGATGAAACCCGTGAGACTGAACACATCCGAACCATTTGCGAAAGAAGCATCAAAAAAACAAGGGCAGAAAAACCTTCGCGAAACCGTTGTTTCCGACAAGGAAGCTGCTTTGCTTTTGTTGCAGGAAAAGAATGAAGAAAACATTGTTTCAGACGGCCTGGTGCAAGAGGATAATCCGTCTGTGGTTTTTTCGGATGAAATTCCGTTGCCGCAATGGATTGATGACGCAACGCTGGCCGAACCGGCGCAATACCCGCAAACCGCTCAAAACAGTCATGCCGGAGTTTATGCCCCGGCAGGCAGTCTGAAAGATGCCGTACCCGAAGATGAGTATGTGAAGGCGGAAGAAATCGCACGAGATACCCCAAAACTGCCTTACATTTTGGCCGGTTCGGGTCTGCTTTTGGCAGGATTGGCCTTGGCTGCGGGCAAAGGATCGGGCGGCGGATCGAAAAAGCAACCGGCTGCGCCGGTGCCGGAAACCGAGTCTGAGGGCATGGCAGGGGCGGGTTCTCCGGCAGAGAATACGGAAAACATAAAAACGCAGCCGGCGGTTCCGATCGAAAGCAAACCTGTGCAAGCCGGACGGGTTGTGCCGGAAAAAACGGTTGAAAAGCCTGTGAGGCCGTCTGAAGAAAAAACGACATCCGGTTTGCCGTTATCCGGGACTGCTTCGGCGGGTAAGCAGCCCGAACGTGTGCAGGAAGCACCGGATACCCGACCCAAACCAAGTGAAGCTGCACCTTCGCCGACGAATGAGAACAAAGACAATGCGTCGGATGCGGTTTTGCCTGCGCCGCCTGTTTCCGACAACCCGCGCCCTGAAGTGAAAAACACAGAGCCTGCCAAGCAAAGCGGCCTGACTTTGGATATTGCCCGACATTTCTATTCGGCAGCGGTGATTAAAAAATACATCGACGTCATCAGCGCAGAAGGCGGTACTTTTCTGCACCTGCATTTGTCGGACGATGAAAACTACGCATTCGAAAGCAGGGTGCTCAACCAATTGTCGGAAAACGGCATCCGCAATCCGGACGGCAGCTACACGAATCCTGCTACAGGCAAACGCTTTTTGAGCTTTGCGCAAATCGCGGACATTGCCGCTTATGCCAAAGCCAAGGGTGTGGAACTGGTTCCCGAAGTCGACAGCCCCAGTCATATGCAGGGGATTTTCGATTTGCTCGAAATCCACCGCGGTTCCGATTACTTGCGGCAGATTAAATCCGATGTGGTCGATGACGAAATCGACATTAACGATCCGGAAGCAGTGGGTTTGGTGCAAAGCCTTTATACCGAGGTTATCGGGCTGATAAACGGCGGCAGCCGGCATTTCCATATCGGCGGCGACGAATTCGGATACAGCGTTCAGAGCAACCCCGAGTTTATTGCCTACGCCAACAAAATGGCCGCGTTCCTTAAAGAAAGAGGCTTGACGCCGCGCATGTGGAATGACGGCCTGCTTAAAAACGGTCTCACAGCCTTGGACAAGGACATCGAAATTACCTACTGGAGCTACGACGGCAATCCCGGGGATGCGGCGACGGCGGCACAGCGCAGAGCCGAGCGCGCCACTATGGAAGACCTGCTGGACAACGGTTTCGATGTCTTGAACTACAACTGGTACTACCTTTATTTCGTTCCCGACGACGGCGTAACCAATGCGCAAAGCGGCGCACATATGGCCAGCGACATCCAATCGAAATGGGAGCTGGGCTTATGGGACGGAACCAGCAGCAATAAAATCGAAGATACCGACAACATCATCGGCGCATCCCTGACCATTTGGGGCGAAGATGCGGATAATATGAGCGACCAACAGATTTTTGAATACAGTGCACCGGGATTAACCGCTTTAATCAGCAAAATGAATGCCTTATCGGCAGATACCGGCGCACTTTCCGAATACGCTCTCGAAATCACTGCCGATACCGCCTTCAACGAAACCGTCGAATTAGGCAGCCAAAGTGCCAATCTGGTCGAAGTCAGCATGACCGATGACATCCTTCAAAACGGCAACAGCTTCGTTTGGCTCAACGGCTCGAGTGACGACAGGGTCGCCCTGGATTCGGCTTGGGCGGCAGACGGTGCCAGTGCCTTGAAAGACAATGTGAGTTATACTCTCTACAAAAGCGGCCAAAACCATTTATACATCGATACCGACATCCCCGTGATGCAGGTGTAAACCGCGTCGGCGGCGGCCGAAACCGGTTCCAACCTTGATTTGACGAGAGATTGAACATGAAAAAAATCGAAGCCATCATCAAACCCTTCAAACTCGACGACGTGCGCGAAGCCCTGACCGAAATCGGCATCACCGGCATGACCGTCACCGAAGTCAAAGGTTTCGGCCGGCAGAAAGGCCATACCGAAATCTACCGCGGCGCGGAATACGCCGTCGATTTTCTGCCCAAAGTCAAAATCGAGCTGGTGTTGGCCGACAACGACGTCGAACGCGCCATCGAAGCCATCATCGAAAACGCCCGTTCCGGCAAAATCGGCGACGGCAAGATTTTCGTGTATCCCGTGGAAGAAGCCATCCGTATCCGTACCGGCGAGCGCAGCGAAGCGGCGGTGTGAGCCGTAGCCGGTTGGAAATGAAAGGCCGTCTGAAAAATATTTTTCAGACGGCCTTGTTTATAAACAAATTCTAAATCTCAAACGTATCCGCTTCATCGTTCCCGCGTATCATCCCTGCGGCGACGGTGTGGTTGGTGGCTTCGTCAATTAGGATAAACGCGCCGGTGGCCGGGTTGTCGGCGTAGGTGGTGGCGTTGAGCGGCTGCTGGGTTTTCAGGCTGACGTGGCCGATGTCGTTGAGTTTCAGTTCGGCGGCGGATTGCACTTGGCTTAGGGTGTTTACGTCCCAAACGTAGGCGATTTCGCTGATTTTTACGGCGGTGGTTTGGGTGGTGTGTTTGAGCAGGTATTTGCGGCGCGTGTTCAGCGGAATATCGTCGAACCAGCACAGCGCGGCTTGGAACTGTTGGTTCGGGACGATTGCGCTGTCGGCGGCGGCGATGGCGTTGCCGCGCGAAATGTCGAGGTCGGTGTCGAGCGTAACGGTCAGCACTTCGCCCGCTTGGGCGGATTCGGCTTTGCCGTGCGGGGTGTAAATTTCGGCGATTTTGGCGGTTTGGCCGTTGGGCAGCACTTTGATGCTGTCGCCGGTTTTCAGACGGCCTGCTTCCAGGCGGCCTTGGTAGCCGCGGAAGTCGTCGCTGCTGCTGCCGTCTTGACGTGCCACGCGCTGTACGGCGAAGTAGGCGGCTTGAGCAGCGGCATCACTGCGCGATACGGGCAGGCTTTCGAGCAGGGGCAGCAGCGGTAGGCCTTGATACCACGGGGTTTTGTCGCTGGCGTTGACGATGTTGTCGCCGTTGAGCGCGCTGATGGGCAGGAAATGCACTTGCGCGGTCAGGCCGATTTGCTGCGCCAGTTTTTGATAGGCTTCGGTGATGGCTTGATATTTTTCTTGGTCGAAACCGAGCAGGTCGAGTTTGTTGACGGCGACGATGATGGTCGGACAGCCGAGCAGCTTCAGAATCGCGCTGTGGCGTTTGGTCTGCGGCAAGAGTTTGGGCAGGCCGTCTGAAAAATCGACGCGGGTTGCGTCAATTAATACGATGGCGGCATCGGCGGTGGACGCGCCCGTCACCATGTTGCGGGTGTACTGCTCGTGGCCGGGGGTGTCGGCGATGATGAATTTGCGTTTCGGTGTGGCGAAATAGCGGTAGGCCACGTCGATGGTAATGCCCTGTTCGCGTTCGGCGGCCAAGCCGTCGGTCAAACCGGCGAAATCGGGTGTGTCGCCGTTGGCGGCGGAGGCTTCGAGCTTGGCGATTTGGTCGGTGAGCAGGGTTTTGCTGTCGTAGAGCAGACGGCCGATGAGGGTGGACTTGCCGTCGTCGACGCTGCCGGCGGTGATGAAACGGAGCAGGGGGGCGGTTGCGGTATCGGTCATTTGGGAATCCTTTGTTCTCAAGTTTACGATACTTTAACGAGGCCGTCTGAAAATGGGAAAGAATGGTTTGTTTGTAATAAAGATGATTTTGTTATATCAATGATGAGGCCGTCTGAAAATGATGGGGTTCGTACGGTTACGCCGCTTTGAGCGGCTAACCGTACCTATTTTTTCAGACGGCCTTAAATGGTTGGGTAACGATTAACCGCGAACCTGCCCGTTGCCCAATACTACCCATTTCTGCGAAGTCAGGCCGTGTAAACCGACGGGGCCGCGGACGTGGATTTTGTCGGTGGAAATGCCGATTTCTGCGCCGAGGCCGAATTCGAAACCGTCGGCGAAACGGGTGCTGGCGTTTACCATCACGCTTGCGCTGTCCACCGCACGCAGGAAGGTTTGCGCGTCGGTGTAGGATTCGGTGACGATGGAATCGGTATGGTGGCTGCCGTGGGTGTTGATGTGGGCGATGGCTTCGGCGAGGTTGTCGACGATTTTTACCGCCAAAACCGGTGCGAGGTATTCGGTGTCCCAATCTTCGTCGGTGGCCGTCTGAATATCGGGCAGAATCGCCAAAGTGCGGGGGCAGCCGCGCAGTTCGACTTGTTTTTCCGCGTATTTTTCGGCCAGCAGCGGCAGGATTTCGGCGGCACGCGCGGCGTGAACCAGCAGCGTTTCCATCGTGTTGCAGGTGCCGTAGCGCGAGGTTTTGGCGTTGAACGCGATATTGACGGCTTTTTCGGTGTCGGCGGCTTGGTCGATATAGACATGGCAGATGCCGTCGAGGTGTTTGATGACGGGCACGCGTGCTTCGGCGGCGATGCGGGCAACCAGCGATTTGCCGCCGCGCGGGATAATCACGTCAATCAAATCAGGGCTTTGCAGCATGGCGCCGACGCTTTCGCGGTCGGTGTTTTCAATCACGCTCACGGCGGCGGGCGGCAGGCCGTTTTCGGTCAGGGCTTGGCGGATGAGTTTGGCAATGGCCATATTGCCGTGGAACGCTTCGCTGCCGCCGCGCAACACGCAGGCATTACCCGATTTCAGGCACAGAGCCGCCGCGTCGACGGTTACGTTGGGGCGCGATTCGTAAATGATGCCGATGACGCCGAGCGGCACGCGCATTTTGCCGATTTGCAGACCGTTGGGGCGGATGCGGAATTCGTCCATTTCGCCGACGGGGTCGGGCAGCGCGGCCACTTGGCGCAGGCCTTCGCACATGGATTCGACGGTTTTTTCCGTCAGTTTCAGGCGGTCGAGCAGGGCGGATTCCAAGCCTTTGGCGGCGGCGTTTTCCATGTCCTGTGCGTTGGCGGCGAGCACGGCGGCTTCATGCTGCTTGAGCAGCTCGGCCATGCGCAGGAGCGCGGCGTTTTTTTGTGCGGAACTTGCCTGCGCCATCAGGTAAAACGCCTGTTTCGCGGCGGCGGCGGTGGTGCGGACGTATTCTTGGATATTCTGCATGATGGTGTGCCTTGATAATGTGGATAATGTTGATGAAGATGATAAGGCCGTCTGAAAATGAATACAAGTGGAAAAGGCCGTCTGAACGGCGCGGCAGACATTTCCGGTTTCGTTTAGACCCTTGCCGCGCAGCGGTTTCAGACGGCCTTGGCATACGGACGGACGGTTGGCGGAACCGATGATTGGGTTTGCCGTCGGGATTACTTTATAATCGGCTTTTACTCAATCTGATTGACTTAATATCTATGAACAATATTCTCTACCGCTGGCTGATTGTATTGAAAAAGCCCGGCAACCAATTGTGGCTGGTACCTGCTTATTGGGCGGTATGCGCCGTTGCGTTTGCCTTTGTATCGCGGCTGCTCGGCGACATGATCGGCGCCGACAGCCTGCCCAACATCGAACGCGACACCCTTGACGGCCTGTTGAGCATCGTGGCATCCAGTATGCTTTCGGTGAGCACGTTTTCGCTGTCGATTATGGTGTCGGCGTTTTCATCCGCGGCCAACGGAGCCACGCCGCGCGCCATGAATCTGGTCATGGCCGACGACACCACGCGCACCGCCATCGCCAGCTTTATCGCCGCGTTTATCTATGCCGTCATTTCCAAAACCGCGCTGGGCATGGAATATTACGGGCAAAACGGCCGCTTTATCCTGTTCATCGGCACGATTGTCGTGCTGGTGTATCTGATTGTGACCTTAATCCGCTGGGTGTTTACGCTGTCGCAGTTGGGCAGTTTGGGCAATACGCTGCAAAAAATCGCCGTGCGGACCGAAAGCGCGCTGGATGATTATTATGCCGCGCCCGATATGGGTGCGGCTTGGAAAGGCCGTCTGAAAGAGCCGGTGCGGCCGGTCTATGCCGGCGAACCGGGTTATCTGACCCATATCGACATGGCTTCGCTGCAAAAATTGGCGGAAGAACACGATACTTATGTATCGGTGGCCGTGCGCCCGGGCAAGCTGCTGATGCCCGATACCGTGATGGCCTGTCTGTCGGCGGGCAAAGGCGGTGACGAAGCGGCAGAAGCTTTTGCCGGATGTTTCGTCATCAATCAGGAACGCACCTACGAGCAAGACCCGCAATGGGGGCTGAACGTGTTGAGCGAAGCCGCCCAGCGCACCCTGTCGCCCGGCATCAATGATCCGGGTACGGCGATCGGCGTGATAGTCATGGTGTTGCGGCTGCTGACCAAGCCGCATCCCGAACGCCGGCCGGCGCAGTACGACCGTATCTCCATTATTGCCGCCGACGCGGATCAATGGGTGCCGCAAACCTTTTTGCCGATTGCACGCGACGGCGCGGGCGCAGCGGAAGTCGGCCTGACCATGCAGAAAGTGCTGGCCGGCATTGCCGCAAACAGCCAAGACCCGCACATCGCCGCATCAGCCAACGATACGGCGCAGGCAACCTTAAAACGTTTCCGGCAGGTATTGGATTTTGAGGACGACGGCGAACAATTGGCGCAGCGGCATCGGGAATTGTTCGGACGGAAACCCGAATAAGGCATTGAAAAGTCTGAGGATGTTGCCAAATACGAAAATATCCAAAAACCTCTAAGCCGTCATTGGCTGCGCAAGTCCGCCGTGCTTTCCCCGTGCAGCTAATGACGGCCATGATTTTCTTGGTTTAAATTGAGTTTTGCAAAAGTCTAAGCTCGGTGGTATGCCGTCGGACAATATGAAAGAGTTCGGAAATAACGATGCCGTCTGAAATTTTCAGACGGCATTTTTAATGAGAGTTTAAGTAACTTTTTGTTGTGTATGGGAAAATTTTTTCAAAACCCGAAAATATCCAAAAACCATGCCTGTCATCAGCAGATTTTCGCAGCTGATGGCAGACATGGATTTTCAGTTTGAACCGGGTTTGCAAAGGTTTCGGCATGAGAAAATACTTGGGGCGGATTCCGACAAAGATTTCAGACGGCCTCAATGGTTAAGATTCCCGTGCCGACAAATTGCGCAGCGCGTTTTCCACCCTTTGCGGCTCGATTTTGTTCAGGCAATCGGTATGCCCCAGCGGGCATTCGCGTTTGAAGCAGGGAGAACACTCGAGATTCAGCGTAACGATTTGGGCTTTGTCGCTCAACGGCGGCGTGTGGTCGGGGCTGGACGAGCCGTACACGGCAGCCAGTTTGCGGTCGAGCGCGGCGGCGAGGTGCATCAGGCCGCTGTCGTTGCAGACCACGCTTTCGGCACAGGCGAGCAAATCGATGGCTTCGGCAAGCGAGGTTTTGCCGCATAAATTGACGCACAGGCCGTCTGAAAGGCGGTTGATTTCTTCGGCAATCTCAAAATCTTTTTGCGAGCCGAACAGCCAAACCTGCCACCCTTTCGCCGAATAATCGCGCGCCAAACCGGCAAAATGGCGCGGCGGCCAGCGTTTGGCCGGACCGTATTCCGCACCCGGGCAGAAGGCGATAACCGGTTTGCCGGTGTTTAAACCATGCTTGGTTAAAGCGGCTTGTTGGCCGGCAGGTTCGATTCGAAACAAAGGTTGGTCGGAATGGCCGTTGAAACCGGCTTGGCTCGGGTGGGCGAGTGCGGTGTAGCGGTCGACCATCAGCGGCAGCGCGGCTTTGTCGAGCTTGCGGATGTCGTTGAGCAGCAGATAGCGCGATTCGCCCACATAACCGGTGCGCTGCTTAATGCCCGTGGCAAAGGCGATGACGGCGGACTTGAGCGAGCCGGGCAGGACAATCACTTGGTCGTAACCGCGCCTGCCCAGTTCGCGCCCGACCTGCCAGCGTTTTTTCAAATCCAGTGCGCCGTGGCCGAACGGGTTTTCCAGAATCTCGTTCACTTCCGGCATCCGCTCGAAAACCGCCATCGACCATTTCGGGGCGAACACGTCGATGGTGCAGCCCGGATGCAGCTCGTGCAGGCGGCGGTAGAGCGGCTGGGTCATCACGCAGTCGCCGATCCAGCTTGGGGAAATAATGAGGATTTTTTTGGACATGGGAGGAGGTGTAGTTATTTATTTGGAACTATTGTAATGCGGAATGACTGATGCCGTCTGAAAAATATTTTAGGTTTTCAGACAGCATGTTGGTTGCTATATTATAGAAGATTATTTATAGGCGGATTTTGGTAGTGAAGAACTGCTAGAGTTTTAAGGAGAACGGCAAATGAATAGAAAAAGTGTTTTAGATTTGACACATCATGAAGCAAGGAAATTTTTTCTGAAGCATGAGAGTTACTGCAGCCTTAATTTACCAAAATATTTTTCTTTTACTGATTTGCTGGAAAAAATTTCTTCTAAATATGCAGAAAAGGATTTTTCTAGTATCTCAGATGTGAGGAAAATGGTTGAATTAAATGATGTTAATTATCTGATATATGCCAATAAAGACGGTAAGTTGTCATGGAGACCATTTCAAATCATTCATCCATTAGCCTATGTTGCTTTAGTTTACAGAATCACATCAGAGGAAGATTGGGAAAAATTACAGAATAGATTTAGGGAGTTTCAATCAGATGAAAAAATCAAATGTCTGAGTATTCCTGTTCAATCGGAAAATAAAAAATCAGATAAAGCACAACAAATTTCAAACTGGTGGGAACAGGTTGAGCAACAATCTATTTTGTTATCTTTAGAATATGACTACATTTATGATACGGATATAGCAGATTGTTATGGCTCAATTTATACTCATTCTATTGCTTGGGCAGTAGAAAGCAAAGAAGTTGCAAAGTCTAAAAAAGGTAGAAATGATATAAAAATTTTAGGGAATTTTATAGATAAAAATATACAAAATACCCAATGTGGTCAGACTAATGGTATTCCACAAGGTTCAGTATTAATGGATTTTGTCGCAGAAATTTTACTGGGATATTTGGATAAAATTTTAAGTGACACACTGAAAAGATATAATATAACAGAGTACCAAATTTTACGTTATCGAGATGATTATAGAATTTTTGTAAAAAATCCAAATGATGGGGAGGAAGTTTTAAAGCTATTGTCTGAAATTATGATGCCTTTTGGGTTGAAGCTAAATGCCAGTAAGACTACAGGTAGTCAGGATGTGATTACTCAATCTATTAAAAAAGACAAATTAGCTTGGCTGACTATTCCTGGAAATGATGAAATCAGTCTACAAAAACAGCTTTTATTGATTAGGCAACACAGTATTAATTATCCTAATTCGGGAAGTTTGGATGTGGCATTAAATAGGTTTAATGAAAAAATAGAAAAACAAGGTGAAACTCATAGTACTGAACAACTTATTAGTATAGTAACAAATATTGCATACAATAATCCTCGAACGATACCTATATGCTGTGCTATTGTCAGTAAGCTGCTCTCACAAATAGATAATGCTGACAAGATGGCAAAGCTGGTTTATACAAGACTTAGCAAAATGCCCAATTCAGGATTTGCACAAATTTGGTTGCAAAGAATGTTGAAAGCAGATTTGGATGGTTATGAATTTAGTGAAAAAATGTGTAATTTAGGGAAACTGAAAACGAGCGGAAATTGTTTGTGGAATAATGATTGGATAAATAGTGGAGAAATCAAGAAAATTTTGAATGATACAGCCGTTTTTTATCAAGATATATTTGATGAGTTGGATAGAGTTATTTTGAATGAAGAGGTTGATATTTTTACTTATTAAAAAACAGTAAATTTAAAATTAAAGGCCGTCTGAAAATCTGTTTTTCAGATGGCCTTGCTTTCGCATATCAAGTGCAACACCCGTGATATGCCCGCTGAGGCTTATATTTGGCTGTTTTCAGCATGAAGACCAAGTTGCTGCTGCGGTTATCTTCTTGTCAAGAATGCCGACAGGCACAGCAAAGCGGCTTGTTCTTGACAAGACAACCGCAACAGCGCACAAACATTACTGCTGAAAACAAAATCCGGCGACGTTGCACTTGATATGCGAAGCTACGGGCCTTTGTGTTTCAGACGGCCTTTACAGCAATACTTTCTCCACGCCGCCGTTGTTGGCTTTTTCGACGAATTCGTCCAACCAGTTGTTGCCCAAAATGTGTTTGGCCATTTCGATGACGATGTAGTCGGCAGGCATGTCGTTGTCGTCGCGGTAGCGACTCAGGCCTTGCAGACAGGCTGGGCAGGAGGTGAGCATTTTCACCGGCTGGCCTTGCGGCAGCTCTTTGAGGTTTTTCTCGATTTCCTCCTGCTTGCGGAATTTGACCTGCGAGGCGATGTCGGGACGTTTGACGGCGAACATGCCCGATTCGCCGCAGCAGCGGTCGCTCAAGACGACTTTTTGTCCCATCAGTTCGCTCGCCATTTGGGTGGCGTTCATGGTTTTAATCGGGCTGTGGCACGGGTCGTGATAAAGATATTGCTGGCCTTCCACGCCGTCGAGTTTCACGCCTTTTTCCAACAGGTATTCGTGAATGTCGATGATGCGGCAGCCGGGGAAAATTTCCTCGAAGCGGTATTTTTCGAGCTGGTCGTAACACGTTCCGCAGCTGACGACGACGGTTTTGATGTCGAGGTAGTTCAGCGTGTTGGCCATGCGGTGGAAAGCGACGCGGTTGTCGGTGCTCATCTGCTCGGCTTTGGCTTTGTTGCCGCCTGCGTCTTGCGGATAGCCGCAGCACATATAGCCCGGCGGCAAAACGGTCTGCACGCCGACGTGCCACAGCATGGCTTGGGTGGCCAATCCGATTTGGCTGAACAGGCGTTCCGAACCGCAGCCCGGGAAGTAGAACACGGCTTCGCTGTCTTCGGCGGTTTGCGGATTGCGGATAATCGGAATGCTTTTGTCGTCTTCGATGCCTAAGAGCGAGCGCGGCGTTTTGGCAGGTACGCCTTTGGGCAACGGCCGGTTGATAAAGTGAATCACCTGTTCTTTAATGGAAGGCTTGTCGACCGTGGCGGCAGGGGCGGCTTTTTCTTTTTTCACAATCGGGAACATTTTGCCCAGTTTGTAGGCAAAGTTCTGCGCCGGAAAACCGGTTTGAATCATCGCGCCGCGCAGGGCTTTGATGGCTTTGGGGTTGGTGGCGTTCAGAAACGCCATGCCCATCGCCGCGGCAGGAACGATGGTGTCGTGGCCGGTTTCGTTCAGATAATTGCGGATGGCCACGGTCACGTCGCCGAAGTCGATGTTCACGGGACACGGTTTGACGCAACGGTGGCACACGGTACAGTGGTCGCCGATGTTGGTCAGTTCGTCGAAGTGTTTTAAGGAAACGCCGCGGCGGGTTTGCTCTTCGTATAAAAACGCTTCGGTCAGCAGGCCGACGCCGAGGATTTTGTTGCGCGGGCTGTAAAGCAGGTTGGCGCGCGGCACATGAGTCGAGCAGACGGGTTTGCATTTGCCGCAGCGCAGGCAGTCTTTTACGGATTCGGCAATCGTACCCAGCGACGATTTTTCCATAATCAGCGATTCTGCGCCCAGCAGCTCGAACGACGGCGTGTAGGCGTTGCGCAAATCCGAGTTTTTCATCAGCTTGTGGCGGTTGAAGCGGCCTTCGGGGTCGATTTTGGCTTTGTAATCCCAAAACGGCTGCATTTCTTCGTCGGTCAGAAATTCCATTTTGGTGATGCCGATGCCGTGCTCGCCCGAAATCACGCCGTTTAAGCTGCGCGCGATTTTCATGATGCGGTCAACCGAATGGTAGGCCGTCTGAAGCATTTCGGCATCGTCGGAATTGACGGGGATATTGGTGTGGACGTTGCCGTCGCCCGCGTGCATGTGCAGCGCGACGAACACGCGTCCGCGCACGATTTTGCCGTGGATTTTGGCCAAGTCTTCCAGAATTTTGATGTCGGTCTGGCCGCTGAAAATTTCGCCCAAAGGCTTCATTACGTCGGCTTTGACCGATACGCGCAAACGGAAATCGCGGAACGCGGTGAAGCAGCTTTCGTCGTCGCGCGCTTCCGGTTCGGCGAAAACGGCTTTGCCGTAACGGGCTTTGTATTCGCCCAAAGGTGCGTCGAGATTGGCCAAGAGCCATTCCCAGCGTTCTTTGACGGCGGTAACGTGGTTCAGCGCATGGGTGGCGCGGTCGCCCAGCAATTCTTTGCTCGGCAAATCCGTACCCATCGCGTCCACCGGCAGACGGCCTTGCAGGTAGTCGAGCAGGGCGGCGCACAAGGCCAGTTTGTTTTTAATCGACAATTCGATGTTGATGCGTTCGATGCCGTCTGAATACTCGCCCAAACGTTCGAGCGGAATCACCACGTCTTCATTGATTTTAAACGCGTTGGTGTGTTTGGCGATGGCGGCGGTACGGCTGCGGTCGAGCCAGAAGGTTTTGCGCGCTTCGGGCGTAACGGCGATAAAGCCCTCACCGTCGCGCTTGCGCGTCATCCCGACCATGTGTTCGGCCACTTGCTGCACGGCTTCTTCGTCATCGGAAACCACATCGGCCAGCAGCACCATTTTCGGACGGCCTTTGCCCGCCGCTTTGGTGGCATAACCGACCGCGCGGACATAACGCCAGTCCAAATGTTCCAAACCGGCCAGTTTCACTTTTTCATGACCGAGCAGGTAGTCGCGGATTTCCACGATGGAAGGCGTGGCGTTGGCGACCGTGCCGAAAAATTCCATGCACACCGTGCGCGTGTGTTTCGGCATTTTGTGCAGCACAAACGCCACGCTGGTAATGATGCCGTCTGTACCTTCTTTTTGGATACCCGGCAGGCCGCTCAAGAATTTATCGGTAACGTCTTTGCCCAAACCGACTTTGCGGAATTTGTGGCCGGGGATTTCCAAACGTTCGGTTTTCACGACCTTGAGGCCGTCTGAATCCAATGTGTGCACATCGAAAATCGCGGTTTCTTCATCGTGGATTTTGCCGAAGTTGTGGCGGACGCGCTCGATGCGCAGCCATTCGCCTTTCGGGTTGACCATCTGCCAGTAGGCCAGATTGTCGAGTGCGGTTCCCCACAAAACGGCTTTTTTACCGCCCGCGTTCATCGCCGCATTGCCGCCGACGGTCGAAGCGTCAGCCGAGGTCGGGTCAACGGCAAACACCAAACCGGCTTTGTGCGCGGTTTCTTCCACGCGGCGCGTTACCACGCCTGCGCCGCAATGGATGATCGGATGCGTGCCGTCCAAGCCGGGCAGGGGGACGAACTGCACACCGTTGTGCAAGTCGAGTTTTTCGGTATTGATGACCGCGCTGTTGGCGTCAAGCGGAATCGCGCCGCCGGTATAGCCCGTACCGCCGCCGCGCGGAATAATCACCAAATCCAGCTCAATCAGCGCGCGCACCAAAGGCGCGACTTCGGCTTCGTTGTCGGGATTGACAACTACAAACGGGTATTCCACACGCCAGTCGGTCGCGTCGGTGACGTGGGTGACGCGCGCCAAACCGTCGAACATGATGTTGTGCGGCTTGGTGATTTGGCTCAAACGCTCGAGAATCTGCTTGCGCTTCTGCTTGGTAACGTCGAAGCTGCCGTCGAAATTCTGTACCGCAATCATTGCGGACTGCACCAAGGCATCGACTTTTTGGTTGTCGTCGCGGCGTTTTTGGATTTCGGTCAGGCGGTGGCGCATTTCGCGCACCAAAGCCTCGCGGCGTTTCGGGTGTTCGAGCAGGTCGTCGACCAGATACGGATTGCGCACCACCACCCACATATCGCCCAATACTTCGAACAGCATACGCGCCGAACGTCCGGTACGGCGTTGGCTGCGCAAATCCTGCAGAATGTGCCAGGCTTCTTCGCCCAGAAGACGGATGATGATTTCTCGGTCGGTGTAGGAAGTATAGTTGTAGGGAATCTCGCGGATGCGTTGCACGGCAGTCGTGGTCATGGGTGTGGTCCGTATCTTTTTATTGTGACGGTTTTCGGTTTTTTCAGGCCGTCTGAAAATTTCAGACGGCTTTGGATAAGGGTGTTAATGTAGTTTAAATTCCATGATTTTTCAATGGAAAAAGACCGTTTATTTTATACTGGAATCGGCTTTTGCGGAATGTGTTTTGTTGACAATTCAGATGGTTTCGGGCGCGGTGTTTCAGATTGGTTTGTCTTTCAGACGGCCTTTGGGCGGAATAAACTTGAAATTTGCCCGGAAAGCGTTATAATCGGTTTTTCTTTGGCGGGTCTCCCCGCATGGTTATTCGGAACACCGGGTCAGGGGCGGAAGCCAGCAGCCCACTCCGATGCGCCAGTGCCGGGGGTTCGGCTCGCCGCCTTATTTGAAAAACACCGCAAGTTCTGCTTGCGGTGTTTTGCTTTTCATGCCGTCTGAAAAAGCGGACGTCTGCTGCAAGCGGATGGGAGGGAATGTTATCCGACGACGGATGTATTTTTGACACGAGTCAAATAAGTTAAACTATGAATAAAATTATATAAAAATAAATATTTGATAAATATAAATAAATTTTCGTATTTTAAATTTCCGGTTATTTATTGTTAAGAACTTGTCAAAATGATTTCAGTCGCCTAAACTGAAAAAAACATTTTTCACCTCATTCGGAAAAGGAAGCTTCTTTTGGGAAAATTTATCCATGATGACACTCAGAAGCGTTTGCCTGAGAATTTGTCGCTGAGAAGTGCGCAGCCGCCGGCGACCAGTTGGCGCGGTTTGATGATTACCTTGCTTGCTGCGTTGCTGGGTTTCGGTCTTTACTTTATTCTGCCCTACGATGCAGAGGCCAACAAAGGTTTGGCGATTTTGCTGTTTGTCGGCATCATGTGGCTGACGGAGGCTGTCCACATCACCGTGACGGCGCTGCTGATACCCGTATTGGCAGTTGTTTTCAAAGTGCCGGAAATGAATACCAAAACGGCTTTGGCCAATTTTGCCGACCCGATTATTTATGTTTTTTTCGGCGGTTTTGCATTGGCGGCGGCCATGCACATCCAGCGGCTTGACCGCAAGCTGGCCTTGAAAGTCATCAGTCTTTCCCGGGGCAGTTTTCTGACGGCCTCGCTGCTGATTTTTACCGTGACGGCATTTTTATCGATGTGGATCAGTAATACGGCAACTGCTGCGATGATGTTGCCGTTGGCTTTGGGCATGATGTCGCAGCTTGACCCGCAGAAAGACCGCAGTGTGATTGCCTTTATGCTGTTGGGCATCGCATATAGTGCCGGTATCGGCGGTATCGGTACGCTGGTCGGTTCGCCGCCGAATGCGATAGCGGCCAAGGATTTGGGTTTGGACTTTCTGGGCTGGATGAAATACGGCCTGCCGATTGCATTGGTTTTAATGCCGGCAATGTTGGTTTCGCTGTTTCTGGTTTTGAAGCCTGACTTCAAACAGATCAATGCGGCAGGGATTGAGACGGAGGATATTCCGTGGAACCTGCACCGCATCCTGACGGTGATGGTTGTCGGCGGCACGGCGTTGGCTTGGATGCTGAGCGGAAAAATCGCCGAAGCGACCGGTATTGATGCGATTGACAGTGTGATTGCCTTGACTGCCGCGGCTTTGGTGGTGGTTTTGGGAACAGTGGGTTGGCGCGAGGTCGCGCGCAACGTTGATTTGGGCGTGTTGCTGCTGTTCGGCGGCGGAATTACCTTGAGCAGCCTGATGCAGAAAACCGGGGCATCCGCCGCTTTGGGCAATGAAGTGGCTCAGGTTTTGAGCGGTACATCGCCACTTGTGGTTACCGTGTCGGTAACCGTATTTATCATTGTACTGACCAACTTCACCAGCAATACCGCTTCCTCTGCCCTGCTGATTCCGATGTTCGCCTCGATTGCCAAGCAGATGGGCTTGCCGGAAACCGCGCTGGTGCTGATTATCGGCATCGGTGCATCGTGTGCGTTTATGCTGCCGGTGGGTACGCCGCCGAATGCGCTGATTTTCGCTTCGGGCAAAATCCGCCAGCGCGACATGCTTTCCGTAGGGTTGGTTTTGAGCGGGTTCAGCGTGGTGATTATTACAGTTTGGTCGTATTTCTTTTTGATTTGAACAACCGGTTTCAAAGGCCGTCTGAAAGTTTCAGACGGCCTTTACTTCATTGTATGCTCCCTCTACAATCACTCCATCCGAATAACCCGCATGAGCAAGGAAACCTTATGTCCGTTACCGCTTCGCAACTGATTCAGCGTCTGACCGAAATTGTCGGCGACAAATTCATTCTGACCGACCCCGCCAAAACCGAGCAATACCGGCAGGGCTACCGTTTCGGCGAAGGGAAGGCTTTGGCCGTGGTGCGGCCGGGAACGCTGCTGGAAATGTGGAAAATCCTGCAAGCCTGTGTGGAAGCCGATGTGATTGTGATTACGCAGGCGGCCAATACCGGGCTGACAGGCGGCTCCACCCCCGACGGTAACGATTACGACCGCGACATCGTGATTGTGAACACCATGCGCATGAACATCATCCAGCCGATTAACAATAACGAACAAGTCGTCTGCCTGCCCGGTTCGACGCTCAACCAGCTTGAACTGCTGCTGAAACCTTTGGGGCGCGAGCCGCATTCGGTGATTGGCTCGTCGTGTATCGGCGCGTCGGTGCTGGGCGGCGTGTGCAACAATTCGGGCGGCGCATTGGTACAGCGCGGGCCGGCTTATACCGAGATGGCCTTATATGCCGAGATTGATGCGGAAGGCCGTCTGAATCTGGTCAACCATTTGGGCATTGATTTGGGCGAAGACCCCGAAGAGATTTTGACGAATTTACAAGGTTGGCACTACCAGCGCAAAGACATCACGCAAAACGCGGGCAAAGGCCACGACCATGCCTATTGCGACCATGTGCGCCAAGTCGACGAACCGACCGCCGCGCGTTTCAACGCCGATCCTGCGCGCCATTACGAAGCGTCGGGCTGCGCGGGTAAGCTGATGGTGTTTGCCGTGCGTTTGGATACGTTTCCGCAAGAGCCGAAAACGGCCGTGTTCTACATCGGTACCAACGACATCAACGAACTGACCGACATCCGCCGCGCGGCACTGGCCGAGTTTAAAACCTTGCCGGTTTCGGGCGAATACATCCACCGCGACGCGTTCAACATCGCAGAAGTCTACGGCAAAGACACGTTTTATGTGATTAAGAAATTCGGTACGCACCAACTGCCGAAATTGTTCGACTACAAAGCACGCGCCGACCGCTTCAGCAAAAAATTGTCATTTCTGCCGAAACATTTTTCCGACAAAGCCCTGCAATGGGTTAGCAAATGGCTGCCGCAACATCTGCCGCAATCTCTGCTCGGCTACCGCGATAAATACGAACACCATTTGATTCTGAAAATGGGCGGCGAGGGCGTGGACGAAGCGCGTGCGTTTTTGAAAGACTATTTCGCCACACGCAACGGCGCGTATTTCGAGTGTAACGCGGAAGAAGCGCAGGCCGCCATGCTGCACCGTTTTGCCGTGGCTTCCGCCGCCATCCGTTACCGCGCCGTGCACGATACCGAAGTGGAAGACATTGTCGCACTCGACATCGCCCTGCGCCGCGACGACCGCGACTGGTTTGAAAAACTGCCGTCTGAAATCGACGGCAAAATCAGCCACAAACTCTATTACGGCCATTTCATGTGCCACGTCTTCCACCAAGACTACATCGTCAAAAAAGGCAACGACTGCATGGCTTTGGAACATGAAATGCTGGCTTTGCTTGACGAACGCGGTGCGCAGTATCCGGCGGAGCACAATGTCGGCCATCTTTACGAAGCCAAGCCGGAGCTGAAACAGTTTTACCGCAAACTCGACCCGACCAACAGCTTTAATCCGGGTATCGGTAAAACCAGTAAGAAGAAAAACTGGGCAGAGTGATGCCGGAGTGAAAATGATTGATTAAACAGAGAGGCCGTCTGAAATTTTTCAGACGGCCTGTATTTTGGCAGTTACAAAATAAGGTTGTATTTGAATATTGCGCAACCAAGTGACGGTAAATCAAATATCGGCGCGCTCCCCAAGCGCAGCCCAAAACAAAAGAGCCGCTTTTTCAAGCGACTCTTTTTTGTTTGGCGGAAGCGGTGAGATTCGAACTCACGGAGGGCTATCAACCCTCGACGGTTTTCAAGACCGTTGCATTAAACCGCTCTGCCACGCTTCCTTAAAAATATATTCAAGAAAATGGCGGAAGCGGTGAGATTCGAACTCACGGAGGGCTATCAACCCTCGACGGTTTTCAAGACCGTTGCATTAAACCGCTCTGCCACGCTTCCGTTTTCTTGAAGACGATATAGTAATGAAAACTTGCTGCCTTGCCAAGTGAAATTTGGGTGTTGAAACTTAGATTTCTGTTTTTACTTGGTTTGTTCTTGACGCAGAAATACCCACTCTTTTTCATTTGACGCGGCGGCATTGAATTTGTAGCCCTCGTAGTCGAAATTCTGCAAGGCTTGGGGTTCGGTAATGCCGTGTTCGGCGGCATAGCGCACCATTAGGCCGCGGGCGCGTTTGGCGTAAAAACTGATGATTTTGTATTGGCCATTTTTTCCGTCTTTGAAAACCGGCGTAATCAGTTTGGCTTTGAGTTTTTTAGGGTTGACCGATTTGAAATACTCTTGTGAGGCCAGATTAACCAGCACGTCGCTGCCGTTGGCGGCAAGCGTATCGTTGAGCAGGTCAGTAATGCGGCCGCCCCAAAATTCATACAGGTTTTTGCCGCGCGAATTGGCAAAAGCCGTGCCCATTTCCAAGCGGTAGGGCTGCATCAAATCGAGCGGGCGCAGCAGGCCGTATAAGCCGGAAAGCAGGCGGACGTGTTGCTGCAGGTATCGGATTTGTTCGGGATTGAGTGAGGCGGCATCTATGCCTTCGTACACATCGCCGTTGAACATATAAACCGCCTGTTTCGCATTTTCGGGTGTAAACGGGGTATGCCAGGCGGCATTGCGTTCGGCGTTGAGCAGGGCGATTTTATCGGAAACGTGCATGAGTTCGGCGATTTGCTGCGGCGCGAGCCGGCGCAGTTCGTCCATCAGGATTTCCGATTCGGCCAATAAATCGGGTTGGGTAAATTCTTGAATCGGAGCAGGATCTGTTTCGTTAAGATTTTTTGCCGGAGATAACACAAACAACATGGCAGCCTCGTATCGGTGTCAAAGAGAGGGTTGGATTGTAGTTTCAAACATGGGGCAGGGCAAGAATAGGGTCGGTTGGAATATTTAATTGTGGTAATGTTTGGCATTTTTCGGTATGTGTTCAGGCCGTCTGAAAGTTTTTCAGACGGCCTTGTTATCCCATCGATAAGCCATCAAAATGACGGCATCAACGTTTTGCCGCCGCTGCCAACCGCATAGGCTCATTGTAAACCATTTCCCGGCTTAAGGGATAATCGGGAAGTTTATCGTTAAATCCTCTTTTTTCTTCAATGACTTTGCCGTCTTGAAGTACCCAATGATGTTCGCGGTGATCGGTTGACGTATCGGCCGTCATGCCGTCTGCGGCCAATGCCACTGTGGAAGAGCCGGCTTTAAATACTTTTCCCTGTTTCAGATAATATTCAAAACTCTGCCGCTTTTGTCCGTCGTCGTAGCTGTAATAAATTTTTTCGGGCAGGCCTGAAGAATCGTATCCGACAACCAGGCTGTTGTGTTTCATCCCTTTGGGCATGATGGCGGCAACATCGTTCAATTGGATATATGCCCCTTTATTGGCGGCAATCGTATTGCTTTGTTGTTGCGCTTCCCGAACATATTGTTTGTTTTGCCGTTCTCCTACAGCACGGCGGCTCAATTCAACCGCTTCCCGATAACAGGCGGCGCAGTGGTTTTCCGTATATTCTGACAAAACGGCACTCGCTTCGCCCTGTTGCCATAATGTTCCGTCTGCCTGCCAGATAAACAGTTGTGAACCGAGCTGACGGTAAGTATTCACGCCGCTTTGCGGGTCAGCCGTTTCCAGTTCGCTCAAAACGACAAGGGCATCCAAAGGCTTGCCGCCTGCATAGCGGTAAGTCGTTGTCAGCAGGCGATTGCCTGCCGAATCGAGCGCGCGGACGGTTTCAATCTTTACCGGGCGGTTATTATGGAGAGTATAGTCGGTATCGACTTTCAAGCCGCCAATCTTCGCGGTTCGGCGGAAAAACGGTTCTTTGTCGGCCAAAAAATCAATTTTTCCGGTTAATGCCAAGTAATCGCCGCTTTCCTGAAGCAGGGGAAAATCAAGCGGTAGCGTTCCCGTATCCTGATATTCTTTTTCATTGTTTTTATGGTCGATTACCGCATCAAATGCGGCTTTTGCCGTCTTGAGCGAAGCCGCAGAAACGCTTTCTTCCCGAACACCGTCCTTTAAAAACCATTCCGGCCTGAAATGCCAAGCCAGTTGCGAGAACAGTACCAATATTGCCAAGGCTGCAAAGAATATTTTCAGAATTTTCATCATCGATAATTTTCGAATTGTCGTTTAAAAAATAACAAGCGTAGGGCGGGCATGTATGCCCACAAAACATTAAAGGCCGTCTGAAAATAAACAGTTATTTTCAGACGGCATGGTTTAATTAACAAGACAAAATAGAACATATATGGGTATAAATGCCTACCCTACGCTTGCTTGCTACGAACTAAATCCCCATATGTTGGTTTCTTACTTGTCTGACCAACTTCAAAGCTTCTGATTTATATACTCTATTCCATTTTTCCCATTCGAGAGGTCGTCCATGTTTCTCCCAATCTTCTAAAATTTGAGTTTTGAAAGACTCCAATTCCCACCAATATTCCGCATATGAATGAGACTGGTTGGGAATTTCCGATTCAGCCCAATCTGCAAAATGTAGGAAATGAGTAATATCACAGACGATATTATTTTCTGGGATTCGTTTGGCAAGTAATTTTTTTACCAGTCGGGAAGCTTCAGATTGATATTTTATTGTCCAATCTTGCCAATTTTTCGGCTTGCCTATTTTTTCCCAGTTTTCTAGGGCTAAAGCATTTAGAGTTTCTAATTCCCACCATAAATCATGATATTCAGATGATTGATTGGAAATCTCATTTTCTGCATCAGAAACGAATTTGGAAAAATGAAAAATGCTACTGACAATATTTTCAATGTTATTTTCCATAAGTTGTCGTGACAACGCCTCCTGATTGATTAGTTATAACTTTAACATTATTTATCGGGTCATAATGAGATGTTGTACCATTTCTTCCTTTAGTTTGCTGCCCTGTACGTATCGTGTTTTCTATTACGGAAGGCAAAATCCCCCTATCTTGCATTCTATCAAGAGCATGTCCAGAATACTGTCGCCCATTTATTTCTGTAGGTGTATTTCTAACTGGCTGATAATCAGGATTTTTTGGCTGATTCATCTGATTATATCTACTTCCCATAGGTGCATGGGCATCGGCAAAATCCTCACTTACCGTTGTCTTCCCAGTCCCCGTCTTAGACAGTTTGGTCGCTTTCGTTACCGCCGCCACATTGAATACGGCTTCTACCGTTTCCGCCGCATTCGGGTTCTCTGCCGACCAGTCTGTGACCGCATTGCCGATGTCTTTTTCCGCTCCGCCCAGTCTGCCCAAGCCGCCTATGGCGGACAGTTTGCCGTCGGCAGACAGCGGGGCGATGCCGTACATCGTCGCTTTGTCTATCGCATAGCCCGTGCCGTACAGCGCATCGCCCAATCCGACGGCTTCACCCGCGCTCAGAAAGGGGTTGACTGCGCCGGCGGCCACGCCGTTGATGAACTCCATGGTATTGCCCCAACGGTCGAGTTTGGGGTTGTGGTCGAACATCTTTTTGTTGGCTTCGTTGGCGCGGTCGGCAAAGTTGCTGCCGAGATTGGCGTAATTGTCGCGGAAGCGTTGGCTGATGCTGCGGGTGTCGGTGGGGTTGAACTTGATGCTTCGTGCAATGCCGTTTACCGAATAGCTGTATTCGTCGCGGGCACCGGTCGGAGTGGGGTAGCCGCCGCCCCTCGGGCCGTCGTAACCGTCGGCAGGATGGTGTTTGTGACCGCTCCAGTTGAGACGGTAAACGGTAAAGCCTTCCGCCACGCTGCCTTTTTCGTCGCTGGCACTGCGGCTGGCATGTTCGTCGAAAGGAGCATGGACTTCATGACCGTGGCCGGAGAAGACGGTTTTGTAGCCGATGTCGCCTTTGATGTTGGCCTGCTGGATAAGCAGGTTGCCCATTTGGTGTTTGTAGGCTTGGGTAACATCGATTTTGCCTGTGCGGTCAGCCACGCTGCCGCGCGGCGTACCGAACAGATGGTATTGTCCGCCCGGTTCGAAGTTTTTACGGTCGGCGTTTTGGGTAACAAAAGGATCGTTTTTCAGATCCGCAGCCGCTGCCTGCTGCCCGAGGGCAGTCAGGGCGAGGGCTGCGGCGGCGATGAAGCCGGTAAGTTTCCGCAGCGGTTTCACGGTTTATTCTCCTTTTTTACGGCGGATGACTTCGTCGCTGACATCGAGATTGGCATCGGTGCTCTGTTTGAAGTCGGGACGGTTTTGCGCGGTGGTGCTGCCGTAGGGTTCGATGTCGCCGAAATCAACCATCAGGCCGTCTGAAGCTTTGACGGTTTTGCTGACTTTATACGGGCCGGTCCAGAAAGCGTATTTTTCTTTGTATTGGGTTTCGTAGGCGGCGGAAGTAGGTTTAATCAGCAGTTTGCGGGTATTGCGGTCAACGGCGAAATATTCGAGCTTGGTTTGCGCTTTGAGGGTTTCGGCGTTGTAAACGTGAAACTCGGTGCGGCTGCGGATGGTGCCGAACACATCGACGGTAACGAATACGTCGGTATCGGCATATTGCGGCGGAACGACCTCGATGCCGCGAAGGTAGAACACGGTCTGCACAAGGTTGGTCAGGAAGGACACGTCGCGCGGGTTGGTGATGAGGGTTTCGTTACGGTAGTCGCTGTTGCCGTTGACGGTCAGGCCGATATTACGTTCGGCGGCGCGTCCGCGGTTTTTGGTCAGTGCGGAAGCAGGGGCGTTCAATACGGAAGTGGACGTGGTGACGCTGGAAAGCGAATCGGCGGTGGTGGTGGCGGTGGTGTCGTAGTTGGGGTAGCTGTATTGCGTGGAAGAGTCGGGGTTGTTCTGGTAGCCGCCGCGGATGAGCGCATCGATGGAGTAGCGTCCGCCGGTGATGTTGCCCGAACCTTGGTCGCCCATGGTGGAGACATAAAGTGCAACCTTGCGGCCTTGCAATGCGGACAAATCCATTTCTTTCACAGCGGCGCGGGAAGAGGCAGCGACGAGTTCCTGCTCGACGGCGAAGCGTTTGCCGCCGCCGTGTCCGGGCAGGCCGGTAAGTGTGCCGCAGGCGGTCAGGAGAAGGGTGGTTGCGATGGCAAGGGCGAGTGTTTGAAATTTCATGGGAAACTTTCTTTAAAATAGAATAAAAGGGAAGCGGACGGGTAGGCCGCACGGTGTCGGTGATGTTTTTCAGATGACCTGACAAATTGCAGGCCGTCTGAAAAACATCGGCCTGAGAACTACGACATTGTATTTTGTTTGTGTTTGTAAATTTAGGTTTTGATATTGTCGGTTTGTTTTAATGATAAACGGATTCGGATAAGGGCGGATGATCGACTGCCGTGATTGTTTTGAGCCGTCCATACAAAAAAGGCCGTCTGAAATTTTCAGACGGCCTATGCATCACACAACACTTAGCGATACAGCGACACAATGGTTTCGGCGGCTTTGACGCAGGTTTCGACGTCGGCTACCAAGGCGATGCGCACGTATCCTTCGCCCGGGTTGCCCTGTTCGGTGTCGCGTGCCAGGAAGCGGCCGGGCAGGACTTGGATGGCGGCTTGGGTCCACAGGCGTTTGGCAAAGGCCAAGTCGTCGCCGTCGGGTACTTTCAGCCACACATAAAACGAAGCGTCGGGGAAATCCACGTCGAACACTTCGCACAGAATCGGAATCACTTTGTCGAATTTTTCCTGATACAGGCGGCGGTTGTCGATGACGTGGGCTTCGTCGTTCCATGCGGCAATGCTGGCGCGCTGCACGGGAATGCTCATCGCGCTGCCGTGGTAGGTGCGGTAGAGCAGGAATGCTTTCAGTAAAGCGGCATCGCCGGCCACAAAGCCCGAGCGCAGGCCGGGGACGTTGGAGCGTTTCGACAGGCTGGTAA
The DNA here is from genome assembly GCF_047837985.1 of Neisseria sp. CCUG12390. Lineage (GTDB taxonomy): Bacteria > Pseudomonadota > Gammaproteobacteria > Burkholderiales > Neisseriaceae > Neisseria. The sequence continues at coordinate 798,487 of NZ_CP181244.1, forward strand.
ACATCATCAGTTTATCGAAGCCGCGGCCTGATTGAGCCGCCGCCTGCAAGCCGCCGATGGGTTTGTTGCCGTCGAAATAGATTTCCGAATAGCATTCGTCGGAAGCGATGACGAAACCGTATTTGTCTTGCAGTTCAAACAGTTCCTGCCAGTCTTCCAATTGCAGCACGCTGCCGCTGGGGTTGTTCGGCGAGCAGACCAAAACCATTTTGGTACGCTGCCACAGGCCGTCTGAAATGCTCGACCAATCGGGATTGAACGATGGCGCAGGGCAGTTGGCAAAATGGATTTCGCCGCCGCCGAGAATCGTGCCGCCTTCGTAAATCTGATAAAACGGGTTCAGGCTGATGACGACGGGTTTGGTATCGGCAACAGGGTCTAAGATGGTTTGGATAAAGGAAAACAGGGCTTCGCGGCTGCCCAAGACCGGCAGGATTTCCGTAGCGGGATTGACGGTCAATCCGTCGTAGCGGCGAGCCAGCCAATCGGCGCAGGCTTGGTGCAGCTCCGGCAGACCGGCGGTCAGCGGATATTTTTCCAGTTCGCCCAAAGAAGCGGTCAGCGCGTCGGTGATGACTTTGGGCGTGGCGTGTTTCGGTTCGCCGATGTGCAGGGGAACGGGCTGCAGCCCTTCGGGGGCTTCCAAGCCCTGCATGGCTTCGCGCAAACGGGCGAACGGGTAGGGTTTGAGTTGGGATAATAATGAATTCATGATGGTTCCGAGCCTTAGGTTTAGCCGCTATGTTACCATTTTCCGGCTGCATTTTGTTAACAATCTGAACGGGTGGCGGTTATTGGAGTCGTCTGAAAAGCGGTGTGCAAAGTATGGGCGGGACATAAACAAACCGGAAAACAAAAGGCCGTCTGAAACCGGTGCAGAACCCTGCAACCGGTTTCAGACGGCCTCTGATAAGGTTTTATTTTGCCGCAGCGGGCATCGCGCCGTTTAGCAGATAGTGGATGGTTTCCCGCACCGTGCGCATGGCGTTGCCGAACGGAAGCGGATCTTTTCCACGGAAAAACAGCCCTTTATCGACTTCGCCGCGGAAGGCGGCGGAAAGCTGGATGTCGATGCAGAACTGGCCGGCTTTTTCCAAACCATCGCGCAGGCCGCAGCTGGTCAGGCAGTTCAGGCCTTGCGTGCAGCGGCGCGGATCGGCTTTGGCAACCGATTGCAGTTTGGCTTCGCGCTTGATGTAGTTGTCGAGGAATTTGGTGCGCACGCCGCGTGCAGGCAGGCCCGCAACCGACATAAATTCGACCACTTGCTCGGTTTCCGCGCCGGCCAGCGTTTTTTTGAAGTTGATGTGTGCGTCGCCTTCCTGTGTTACGGCAAAGGCGGTGCCGATTTGCACGGCATTTGCGCCCCATGTTTTCAGCGCGGTGGTAACTTTTTCAAAATTCGCCATGCCGCCGGCCAGAATCAAAGGGATTTTTTCGCTTTCCAAGCCCAGATTTTTAAACACTTCCAGCGTTTCTTCAATCACGCGCTTGAACTCGAATTTTTCGTCGTTGACACCGGCAACGGTGGCCGCACCCAAGTGTCCGGCGGCGTGGGCAGGGTGTTCGATAACCACCGCGTCGGGCAGAATGCCTTTTTTCATCCAGCGTTTCAACACGATGTTGATGCCGCGCGATTCCGACAAAATCGGGAACAGGGCGACATCTTTGTGGAAGCCTTCGGTCATTTCCGGCAAATCCAGCGGCAAACCCGCGCCCATCACAATCGCGTCCGCGCCCGATTCGCAGGCTTGGCGGACATAAGCGGCATGGTCTTTTACTGCTTTCATCACGTTCACGGCAATCATGCCGTTGCCTTCTGCGCCGCTTTTGGCTTTTCGGATTTCACGGTCGAGCGCGATGCGGTTGAGCCGGGTGTATTTTTCTTCGGTCGGGTTGATTTTCGATTCTTCCAGCAAGTCTTCGTGCAGGTGGCGCAAATCAACGCTGGCGATGGTGCCGATGCCGTTTTCGCGGGCAACCGCGCTGGAAAGTCCGGACGCCGAAATACCCACGCCCATACCGCCTTGAACGATGGGAATCAATGATTTGCCGCGGATAACCAAGGGATCGAAAGAGTGTGACATTGAAATAGCCTTCAGGGTAAGTTGGAGTGAGTGATGCGCTGTGTGCCGTCGTTTAAAATAAAAATAATACAGCGTTGCCGGCTCCCTTATGTATCGGGTGGACACGGCGGTCGCTGCCGCCTTGTCTTATTTCTATTTTGAACGACGATGTCGTCGGTTTTTAATTTTTAGGAATTATACTCTAAAAAATCCAAAAATTAGAGTAAATCTACAGTTTTTTCAAAAGGTAACATAAAAATGTGAACGAAATATGATGTTGAAGAATAATAAATGTAAATAATTCATTTGGTTAGGTAATGAATGCGATGTGGCGGATCTGCCGGTGAAAATCAGCGGGGGAAGATGGCAGACGGTTTTGTCGGAGGAATGTTTGATTTTGTATGGATAAATAGTGAGGCCGTCTGAAAAAATTTTTTTTCAGACGGCCTTTGCAGGTTTCATTTTTATTTCAACGCGGTTTTCCAATCCAAACCGTTGAGGGCGGCGACTTGGGTAACGGCTTCGGTGTCGAGGTTGATGGCGGTCAACTCGCCGCCCCACAGCGCGCCGGTGTCGAGCGAGATGATGTTGTCGGTGTTCATGTAGCCCAGCGACGACCAATGGCCGAAGACGATTTTGTGGCTGAGGTTTTGCCGGCCGGGGGCTTTGAACCACGGACGCAGGTGAATCGGCATTTTGTCGAGTGTGGCCTTGAAATCGAAATCGAGTTCGTTTTGATAGGTCAGGGCGCGCATCCGGCTGAACACGTTGACGATAAAGCGCAGGCGGCTGTAGCCGCTTAATTTTTCGTCCCACGCAATCGGGGTGTTGCCGTACATTTTGGCGAAGAACTTTTCGTATTTGCTGCCTTGCAATTCGGCCTCGGCTTCGCGTGCCAGTTCTTCGGCTTGGTCTATGCTCCATTGCGGCAGGATGCCGGCGTGTACCATGACATGCTTTTCGTCGCGGATCATCAGGGGCTGGCAGCGCAGCCAGTCGAGCATTTTGCGGCTGTCGGGATGGTTGAGAATCGGGGTGATGGTGTCGCTGCGTTTGGTGGTGCCGTGGCCGTAGCCGACGGCGAGCAGGTGGAAATCGTGGTTGCCGAGAATGATTCGGACGCTGTCGGGGTGCTGCATGGCAAATTGCAGCGATTCCAAAGATTTGGGGCCGCGGTTGACGATGTCGCCCGTGAGCCAGAGGGTGTCGGTGCCGTGGTTGAAGCCGATTTTTTTCAGCAAAGCCGTCAGCTCGTCGTAGCAGCCTTGGATGTCGCCGATTGCGTAATGTGCCATGGTGTTTTTTATCCTGATGAAAGGTTTTCAGACGGCCTTTTCTGCCGTTTAAAGCTATTTTTTGCGGCAGCGTTTTATGTTGGGTACGCAGCCTGTTGACGGCTTCCGGTTTGCCGTTTTCAATGAGGATTGGAGCCAAGCCGTGCAAAGGCCGTCTGAAAAATACCGAACCGTTTCAGACGGCCTGTACGGATTTTACAGTAAGGCGTTTAACACCATAACCGCTTCGGCTTCGACCTGCACGCCTTTGGGCAGGCTGGCAACGCCGACGGCGGCGCGGGCGGGGAAGGGCTGGGGAATGAATTCGGCCATGACTTCGTTGAAAACGGCGAAGTTGCCCAAGTCGGTCAGATAGGCGTTGACTTTGACGATGTCGCCCAACGAACCGCCTGCGGCTTCGGCCACGGCTTGCAGGTTTTTGAATACCTGAACCGCCTCGGCGCGGAAATCGCCGCCGCCGACCACCTGCATGGTGGCAGGGTCGAGCGGAATCTGGCCGCTCATGTAAACCGTGTCGCCCGCACGCACGGCTTGGCTGTATGCGCCGATGGCGGCAGGGGCGTTGTCGGTGTGGATAATGGTTTTCGCCATGATGGTTCTCCTGAGAAAATACAGTCGGAATAGGGGGTTATGATACAAAATTTCGTGCGGCTTAGGAAGCCGGCAGGGCGTGTCTGCTTGGGTTTCAGACGGCATGGGGTGACTTTGAGGCCGTCTGAAAAGCGGTTTTGGGATGGTTTGTCCGATTGCCGAGATTTTTGTCAAACTCAATTCAAACCAAAAAATCTATGTCCCGTTGGCCGGTAAATTCGCTGCGTTTCCTGACGGATTGGAGATTTTTGACTATTTTCGGGTTTTGCAAAAGTGTCTTGCCATGCTGCCGGTTCGCCCAATATCCCTGTTTTGTTTGAAGGTTTACAGAGGCCGTCTGAAAATATTCAGACGGCCTTTGCTGTGTTTGCACCGTAAGCGTTACCGGTTTGCGCAACTCATGGCTGCGGAATCCGATTTATCCCGATAGGCTACAAAAAACACTGCAACAAATCGTTCAAAAACAATCTGCCTTGTGCGGTCGGCTTAAATACGGTCGGATCGGGTTCGAGCAGGCCTTTGCTTCGGGCGGTTTCGATTTGCGGCAGGATGTGCGCGACGGGGATGCCCGTCCGCTCCTGCAGCATGGCGGCAGGTACGCCGTCGGTCAGGCGCAGCGCGTTCATCATGAATTCGAATGCCAAATCTTCACGGGCGACGGTTTTGCGTTCAATGCCGTCTGAAACATTGCCCTGCATGGCGGCGAGATAGTCGTTCGGGTGGCGGCGGCGCGTGGTGCGCTCGATGCGGTCGGGGTAGGAAATTTTGCCGTGCGCGCCTGCGCCGATGCCTAGGTAGTCGCCGAACTGCCAATAATTGAGATTGTGGCGGCATTGCTGTCCGGCGCGGGCGAAAGCGGAGGTTTCGTAATGGATAAACCCGGCCTGTTCCAAAGCGGTATGCACCGCGTCTTCGATGTCCAGAGCGGCTTCGTCTTCCGGCAAACCTTGCGGCGGCGTGTGGCCGAACGCGGTGTTCGGCTCCATCGTCAGATGATACGCGCTGATGTGGCTCGCGCCCGTGGCAATGGCGGTTTTGACATCGTCCAAGGCCGTCCGAACGGTTTGGTTCGGCAGGGCATACATCAAATCAATGTTGACTTTATCGAACAAATTCAAAGCCGTATCGATGGCGGCTAAGGCTTCGCGGCTGTTGTGGACGCGCCCCAAGCGCACGAGCATATCGTCGTTGAAACTCTGCACGCCGATGGAAAGCCGCGTAATGCCTGCGTCTTTAAAGCCCTGAAATTTCTCGATTTCAAAAGTGCCGGGGTTGGCCTCAAGCGTGATTTCCGTATCCGGTTGCAGTCGCACCAGCGAACGCACGCCGCTCAACAGGCGGTCGACGGCTCGCGCGCTGAACAGGCTGGGTGTACCGCCGCCGAAAAATACGGTTTCGACAGGCCGCCCCCAGATGTTGGGCAATTCGGACTGCAAATCCGCCAGCAGCGCGTCAACGTAGGCATCTTCAGGCAGGCCGTTGGGTGCGGTTTGCTCGGGTTGGATTGCCGCAAGCGGTTGATAACGCGAGATATTGTGCGAATTGAAGTCGCAATACGGGCATTTTTTGATGCACCACGGGATGTGGATGTAGAGCGATAAAGGCGGCAGAGCGGTGAGCCGGGGCGTTTGGGGGAAATGAATGGCGGTCATGGTTTCGGGTGTGTAGGAGGCCGTCTGAAAGGTTTCAGATGGCCTGCTTGAATGGGTTACATTACAGCTTGGATTTTTTTGAGCAATTCTTGCAAGGCTAAACCGCGGTGGCTGACGGCGTTTTTGATTTCGGGTTCAAGTTCGGCTGCGGTGCAGCCGTGTTCGGGCAGGTGGAAATGCGGGTCGTAGCCGAAACCGTTGGTTCCCGCGGCTTCCTGTTGCCATAATCCGCGCCAGATGCCTTCGGCGATAATCGGTTGCGGATCGTGTTCGTGGCGCACGAACACCAGCACGCAGACGTAATAGCAGCTTTTGTCGTCCTTATCGGCCAAGTCTGCGGAAAGTTTGGCGTTGTTGGCGGCGTCGGATTTTGGTTCGCCGGCGTAGCGTGCGGACAATACGCCCGGTGCGCCGCCGAGTGCGTCGGCGCAGATGCCGCTGTCGTCAGCGAGTGCGGGCAGGCCGCTGTGTTTGGCGGCGTGCCGGGCTTTGGCAAGCGCGTTTTCGACGAAAGTGAAATACGGTTCGGGACATTCGGGCGTGTCAAACGCGGATTGCGGCAGGATTTGGATATTCTGCCCGGCAAACAGGCGTGAGAATTCTTTGAGTTTGCCCGCGTTGCCGCTGGCCAAAACGATTTTGTCAAACATGGGGATTTCCTTGGTTTTGCTGCGTCTGCATTTGTTGATATTGTAAACGGGCTTTTAAGCGCAGATAAAGTGCCAGACTGCCGATTTGGCCGAAGATGGCGGCAAATGCGAACAGAAACGAAGCCACGGCAAACTGTTTGCTGCCGACGGAGAGCAGATAGCTGCCCAGCAGCACCAAGGCCATAAACAGCAGGGTGAAAAAGACGATGCAGAGCAGGTAGGTTTTGCGTCGGTTCATGGGTCGGATTGTCGCTGAATGAAATGCTGTATTATAGCGGATAGCGAAGGCCGTCTGAAACCGCAGCCGTTGAAAATAAAAATAATACGTGTTGCCTCCCGATATAACGGCGGCACGCAGCCGCCGCTGCCGCCTTGTCTTATTTCTATTTTAAACGGCTGCAGTTTCAGACGGCCTTTTCCAAATGAACAAAACCGCTTCTGAACATCGGATTCAAAAGCGGTTTGAAATATGCCGGGTTTGCCGTTTAACGCAATTCCGAATGCAGGCGGCCAAGCAGGGTGGAAGCGTCGCTGCCTTTGTAGCTGCTGCCGTCTTTGTTCAGCAGGCTGATGCGTGCACCGCCGTTGACGGGCTCGACATAAACAATCAGTTCGGGCTGTTGCGCCGGGGCGGTTTCGGCTTTTTTGCCTTTGCCGAACCAGCGGCTGAATATACCCGGTTTCTTCGTGCTGACCGCTTCGCTTTCGGTCGGAACCTGCCGCACCAGGAACGCATGGCGTTCGGCGTTTTGACCCAAAACGGTCAGGCCGATGCGGTCGAGCGCGAGCGCGGTACGGCGCCAGTTGCGGTCGTAGTCGCCGCTAAGCAGCAGGGTTTGGCCGTCCACTTTGGCTAAATCGCCGGTATCCGCACGGGGCGCAACGCTTTGACCCAATGCGTTTTCAGCCTGTTTTTCGTCCACGCCCAAGTATTGCATGAAGCGCGCCAGGAAAGCGGCTTCCAAATTCGGGTCGTTAGGGCGAGGCTGCCACATGGTGGTGTCTTTGTTTTTGTCGCCGTAAACTTCCGCCATACCTTTGTGGGCGAAGAAAACGTCGGTCGTGCCGTTTTTGCCCTGTTCGACGCGGATGATGAATTTATCGCGTTCGCTGGTCGAATAAACGCCGCCCAAGCCGACTTTTTCAAACAGGCGGCGCAGGGTGTCTTGCGGGATTTTGGCGCGGTTTTCCGCCCATTCGGTTTCCATCTGGCCGATAGCCGGTTCTTCCGATTTGATATCGAAACCGTTTTCCTGCCAGAAGGCTTTCAGCAGCGGCCAGATTTCGGCAGGCTGCTTGCCGTCGACCACAACCCAGCGTTGGCTGCCGTCGCGTTCCAAACGCACGCCTTTGACCGACTGCAATACCGCTTGGTTGGCCGGTTGCTGTACGGCCTGGGTGCGGTTGCGGCGGTTGTTCAAATCGGTGGCGCGAACCGCGCCGCTGCCTGCCGGCAGGTTGTACAGATTGCCCTGGTCGGGATTGGTCAAATCTGGCGGTACTTCCAAATTGACGATTTTTCGGGTTTGGCTTTGGTAGTCCAGTTTCGGTTGTTCTTTGCTGCTTGAGCAGGCTGTCAGGCTGATCAGGGCGACGGCAACGGCCATCGGTTTGATATAAGTCATCTCGGTTTCCTGTGGTTAAATCTGTTTGGCGGCTTCCAATGCGCGGCGGACTTTGGCCTGACCGTCTTCGGTCAGCGCAACCAAAGGCAGGCGGACGTGGGGTTCGCATTTGCCCAAAGCGGCGGCACCCCATTTCGGTGCGGCGGGGCTGGGTTCGCAGAACATGGTATTGTAGATTGGAATCAGTTGGTTATTGAGTTGACGTGCCTCCGCAATGTTGCCGGCCAAAGCAGCGCGGCACATGTCGGCAAACAGCTTGGGCGCGACGTTGGCCGCCACGGTAATCACGCCGTGGCCGCCTGAAAGCATGAAAGCCATTCCGGTCGGATCGTCGCCGGACAATACGGTAAACCCTTCGGGGGCTTGGTTGATTAATTCGATGTCGCGGGCGATGTCGCCGCTGGCTTCTTTGACGCCGACGATGTTGGGGATTTCGGCCAGCCGCAGGATGGTTTCGTTGGTCATGTTGACGACGGTGCGTCCCGGTACGTTATAGACAATCATCGGGACGGACGCGGCTTCGGCGATCGCTTTGAAATGCCGGTAGATGCCTTCTTGAGAAGGTTTGTTGTAATAGGGAACGACCGACAGGGTGTAATCTGCGCCGACTTTTTCGGCAGCTTTCGACAGGGCGACGGCTTCGGCGGTGTTGTTGGCACCGGTGCCGGCAATCACGGGCACGCGCCTGTTGACGTGTTTGACGGTGGCTTCAATCACGGACAAATGTTCTTCTACATCCAACGTCGCGCTTTCGCCGGTGGTGCCGACGGCGACGATGCCGTCGGTGCCGTTGTCGATATGCCAGTCAATCAGGTTGCGCAGGTGTTCGAAATTGATGCTGCCGTCTTGATTCATCGGGGTAATCAGGGCAACCAAGCTACCTTTTAACATAATGAAACCTTTGGTTCGGTAATGATGAGGTCGGTTATTCGGCGATTGTAGCCTACTTTGTTGTTGCTGTGAAACACCGGCCGGCGGGCAACAGGGCAAAGCAGGCGGAAGATTGTTGTGCTTTACAAAAAGAAATTGATTAAAAACAAACGTTTGATTGATAAGGCAGGACGTAGTGTTGTCAAGGATAAAAAGTGTTAAATCTTCGAAAAGCATAAGGCCGTCTGAAAGTCCGGGAATGCGCCAAAGGGGTTTCAGACGGCCTCCCGGCTGTACCATACTCGAACCGGCTGCTTGGAAACCGAAGCAATTCAATACCTTGGATGGTGTTCCGGATACATCGGATAAGGTTTGAGGTGTAAGAAATCACCGAGTTGTTTACACAACAGGTTGAGAAAAATAATCCTCCAAAGTCTCAAAAGGCGTCCTGCCTTTCAAGCTGCCGTGCGGCTTGACCGTATTGTAGAAATTCACAAAGCGGCACAATTCCCTGCGCCGGTGTTGCGCATCGTCAAATGTCTGCTTATCGTGCCACATCTCCATCAGCGTCCGAATCACCCGTTCCGCTTTGCCGTTGGTCTGCGGACGCGCAATACGGGTAAACTTCTGCACGATGTTGTTGCGGCAGCAGGCAGCGCCAAACGGGTGGGATGCATTGCCTTTGTATTCCACTCCGTTATCCGAGTATGCGCATTCGACGGTGTACGGGCAGCAGTCAATCACATCCCTCAACAGAAACTTGGCGGCACTGGCAGCCGTACGGTCGGGCAAGATGGCTGCGTACAGTTCGCGGGAGTAGTCGTCGATGGCGACAAACAGGTATTCGAACGGGTCGGCAACGCTTTGGTTTTTCAGCCGCGGCAACCGTTTGGTATCGAAATGCACCATTTCGCAGGGATAGGATTTGTTGTAGCGTTTAGCCTGTTTCTTGAGCTTTTCTTCGATGGCTTTTTCAACCTTAGCCAAACGTTTCATCCCGTATTTGGCTTGTTTGAACCGGTTGTTGGTACTGTTTTGCGGCGTGAGCAGCTGCAGCCGTGCGGCTTTGAGGATACGGTAGATGGTTACTCTGCTGACTTGGTATTGCCGGGCAAGTGAAGTAACGGTAATTTTATCCTGTGTATAGGCGCGCCAAACGGCTTGACGTTGGTGCGGTGTAAGTCGGGTATTTTTGTGGATGTTCATGGCAGTATTGTCTTTCAAATACTGTAAACAACGCTAGCCTTTCTTACATTTGAGGCCGTCTGAAAAATTGCCCAAACAGAAAACCTTGTATACAATTTCGGCCTTACAAAAATTATCTGTTTATTACCAACTTTAAAGGATACGTATGGAGCAGGCAACGGGTAAACAGGCGCAATCGCCTGATTTGGTGTACGGTTTGGAAGACAAGCCGCCTTTTATGAATGCGCTTTTGAGCGCGGTCACGCATCTATTGGCGATTTTCGTGCCGATGATTACGCCTGCGCTGATTGTCGGCGGTGCGCTGAAGCTGCCGGTGGAAATGACGGCTTATTTGGTGTCGATGGCGATGGTGGCCTCGGGCATCGGCACTTATTTGCAGGTCAACCGTTTCGGCATCGTCGGTTCAGGGATGCTGTCGATTCAGTCGGTGAATTTCTCGTTTGTGACCGTGATGATTGCGCTGGGAACGGGCATGAAGGAAGGCGGCATGGATGAAAACGCCATGATTTCCACGCTGCTGGGCGTGTCGTTCGTCGGCGCGTTTCTGGTGTGTTTTTCCGCGTGGCTGCTGCCTTATCTGAAAAAAGTGATTACGCCGACCGTGAGCGGCGTGGTGGTGATGCTTATCGGCCTGAGTCTGGTGCATGTGGGCATTACCGATTTCGGCGGCGGGTTTGCCGCGAAGGCGGACGGTACGTTCGGCTCGATGGAAAATCTGGGGCTGGCTTCGCTGGTGCTGCTGATTGTTTTGCTGTTCAACTGCATGAAAAACCCGCTTTTGCGCATGAGTGGCATTGCGGTAGGTCTGATTGTGGGTTACATCGTCGCGCTGTTTTTGGGCAAAGTGGACTTTTCCGCGCTGCAAAACCTGCCCGTGATTACCGTGCCGGTTCCGTTCAAATACGGTTTTGCGTTCGACTGGCACGCGTTTATCGTGGCCGGTGCGATTTACCTGCTGAGCGTGTTTGAAGCCGTGGGCGATTTGACCGCCACCGCGATGGTGTCCGACCGCCCGATTGAAGGCGAGGAATACACAAGCCGTCTGAAAGGCGGCGTGATGGCCGACGGGCTGGTGTCGGTGATTGCCACCGCGCTCGGTTCGCTGCCGCTGACCACGTTCGCGCAAAACAACGGCGTGATTCAGATGACCGGCGTGGCGTCGCGCCATGTCGGCAAATACATTGCCGCGATTCTGATTTTGCTGGGGCTGTTCCCCGTGATCGGCCGCGCGTTCACCACCATTCCCAGCCCCGTGTTGGGCGGCGCGATGGTGCTGATGTTCGGCCTGATTGCCATCGCGGGCGTGCGCATTCTCGTGAGCAACGGCATCCGCCGCCGCGAAGCCGTGATTGCCGCCACATCCGTGGGCTTGGGTTTGGGTGTGGCGTTCGAGCCGGAAGTGTTCAAAAACCTGCCGGTATTGTTCCAAAACTCGATTTCCGCAGGCGGCATCATGGCGGTGATTTTGAATCTGGTGTTGCCGGAAGACAAAACCGAAGCCGTGGTTCATGTGAATACCGACAGTTTGGAACATTGATTTCACATTGATTTGAAGGCCGTCTGAAACTGTTGTTTCAGACGGCCTTTTTGTATTTCTCAATATTAATTTAGCGAAATTAAATCGTATTTATAAAGTTTGGCTATGTTAATCCAAGATTGGATTTAAACTTAAAAATACCATATTTAGTATTGTTGTGATTTAATACGCACTAAATATAGTATTAAGCGACTGATATGCAACCCCTGACATTCACCGTCGAACAAATCGTCTGGCAGGAAGTGCCGAACGAAACTTCCTTGGCATTTCTGTTTTCCGGCTGCCCGCTGCGCTGCCAAGGCTGCCACAGTGCCGACAGTTGGAAAGCCGGTTCGGGCACGGTACTGACCGCCGAATATCTGCAAGGCCGTCTGAAACGCTATCGCGGGCTGATTGGCTGCGTGCTGTTTATGGGCGGCGAATGGCAGCCGGAGACATTGGTAAACCTGCTGCAAACCGTCAAATCGGCGGGTTTGAAAACCTGTCTTTACACCGGTTTGGAACGCGAAGAGCTGGAAGCCGTTTCAGACGGCCTGATACCGCATTTGGATTATCTGAAAACGGGGCGGTGGAACGCCGCGCTCGGTGGTTTGGACAGCCCGTTTACCAACCAAAAACTAGTTAATTTGCATACAGGCGAAATCTTGAACCGTTTGTTTTGGAAAGAAAATCCGGCAAAGAAAGCCAAACCGGTATTTGAAATTGCGGCGGCGTGAGGCCGTCTGAAAATAATGTGCGACGGTATGTCCTGCTGAAAACGCCATGAAGCGGCGGGATAGCAGGGCGGTTCAAATCCGCCGTGTGCGAAGCCGGTTTGAACAAAAAATCCCTAGCCTGAAACCGATTTTTCAGACGGCATAACGGCGTATGCGGCTTCCCTGCAATACCCAATTTCCTACCAACCATCCCCAACCCGATTACCTCAGGAGAACACCATGATTCGGCTGCATCCCGAACAGTTAAACGGCAAACTCGATTTCATGCGCGACTACATCTCGGCGCACAACGCGGCCGACGGCTCGAAAATGGACGCGAACGCCAACGTTACCCAGAAAAACATCGCTACGATGGAAGCGGAGCTGATGAAGGATTTCTTCGTTCAGGTCAACCGCGCGCAGGTTTCGCGCAAAATCGGCGAGCTGTTCGGTGCGGAGACGGCGGCCGAATACATCCGCCAAATCGAGGCGCACGAGATTTATGTGCACGACGAAACCAGCCTGAAGCCTTACTGCGTGTCGCTGACGCTGTATCCGTTTCTGCTCGACGGCCTGACCAAACTCGGCGGCGAATCGAAAGCGCCGCAGCATCTGGCTTCGTTTTGCGGCTCGTTTGTGAATCTCGTGTTCGCCGTGAGCGCGCAGTTTGCCGGTGCGGTGGCGACGGTGGAGTTTCTCACTTATTTCGACCATTTCGCCCGCCGCGATTTCGGCGAAAATTATCTGGAAACCCATGCCGACGAAATCGCCAACCACTTTCAGCAGGTGGTGTACAGCATCAACCAGCCCGCCGCCGCGCGCGGTTATCAGAGCGTGTTTTGGAACATTTCCGTGTACGACCGCCACTATTTCGAGGCGATGTTCGGCGATTTCGTGTTCCCCGATTTTTCCAAACCCGATTGGGAAGGCGTTGAAAAACTGCAACTTTTCTTCCTGCAATGGTTCAACCGCGAACGCAGCAAAGCCGTACTGACCTTCCCCGTGGTGACCGCCGCCATGCTCACCGAAAACGGCAAATGCAAAGACACCGCGTTTGCCGACGACATGGCGAAAGAGCTTTCAGACGGCAATTCGTTTTTCGTTTACCTTTCTGACAATCCCGACTCGCTGGCTTCATGCTGCCGCCTGCGCAACGCCATCGAAGACCGCACCTTCTCCTACACGCTCGGCGCGGGCGGCGTGGCCACCGGTTCGATTAACGTCATCACCATCAACATGAACCGCCTGGAGCAGGACGGCCGCGATTTGGCCGCCGAAGTTGCCAAAATCCATCAATACCAATACGCCTACCGCAAGCTGATGGAGGAATACCAAGCCGTCGGAATGCTGCCCGTGTACGACGCAGGGTTCATCACGCTGGATAAACAGTTCCTGACCATCGGCATCAACGGCATGGCCGAAGCCGCCGAATTCCACGGCATCAAAGTCGGTTACAACGAAGACTATGTGCAGTTCGTGCAAGGCCGTCTGAAAACCATTTTCGAGGCCAACCAAGCCGCCAGCCGGCATTACGGCGTGAAGTTCAACACCGAATTCGTGCCCGCCGAAAACCTCGGCGTGAAAAACGCCAAATGGGACAAAGCCGACGGCTACCAAGTCAGCCGCGACTGCTACAACTCCTATTTTTATGTGGTGGAAGACGAAGCAACCAACGCGCTCGATAAATTCCTGCTGCACGGCAGAGAACTGGTCGACTGGCTCGACGGCGGTTCCGCCCTGCACCTGAACCTCGACGAAGCCCTGCCCGAAAGCGGTTACCGTTCGCTGCTCGACATCGCCGCGCAAACCGGCTGCAACTACTTCTGCGTCAACGTGCGCATTACCATCTGCAACGGCTGCGGCCACATCGACAAACGCACCCTCAACGCCTGTTCCGCCTGCGGCTCGCACGACATCGACCACGGCACGCGCGTCATCGGCTACCTCAAACGCGTGTCGGCATTCTCCAGTGGACGCAGGAAAGAACACGCTTTGCGACACTACCACCGCCATGCGGCGTAAGGCCGTCTGAAAACGGTATTCAGGCCGCGAGCCGGAATAGGGTATCCCGTTCAGGCTGAAATAAACGCAAACGGATTGAAAGTAGGCCGTCTGAACCCATAATCACGTTCAGACGGCCTTTTTGCTTTATAATGAATCCGACAAAAATCATTGGGAACCGCCATGAAGAAAATCCTCTCAGCATTCGCCCTTTGCGCCCTGGCCGTTACCGCCCAAGCCGCCGACAGTTACGGTTATTTGGCGTTTTGGCAGAACCCGGCCGACAGCAGCGACGGGTTGCGCATCAAAACCACCCGCGAAAACCTTAACCAGGTTGAAGCCGCCAACGAGCTGGCCGCCTATTGCCGCGGGCAGGACGCATTGGCCGGGGTGCAGGCCGACCAAGCCACCGGCTGCCAATCGGTGATGCCGCTGCAAAACACCTGCGCCGCCGTGGCCTATCCGCGCGCGCACCAGCGCATGACGACGGAAAACGTGGTCGTCATCAGCTCGCCGCTGTTTAAAAGCCTCCACCAAACCGCGCTGAACCAATGCGCCAAAAAATTCGGCACGCAGGGTCAATGCGCGATCGAAGCCTCGTTCTGCACCTCGAGCGATTATTACGGCGGCGCAATCCGGACCTTGTGGAGCCGAATCAAGTCCTTGTAATTTTTGGAACACTAAGGCCGTCTGAAACTTTTCCTGCTTTCAGGCGGATTTTTTGACAAGAAAGTGTTTATGCAGAACATCCGTTTCCCCCTGAATTTCCAATTCAAAATCTTCACGCCGTCGAACGATTTTTCCGTGTTCGATGCCGACGGCAAGGAAATCGCCTACACGCGGCAGAAGATTTTCAAAATCAAAGAGTCGGTGCAGATTTTCCGCAGCAGCAGCGACAAAACCGAGCTTTACACCATTAAGGCCGACCGCATTATCGATTTCAACGCGGTTTATACCGTGCGCACTTCAGACGGCACGGTCATCGGTAAAACCCAACGCCACGGCATGAAATCGTTGTGGAAAACCAGCTATGTGCTGTTTGACGCGGAAGGACGTGAAGTTTACCGCCTGCACGAAACCAACCCGATGGTGGCTCTGGTCAACGGCTTAATCGGCGAAATTCCGCTGCTTGGCGCGCTGACGGGCTATTTCCTCAACCCGACTTACGCGCTCACCGCACCCGACGGTCGGGAAGTGTACCGCCTGAAAAAAGAACCGTCGTTTTTCGAGCGCAAATTCAGCTTGGACAAACTGGCTGCGGCGGATGAGAGAGATGACGTGCTGGTGTTGAACGCCGCGATGATGCTGATGCTGCTCGAGCGCGGCGACGGTTGAGCGTTTTAAAACAGAAAAGGCCGTCTGAAACCCGTTCGGATTTTCAGACGGCCTTTCCGATTTAGCAGCTTAAGCCTTGCCCGTGCTGCCGAATCCGCCTTCGCCGCGTTCGCTTTCGGCAAATTCGTCCACCACTTTGAACGCCGCCTGAACCACGGGCACGATGACCATCTGCGCGATGCGTTCCATCGGTTCGATGGTGAACGCGGTTTGGCTGCGGTTCCACAGCGACACTTTCAATTCGCCCTGATAATCCGAGTCAATCAGGCCGACGAGGTTGCCCAACACGATGCCGTGTTTGTGGCCGAGGCCGGAGCGCGGCAGCAATACGGCGGCGTAGGCGGGGTTGGCCAGGTGCACGGCCAAGCCGGTCGGCACCAGATAAGTTTCGCCCGGCTGAAGCGTCACCGCCTCGTCCAGACACGCGCGTAAGTCCAAGCCGGCGGAACCGGGCGTGGCGTAGGCGGGCAGGGAACCGGCCATTTTCGGATTTAAGATTTTCAGTTCTACTTCGGTTTGCATGGTTTTTCTCATTTCAACGGAACATTTTTTCAGACGGCATTATAGCGTGAAACCGCCGCTTAAGACTTGAGGCCGTCTGAAAAACAGGGGTATGATGTTCCAAACCTTTTCAGGAGAACCATCATGGATCTGCACAATATCCGCGAGGATTACAGCAAACGCGAACTGTCGGAGCAGGAATGCCATGCCGACCCGATTGTCCAGTTCGAACAATGGCTTAACGAAGCCATCAAGTCGGAAGTGAACGAGCCGACGGCGGTAAACGTGGCCGCCGTGGCCGCAGACGGGCGGCCGAACAGCCGCGTGGTTCTGCTCAAGGAAGTGAACGCGCAGGGCTTTGTTTTCTTTACCAATTACCACAGCCGCAAAGGGCGGTCGTTTGAAGCCAATCCGTTTGCCGCGCTGACGTTTTTCTGGCCGGAATTGGAACGCCAAGTGCGCATCGAAGGACGGATTGAAAAGTTGGCCGAAGCCACTTCCGACGAATATTTCGACAGCCGCCCCTACACCAGCCGCATCGGGGCGTGGGCGAGCGAACAGAGCGAAGTTTTGGGCAGCAAAGCCGCGCTGGTGGCCAAAGCCGCCGCCGTCGGCGCACGCCATCCGCTGCACGTTCCGCGTCCGCCGCATTGGGGGGGCTATATCGTGATTCCCGACCGCATCGAATTTTGGCAGGGGCGGCCGAGCCGGTTGCACGACCGTATCCAATACCGCCTGGAAAACGGCGCATGGATAAAAGAACGCCTGTCGCCTTGAATGCGGATTCGGTTTCAGACGGCCTGTCTGCCGAAAAACCGATACAGATTCAATAAAATAGGGTAAAATCCTGTTTCATGTCACAGGCCGTCTGAAAGCCGAAAAGTTTTCAGACGGCCTCACGTCCTTATCGTCAACCCCTGCCGCAAACGCCGCAGAAGAACCGTTGTTTCATGGTGGAATAAAATCAGAAAAATACAAGGCGGCAAGCCGAAGACAGTACGGGCGCAGCCAAGGCCGTAGTTTTCTGATTTTATTCCGCTATAAAAAAATCAACGCGTTAGGAGAATCTTATGGCCAAACAGCCGACCAGCAAACGCGAATGGCGCGACGGTGCGTCAACCGCCGCCAAAAAGCCCGTCAAAAAAAGCGTGTTATTCAAAAGCAGACCCAAAGCCGAATCGGGCTTCAAACCCAAATCCCAAGAAACCGAATCCAAAGGCCGCCGCGGACGCGGCGCAGCGGTTTCAGACGGCCTGAACGCAGGCCGAACGGCAAAATCAGGTTTCCGCGACCAAGCCGCAGCGGAACAGGGCAGACGCGCGCCTAAACAGCGTGCGGTCAAAGCGAAAAAACTGGTGGTGCGCAATCCGAACCAGAAAATCATGGAACACGCGCGCGATTTGAAAGAACGCCGCAGCGATTTGTCCCGCTTCGAGCCGGAGCGTCTGCAAAAGGTTTTGGCCGCTTCGGGCGTGGGTTCGCGCCGCGAGATGGAGGAATGGATTACCAACGGCTGGGTAACGGTCAACGGCCGCGTTGCGGAATTGGGCGAAAAAGTAACGCCCGACGATCACGTTACCGTGAAGGGCAACATCATCAAGCTCAAATGGGCCGACCGTCTGCCGCGCATTATCCTGTATTACAAACAGGAGGGCGAAATCGTGTCGCGCGACGATCCGCAAGGCCGCGTGAGCATTTTCGACCGTCTGCCGCAGGCCGCCAGCAGCCGCTGGGTGGCCATCGGACGTTTGGACATCAACACCAGCGGCCTTTTGATTCTGACGACTTCGGGCGAGTTGGTGCAGCGGTTTGCCCACCCGAGTTTTGAAGTGGAGCGCGAATACGCCGTACGCGTGTTGGGTTCCCTGACGACCGAGCAGATGCGGATGCTGACCGAAGAGGGCGTGATGCTGGAAGACGGTTTGGCGAAAGTCGAACGCATTTGGGAACAGGGCGGCGAGGGCATGAACAAATGGTACAGCGTGGTGATTAAAGAAGGCCGCAACCGCGAAGTGCGCCGCATTTTCGAAAGCCAAGGCTTGACCGTGAGCCGCTTGGTGCGCGTGGGTTTCGGGCCGATTGGTCTGCCGAACCGCCTGAAACGTGGCCAGTTTTATGAACTGAATGCTGCCGAAGTCGCCAACATCATGAAATGGGCGGACATGCTGCTGCCGGGCGAATACCGCCGCAAGCGTTCGTAAGGGATGGGTTTAAAAACATGCCGTCTGAAAAATCCGTGGATTCGGTTTTCAGACGGCATTTATCTGTTGTGAGGAAACCGGAAAATGTTTTCTATTGATTTGTCAGCCGAAACCGTGGTTTTGCACGGCAACCGCCTTCGCGCGGAAATTTATCTGCACGGCGGCCTGCTCAACCGCTATGAAATCATGCTGCCCGACGGTACTGGGTTCAACGCCGTCAAAGGCTACGCTTCGCCGCAGCAATGCCGCGAGACGTTGACCGACGGTTTTTTCAGCGCGAAGCTCAGCCCGTTTGCCTGCCGCGTGCGGCACGGGCGATACCGTTTCGGTGGACGGGATTACCGGCTTGAGGGCAAGTTTCAAGCAGCGGGCCATGCGGCGCACGGCATGATGTACGACCATGATTTTGAAGTGGCCGGAAGCGGCGCGGACGCGCAGTCGGCCTGGGTGGAACTGGCGGCGGATTACCGTCGGGACGACAGCGGTTATCCGTTTGCCTACCGCATGAACGTGGTTTACCGTCTCGATTCAGACGGCCTGAACATCACTACGCGCGTTACGAATACCGGCCAAACCGCCATGCCGATAGCCGACGGCTGGCATCCGTATTTCACGCTCGGCGGCAGGGTTGACGATTGGCGGATGACGCTCAACAGCACGCAGCGTTTGGCATTTGACGAAGATTTGGTGGCAAACGGCAAAATCTTGGAGGATACCCGTTTTCAGACGGCTTCAAGTTTGCAGGGGATTGAGTTGGATAACAGTTTTGTGTTGGCCGCTTTCAATCGGGCGGCCTGTGTTTTGGAAAATAATGCCTTGCGGCTCGAGCTTTATCCCGACGAAAGCTATCCCTATCTGCAAATCTATATTCCGGACGAACGCGATTCGGTTGCGCTGGAAAACCTCAGCGGCGCGCCCGACTGTTTCAATAATGGTTTGGGTTTGAAAACGTTGAAGGCAGGGGAAACGCAGGCGTTTGAAACGCGGTATGTGTTGTCGGTTAAAGAATAGGGTTGGCGGAAATCGAAAGGTCGTCTGAAATATTTTTCAGACGGCCTTTTAAACCGTTACTTACCTTCCGCTTTTATCACGCGCTGGCGGCGGGTTTCGCTCAACACCATGCCGGCGGACACGGACACGTTCATGCTTTCCACCGTGCCGAACATCGGAATCGACACCAGCATGTCGCAATGTTCGCGCGTCAGGCGGCGCATGCCTTCGCCTTCGTTGCCCATCACCCACGCCACGCTTTCGGGCAGGTCGGTGTGATACAGGTCGGATTGGCCGCCCATGTCGGTACCGACGATCCAAATGCCGTATTCCTTCAGCTCGCGCAGGGTGCGCGCCAGGTTGGTGACGGTAATGTAGGGCACGGTTTCCGCCGCGCCGCAGGCGACTTTGCTCACGGTGGCGTTCAGGCCCGCGCTTTTGTCTTTCGGCGCAATCACGGCATGAACGCCCATCGCGTCGGCGGTACGCAGGCACGCGCCGAGATTGTGCGGATCGGTGATGCCGTCGAGCACCAGCAGAAAGGCCGGTTCGCGCAGGTTTTCCAGTACGTCTTCCAAGTGGACATGGTTTTTGGAAGCGTCGATAAAGCCGACCACGCCTTGATGGCGCGCGCCTTTGGCGATGGTGTCGAGACGGCTGGCATCGGCAAAATGCAGGCGCACGTTTTCGGCGGCGGCTTTTTCCAACACTTCGCGCGTGCGTGCGTCGTTTCTGCCTTCTTGGACGTAGAGTTCGGTAATGGATTTCGGGTTTTGCCACAAGCGGGCGTTGACGGCGTGGAAGCCGTAGATGAGTCGTTGGTTTGCCATTGTTTTACTTGGGAAAATATTTCAGACGGCATTATACGGGATTTGTTTGAGGCCGTCTGAAAAATTGTGGGAATTTTAAAACAGGGCAAAACCTTCAACACAGCCGTCAATAAAAGAACGGTGCAATTGATGCACCGTTCTTTGCAGAAGTATTCTCAATCGGCAATATCTGAATCATTTTCAGCCAAAGCTCCAACGTCCGAAACGAAAGGAGACATATCCTGCGGTATGAATGATAGGCTTGCGGTAGAGAGAAAGCAACGGTCTTCTAAAAATACCGTATGATTTATTCCAAACAGCGAGGCCGTCTGAAAACCTGTTTTTCAGACGGCCTCATTCCAGAAAAATCAATCAGGCAATAAACGCTTTGATTTCTTTATCGATTTCTTTGAATTTCGCTTCGGCTTCATCCATGCTGCTGCCGACGGCGGAAATGTAGAACTTGATTTTCGGCTCGGTTCCCGACGGGCGCACGGCCACCCATGAGCCGTCGGTCAGATAGTATTTCAACACGTTGCTCGGCGAAGTGTTGAGCGCGGTAACGCTGCCGTCTGAAGCGGTGGCGGTTTGCGCTTGGAAGTCTTCGGTTTTGACGACTTCGGTGCCGTTGAACTGTTTCGGTGCGGCGGCACGGAATTTGTCCATAATGGCTTTGATTTCCGCCGCGCCGTCGATGCCGGTCATGGTGATGGAAACCGGTTTGTCGAAATAATAGCCGTATTCGCGGTAGATTTCGTCCAGCCCGTCGGCCAGCGTCATGCCGCGCGAACGGTAGTAGGCGGCGATTTCGGCAAACATGACGGCGGCCTGCACCGAATCTTTGTCGCGGGCGAACGGTTTGATTAAGTAGCCGTTGCTTTCTTCAAAGCCGAAAAGATAGGCATGGCTGCCGCTTTGCTCGAATTCGGCAATTTTTTCGGCCACAAATTTGAAGCCGGTCAAGACGTTAAACACGGTTACGCCGTAGCTTTCGGCGATTTTGCCGACTAGTTCGGTGGATACGATGGATTTGCAGACGGCACCGTTAGCGGGCAGGGTTCCTGCCTGTTTGTGCGCTTCCAAAATGTATTTGGCCATGACCGCGCCGATTTGGTTGCCGGTCAGCGTCAGGTACGAGCCGTCGGCCTGGCGGATTTCCGCACCCAGTCGGTCGGCATCGGGGTCGGTGCCGAGCAGCAGGTCTGCGCCGACTTTTGCACCCAGTTTTTCCGCTAAGGCAAAGGCGGCCTGGCTTTCGGGGTTCGGCGACGGGGCGGTAGAGAAATCCGGATCGGCGACGACCTGCTCTTCCACCAGTTCGAACGACTCGAAACCGGCCTGCTGCAAGGCGCGGCTGACCGGCATTTCGCCGGTGCCGTGCAGCGGGGTATAGACGATTTTCAGGTCTTTGCCGTATTCGCGGATTAATTCGGGATTGATGGTGACGGTTTTGACGGCGGCAAGGTATTTTTCGTCCATCTCTGCGCCCAAGACTTTGATTTTGCCCTCGTTGCGCGCTGTTTCGAAATCGGCCACTTCGACCGCAAACGGGTCTTCCACGGCACGGATGAGCTTGGTCAGCGCGGCGGCATCGTCAGGCGACAGTTGGCCGCCGTCTTCGCCGTAAACCTTGTAGCCGTTGAATTCGGCCGGATTGTGGCTGGCGGTCATCATGATGCCGCCTGCGGCTTTGAGTTCGCGCACGGCGAAGGATAATTCGGGTGTCGGACGGAGCGATTCGAACACATAGGCCTGAATGCCGTGTTGCGCCAATTGTGCGGCGGAGTCGAACGCGAATTCCTGCGAGAAATGGCGCGAATCATAAGCGATGACCACGCCGGCGGATTTGGCGGCTTCGCCCTTAGAGGCAATCAGCTGCGCAAAACCTTCGGTGGCTTGGCGCACGACATAGCGGTTGATGCGGTTGATACCCGCGCCGATGACGCCACGCATACCGGCGGTACCGAATTCCAGCGGCGCGTAGAATGCGTCTTCTTTGGTTTTTTCGTCCATCGCCAGCAGCTCCTGTTTCAAGAAGCCGGGCATGTCTGCGAAATCCAACCATTTTTGATAGGTTTCTTGATAGGCCATCTGAATCGTCCTTTCGGGTAAAAACGGATTGTGAACAAGGTTATGTGTAGTGTACACCAATGCGCCAAATCTGCCGACAGGGGATGCCGTTACCGCATCAAATAACCGAGTATGCCCGACGAAGCCACGCCGATGACGACCGTTACCAGCATGGAAAAGCGGCTGGCCGCCAAGACGGTCAAGGCAATGGCAATGAGTTCGTGCGGTTTGTCGGAAACGAAATAGGGTGCAATCACCGAAATCAATACGCAGCCCGGTGCGGCTTCCATCACGGCTTGGGCGCGTTTGCTCAAAGTACGGTTGCGCAGGGCGAAAAAACCGATGAGGCGGGTGGAATAGGTCACGCCCAGCATGGCGCAAAAGAGCAGGAAGGAATCGGAAGAAATCATTTTTGTTCCCCCAGAAAATACGCCGTGAGCAGGCCGGACAATGCGCCCGCCGGTACATACCATGCGCCGTCAACACTCAGGCAGGTGATGCCTGCCACAATCAGGCTGACAAACCAAGGCCGCGCCGCCGCAAAGCCTTTCCACAAGCCGCGCATGATGACCAGAAACACCGCCGGAAACGCCATACCGAAGCCCCATGCGGCCACGTCGCCGAACATCGGGCCGATGGCCGCGCCCAGCGTGGCAAACAGAATCCAGGTGGTGTACATGGTGAAACAGGTTCCGCCGTAATAGGCAAAATTAAAGCCGCTCAAGCCGGCCGCTTTGCGCTTTTGTGCATCGGCCAAACCCAATGCCCATGATTCGTCGCACATGAAAAACAGCGACGGCAATACTTTTTTCATCGGCGCGTTTTTCATATACGGCGCATAGGCCGCGCCCATCAGGATATGGCGCGAGTTAATCATAAACGTCACCGTGGCAATCAGCAGAATCGGCAGCGGATGTTTCCATAAATCCACCGCGGCAAATTCGGAACCGCCGGCGAAATTCATGCCCGTCATCAGCATCATTTCCAGCCAACTCATGCCTTTTTGCCCGCCCTGTACGCCCAAAATCACCGCCCACGGCAACAGGCCGATGAGCATGGGGGAGCAGTCTTTGATACCTCGGAAAAATTCTTGGCGGGGAGAAGCGGGCATGGCGGAAAAACATTTCGATATTAAGAGGGCGCATTATACACGCATTGATTTTCAGACGGCCTGTCGGAGATTTATCCGAACGAATTAATTCTTTGTAACTATAAAAGTGGTTAATGAGAAATGATAAAACAACGCTTTCGTTTACCGGCAGGAATGTCTGCATGAAAACCGCTTGCTTATTTTTATCAACCGTTTTGTTGTCGTCTCAGATTTGCGCGGCCGAAATTACCGTGTCCGCCGCCGCCAGCCTGAAAGACGCATTCAACGGCATCATCACGCAATATCACAAGCAGTATCCGCAAAGTAAAATCAGGCTGAACACCGCCGGATCAGGCGCGTTGCTGCAACAGGCCGTACAGGGCGCACCGGTGGACGTATTGGCCTTTGCCGATGAAAACACCATGAATCAGGCGCAGCAGAGAGGCGTGATTGACCCGAACACGCGCAAAACCTTCGCCCTGAACGGCTTGGTGGTTGCCGCGCCGAAAAACAGCGCATTGAGCATGGCCAAACTCTCCGATTTGCAGGGCAGCCGTTTCGGGCGCATCGCAATCGGCAATCCTGCCGGCGTACCGGCAGGCCGCTATGCCAAAGCCGCGCTGGAAAAGGCGGGTTTGTGGGCGGGTCTTCAGCCGAAAATCATCACCACGCAAAACGTGCGCCAGTCGCTGGATTACATCGCACGCGGCGAAGTGGATGCCGGTTTTGTGTACCGTACCGATGCCGTTTTGATGAAAGACAAGGTAAAGGTTCTGGCTGCGGTGCCGACGCAGAATGCGGTGTCGTATCCGATTGCGGTAAGCAAAACCACAGGGCAGGCGGCAGAGGCCAGGCGTTTTGTGCAGTATGTATTGTCGGCGCAGGGGCAGCAGGTCTTGAGCCGTTACGGGTTTAAAAAGCCGTAGATGAACGGCGGACAACTGCTCAGGCCGTCTGAAAACTTTTCAGACGGCCTAATCGGATTTTTCGATTTTCCCGATAATGTTCAAACTGTTCGGAACCGTTTTTGCAGATAGCCGGAAAAGCCGCCGAGGGCGCAGATTCCGTTGCGCGGTCAATGGCGGTTGGGATATTCGGCCGCGTATTTTCCGCACGCGGCCTGTTAAAAAAGTGTTCCGTATTTTCAGACGGCCTTCAGATTTTATGAATGAAACCTTGCTGACTACTTTACTGCTCTCGCTCAAAATCGCCGCCACCGCGACGGCATTGAATACGGTGTTTGCCATTGCCGTCGGCTTTGCCTTGGCGCGGTGGCGTTTTGTCGGGCGTAATTTGCTGGATACGCTGCTGACCCTGCCGATGGTGCTGCCGCCGACGGTATTGGGCTATTATCTTTTGGTGGCGTTCGGCCGCAACAGCGCATTCGGTGTGTGGCTGAAAGACACGTTCGGCATCAACCTGATTTTTACCTGGCAGGGCGCGGTGATTGCGGCGATGGCGGTCACTTTTCCGCTGATTTTCAAACCGGCGCGTGCGGCGTTTGAAGAAGTGAATCCGCAGTTGGAACAAGCCGCGCGGGTGTTGGGCTTGAGCGAAGCGGCGGTGTTTTTCCGCGTCAGCCTGCCTTTGGCGTGGCGCGGCATTTTGGCCGGTATCCTGCTGGCGTTTGCGCGCGCGTTGGGCGAATTCGGTGCCACGTTGATGATTGCCGGCAGTATTCCGGGGCAGACGCAGACTGTGTCGATTGCGATTTACGAGGCGGTTCAGGCCGGGGATGATGCGTCGGCCAACGGTTTGGTGGTGCTGGTGTCGGCAGTGTGCATGGCGGTTTTGCTGGCGGCAGGGCATTTGATGCGTGTGAAAGGCGGGAGAAAATAATGCTGTTTGATATTGAATTGCACAAAAAACTGCCGGCATTTGATTTGAATGTGACCCTGCAATCCGATGCGCAGCGTATTGTAATTTTAGGCGCATCCGGTTCGGGAAAAAGCCTGACGCTGCAACTCTTGGCAGGATTGGCGAATCCCGACGGCGGACATATCCGCATCAATGAGGAAACTTGGTGGGACAGCCGTACAAAGCTGAGCGCACAGGCGCGTAAGGCCGGTTTGCTGTTCCAAGACTATGCGTTGTTCCCGCATCTGACCATGGCGCAGAATATCGAATTCGGCTTGCTGCGGGGCTGGCGGAATCCGAGTAAGAGGCCGTCTGAAAAGGTGCGGTATTGGTTGGATTTGCTTGAATTAACACATATTGCCGGTCATTATCCCCATCAAATTTCGGGCGGGCAAAAACAGCGTACTGCCTTGGCGCGGATGCTGGTTACCGAACCGAAACTGCTGCTGTTAGACGAGCCGTTTTCCGCATTGGATACGCAATTGCGCGAACACACGCGCCGCGAAGTGCTGGCTTTGCAGCAGGCGGCAGGTGTGCCGATGATTTTGATTACGCACGACCGAGCCGATGCCGAAGTGTTGGGACAGGAGATTTGGCGGATGGATAACGGCGTGTTGAGTTTGGAAGAAAATGGAAAGGCCGTCTGAAATTTCAGACGGCCTCTTTCAGACGGCCTGCGGTCTTTATGCTGACGGCTGCGGTTTATTTGGCTTCCGCTGTCAGAGAATCGCGGCTTTCCAAGACCTGGTCAATCAAACCATAAGCTTTGGCTTCTTCTGCCGACATATAGTTATCGCGGTCGGTGTCGCGTTCCAAATCGGCCAAATCGCGGTTGCAGTGTTTGGCAAGCAAAACGTTTAATTTCTGCTTCAGTTTCAACAATTCTTTGGCGTGAATTTCAATATCCGAGGCTTGACCGGACAATCCGCCGCTGATTAAAGGCTGGTGAATCATGACGCGGCTGTTCGGCAGAGCAAAGCGTTTGCCTTTGGTGCCGGCGGAAAGCAAAAACGCCCCCATGCTTGCGGCCTGACCCAGGCATAAGGTCGATACGTCGGGTTTGATAAAGTTCATGGTGTCGTAAATCGACATGCCGGCTGTTACCGAACCGCCCGGAGAATTGATGTAGAAGTAAATATCCTTATCCGGATTTTCGCTTTCTAAGAACAATAATTGCGCCACGACCAAATTGGCCGATTCATCGGTCACGGGGCCGACTAAAAATACGATGCGCTCTTTCAGCAGACGGGAATAAATGTCGAATGCGCGTTCGCCGCGGCCGCTTTGTTCGATAACGGTGGGAACAAGATAGTTTTGGATGTCTGGAGTCATGCGGACTTTTCCTGTAAGTAGATGATATGGAAATGAAAACATTTCTTTTATATAGTGCCGGACAGCCGGTATTTCAACCGAGTGAAACCGATAAACAAAAGCACCAAAGCGCGCTGTGCGCCGCTTCAGTGCTTTGAGTATCGTCATGTTTCAGACGGCATATCAGGCTTGTGCACCCATTACTTCGTCGAATGACAAGGTTTTTTCGGTGACTTTGGCTTTGCCCAATACGAAATCGACGACATTGCTTTCAACCGCCAATGAAGTCGGACCTTGCAAGCGGCTTTCGTCGGCATAATACCAATCGATGACTTCTTGCGGATCTTCGTAGCTTTCGGCGAAGTTGGCGACAACGGCTTTGATTTGCTCTTCGGTCGGTTCCAGTTTGTTTTCTTCGACCACTTTGGCCAAAATCAAGCCCAAAGCCACACGGCGTTCGGCTTGTTCTTTGAACATGTCGGCAGGCAGATCCAAGTTAGCGGCATCGGCCATGCCTTGGTTGACAAAGTTTTGTTTCATTTCATTGGCCAGGCGGGCGGCTTCTTCGCTCACCAAAGCCGCAGGCACCTGCAAGTCAGCAGCTTTCAGCAAGGCTTCCATTACAGAGTCTTTGGTTTGATCCTGAACGCGGCGTTCTACTTCGCGGCTGACGTTTTTCTTCACTTCTTCGCGCATTTTGGCGACATCGCCGTCTTCAATGCCCAATGCTTTGGCAAATTGCTCGTCCACTTCCGGCAAAGTCGGCTCGGAAACATTGTTCAGGGTGATGGTGAACACAGCGGTTTTACCGGCGACATCTTGGCCGTGGTAGTCGGCAGGGAAGTTGACTTCGACATCTTTGCTTTCGCCGGCTTTCAAACCGACTACGCCCGCTTCGAATTCAGGCAGCATTTGGCCTGCGCCCAATACGAACGCGTAGTTTTTGGAAGAGCCGCCTTCAAACAATTCGCCGTCGATTTTGCCTTCGAAATCGATAATCACACGGTCGTCGTTTTTCGCTTCGCGCTCGACATGGTTGTAGCGGGTACGTTGCTTACGCAGGATTTCGACGGTTTTTTCAACTTCTTCGTCACCGACGGCAGCGGTTACTTTTTCGACTTCTTGAGCGGATAAGTCGCCAATCACGACTTCAGGGAACACTTCGAAAACGGCGGCGATTTTGAAAGCTTCTTTATCGTCTTGTTCTTCAACACCCTCGAAACGCGGAAAACCGGCCACTTTCAGGTTTTCGCTGACGGCGACGTCGTAGAATGCGCGTTGGACCAATTCGTTCATCACATCATTTTGCGCGCTTGCGCCATACATTTGCGCAACCATTTTTAACGGGGCTTTGCCCGGGCGGAAACCGTCGATTTTGACGCGGCGTTGTGTTTGTTTCAGACGTTTGTCGGTTTCTGCGTTAATGTCGGCCCAAGGCAGAGACAAAATTACTTTGCGTTCCAAGTTTTCTAAAGTTTCTACAGTTACGCTCATCGTAAGCCCTTAAAATATTGTGTTGGTTAATGATAATGCCCGTTTGCTTGATTTGCTTTGAAAAGCGGCAAAACGATAATCGGCAGCCGCCGGCTGTTTCGTTGCAAAAGGGATAAAATTCAGCCGACTAGTATATCACAATGTTTGAATAATGGGCGCAGACCTTTGCAAAATCCCTGTCTTCGGCACCTTTCCCCGTGGGTCGTTGCTTAAAAGTCTGCCTGTCCGGGTAATATGCCTGTATTTTCTACGTGTTCTAGTTTTCAACTATGCTTAAATCGAAGGTTTCGTAAAGGACTCAGGCAGTAAGGCCGTCTGAAAGTGATGATTTCAGACGGCCTGTATGATTGAAGCAGTAAAACGGGGAATCAGCGGAGGTGTTTATGCTGCCGGATTGCTCGGATATGGGGTGATGGCAGTCCGCACATTTGATTTTTGATCGATAAGTAATCCGAATGGAGAGGGGGGGGAAGCCTGATGGTTCGTCGGGCTTAAATCGGCCGTTCCTTATCTAAAAAATTAGGCATCTCTTCCTGCAAAGGCCGTCTGAAAACAGTCAACCGGTCAGGTTCCCGTTTCAGACGGCCTTAAGGCGGCATCATCAAAGTTGGTCTTTTTGTGCCAGAATCCGACGGTTGCCGCTGATGTCGGCAGGTGTGACTACGCCGGCGTTTTCCAACGCTTCCATCAGGTTGGCGGCACGGTTGTAGCCGATGCGCAGTTGGCGTTGCAAGGCGGAAATCGAGGTTTTTTTGCTGTCTAAAACGAAGGCAACGGCTTGGTCGAACAATTCGTCGCTGTCGGCATTCGGATTGACGATATTGGTGGTTTCCATTGCTGCTTCGCCGGTAAGCAGACCCTCGATATAGTTGGCCGGGGCTTGTTCTTTGACGTGGGCAACGACTTTGTGCACTTCTTCATCAGAAACAAAAGCACCTTGCACGCGGGTCGGCTCCGCGCTGCCCGGCTGCAGGAACAGGGAATCGCCGTATTTCAGCAATTCGTCCGCCCCCATTTGGTCAAGAATGGTACGGCTGTCGATTTTGCTTTGCACGGTAAAGGCCATGCGGGTCGGAATGTTGGCTTTAATCAGACCGGTGACGACATCGACGCTCGGACGCTGGGTTGCCACAATCATATGAATCCCTGCGGCACGGGCTTTTTGTGCCAAACGGGCGATTTGCTGCTCGACGGATTTTCGTTCGGTCATCATCAGGTCGGCCAGTTCGTCAATGACCAGCACGATCAGCGGCAGTTTTTCCAGCGGCTCGGGGTCGTCCGGATTGAGGCTGAACGGGTTCAGCAGCGGTTTGCCCGATGCTTTGGCCTGTTCGATTTTTTGGTTGAAGCCTTCAAGATTGCGCACGCCGGCGTGGGAGAGCAGACGGTAGCGTTTTTCCATCTCTGCGACGCACCAGTTGAGGGCTTGTCCGGCCTCGCGCATATCGGTCACGACAGGGCAGAGCAGGTGCGGGATGCCGTCGTAAATGCTCAGTTCCAGCATTTTCGGGTCAATCATGATGAAGCGGACTTCATCCGGTGTGGCCTTATACAGCATAGACATAATCATGCCGTTGACGCCGACGGATTTGCCCGAACCGGTCATGCCCGCTACCAATAAATGCGGCATTTTGGCCAAATCGCCGACCACGGGGTTGCCGGAAATGTCTTTGCCCAAGGCGACGGTGAGTTTGGATTTGGCCTCGGTAAAGACCGGTGAAGACAAAATCTCGCTCAGCATCACGTCTTGGCGGTGTGCATTGGGCAACTCGATGCCCATGGTGTTTTTTCCGGCGATGGTTTCCACCACGCGTACTGCCTGCAACGACATCGAGCGCGCCAGATCTTTGGCCAAACCGACAATCTGGCTGCCTTTCACGCCTTGCGCCGGTTCGATTTCGAAACGGGTGATGACGGGGCCGGCGGTGGCGGAAACCACTTGCACGCCGATGCCGAATTCGGCCAGTTTGGATTCGATGCGTTCGGCGGTTTGCTGCAAGACGTCGGGATCCACGGTAACGGGCCGGTGCTCGGGGATACGCAGCAGGCTGACGGCAGGCTTGTGGTATTCGCCGGCAGCCTGCGGCTGGTTGTCATCGTCAAACAGCGAAGTTTGGATTTTGGGCGGAGGGGCGACGGAAACGGCAACGGTTTTGCGGTTGCTGCTGCTGCCTTCGATGAGCTTCACCGGCTCGGCCGTAATGTTTTTGGCTTCTTTCAACAGGCGGCGCGCGGTTTTGGCATCGCGTAAATCGGTCACGTCGTCGGGTCTGGGCGGTTTCTTATCCGTGATTTTCTGTTTCAGGTTTTGCAGGTTTTTCTCGGCATTGTGACCGGTTTTGGCCAAGACTTCCAACCATGAAACTTGGGCCAGCAAAGAAATCGCCAACAGTAAAACGACGAACATAATCAGCAGGCTGCCTGATTTGCCCAGCAGCCAGCCCAAGCCCGAGCCTGCAAATGCGCCGATCAAGCCGCCGGCACCTACCGGGAGCGAATCGTTCAGAGCGGCATCAAAGGCGAAGTGTTCCAAAACCGGGCTGCACAGCAACAGCAGAAACAAGGCCAAGGCCGCGACGCCGTGATTGTAGGGCTTGTGGTTTTCCAGTTTTTGCAGCGGACGGAAGTTTTTGTAGAGGAACATGCCCGAGGCGATAATCCACCACCAGAAAGACAGGCCGAACAGGTAATAGCCGATGTCCGACACATAGGCGCCGAATAAGCCGCCGAAGTTCTGCACGGTGTCCTGATTCGCAACGCTGCGCGACCAAGCCGGATCGTTCATGTCGAAGCTTAGCAGCGAAATCGCCAGATAAATCGTAACCACCAGGCCGAACAGCCACATGGTGTCGTTGATTAGGTTGACAACATGTTCGGGGCGGGCCTTTTTCTCTTCGTCTTTCTGCAGGGCTTTGGCAGCTTTCAGGCTTTCCGAAAGTTTGTTGGGTTGGGCGGAGGTCTGCGTTTTGTTTGCGCGCCGAGACGAAGTTTTGACGGCTTCGGGTTTGGCTTTGGGCGGTGTTTTGGGAGATTTGGATGCCATAGAATTCTGATGCAAAGGCCGTCTGAAACGGCGTTAAAGTAATATGCGTAATGTCGGATTATACAATAAACCGTCTGCGTAAGACACCAAGGATACAGGCCGTCTGAAAGCTTTCAGACGGCCTGCCGGATAAATACTCAAATCAGATTGCTGATAAAAATCAGCAGAATGACCAACGGTACCAGATATTTGACGTAATTGAACCAAAGATTGACCGTGGTGTCGTTGCCTCGGTAACGCAGCTCGTCTTTGGCTTCGTCTTTCATGACGAAACCGACAAACAGCGCGGAACCCAGAGCGGTCAGCATAAATAGGATATTGCCGCTGACAAAGTCGAACGCGTCGAAAATATTGCGTCCGAAAACCGAAATATCTTTCCACGGACCGTACGCCAAAATCGACGGAATGTTGCCCAACAGGTAAATGCCCGACAAGACGATGGTAATCGCCGCGGCACGGCGCATTTTGGTTTTTTCCTGCAGAGTGGTAATCAGTACTTCATAAATCGTCAAAGAAGTGGTGAGTGCGGCAATCAATAATAATGAAAAGAAAATCACCGCAAAAACAGAGCCTGCCCACATGTTGGAGAAAACAATCGGCAGACTTTGGAACACTAAAGTCGGCCCGGAGTTCGGCGCGACACCGAAGCTGAACAGCGACGGAAAAATCATAAAGCCCGCCAATACGGCAATTACGGTATTGGTGATCGCAGTAATCACGGCCGTCTGAACCAGATTTTCGTTTTTATCCAAATAGCTGGATAAGGTAATCATGACACCGAATCCCAAACTCAGGGCGAAAAACACTTGGCCGAGTACAAAGACAAACAGTTGGGCGGTAATTTTGCTGAAATCCGGTTTGAGATAAAAGGTAATGCCTTCCATTGCGCCCGGCAGGGTGATGTTGCGGATGACCATTGCAATCAGGAACAAAAACAGCAAAGGCATCAGGAATTTGGCCGCTTTTTCGATACCGCCGATCACGCCTTTGACTAAAATGAAATAGTTGGCCAGTACAAAAATCAAGGTATAAAGAGCGATTTCCCACGGGCTGTTTTCGATGTGTTCGATAAAAAACGCCTTGGTGGTTTCGCCGTGAATCGGTTGTGACACATCCAAACTGCCGCTGATGATGTTGACGATATAGCTGATAACCCAGCCCCCCAGTACCATATAGTAGGCCATAATGCCGAATGCGCCGAGCAACCCCATCCAGCCGACAAGCTTCCAGATTTTGGGCACGGGTTTGCCGTTTAAATTGCCGCCGAACGCGTCTAAAGCATTGACACCTTTTCGCCGGCCAATGACGTTTTCCACCAAAATCATCGGAATACCGATGACAATCATGGCGATGCAAAACAAAAATACATACGCGCCGCCGCCGTTTTCGCCGACCAAATAGGGAAAACGCCACGTTGCGCCAAAGCCGACGGTCGCACCGGCTACGGTCAGGATATAGGTCAAACGGTTGGACCAGGTTTGACGGGGTTGGGAAGTAGACATATTAAGATATTTATGATGTTCAAGAATCAAGGGCAATATTATACGCCTGAATAAATGTGTGAGTTAGCCGAATATAAAAGACAATTGTAGTGAATTAAACTGGAAAATATATTTTTTATAGTGAAAGAGATGAATAAATCAGGCCGTCTGAAAAGGAAACAGGGAAAAACGCTTACTGGAAAAATTTTACGGTTGCGGCGATTCAGTCATACAGAGAGAGGCCATCTTAATATTTCTTGTGAGCATACGTCGTTTGAATCAAGACACTGTTTTTTGGCAGTTCCTGATTTGTACCGGTTTCTTGTGTTAATGTATTCCGGATGAGACCAAGATGGTTGAGGTTTAGATGATACGGAAAGGTTGGGAACCCATTAGCCTGTTCAATAAATAGAAAATTTAAATCTGTTTTAAACTTTCAATAGCTTTAAATATTTAAGCAAAAAAAACCATCTATACTAAGGGGAAAAGTATAGATGGCCAAACACATTACGGGGAAAACGTCTTACTCACTTACTTACTTCTCTCGAAGCAAGTGTTACTCAGACAGGCGAATTATATAATAGTTCATCTTTTTTAGTGTTAAATTTTGTTAATAGCGGGAATTAAATCATATCATGTTGATAAATATAGATATTTAAAAGAAAGAATATCGGATAAATTTTCAAATTTTTTTGAAACTGCCCGGGAATCAAATAAATTTCCATTCCCCGAAGCCCAAATCCTGCGTATCCCAGTCACTGAATTTGTCGCGGTGCAGGTGTTCGACACGGTTTCCGGCGGCGGCCACCATCCGTTTGACTTGGTGGTATTTGCCTTCGGTAATCGTCATAATCAGTGTTTTTTCATCCGCTAAAAAGGCTTCGGCTGCCCGGACGGTTTCGTTATCGTCATGCAGCAATACGCCATGCTTCAAGGTTTCGCAGAGGCTGTCATCGGCGGCATGCTTCAACGTTACCCGATAAATTTTCGCCGCTTTATGTTTGGGCGAAGTCATGCGGTGGTTGAACTGGCCGTCGTTGGTAATCAGCAAAACACCTGTCGTATCGGCATCCAGACGGCCTACTGCCTGCATGTCGATGTTGCGCATATGGTCGGGAAACAGGCTGAATACGCTTGGGTATTGTTGCGGTTTGTGCGAAGTCTCGAAATCGGCCGGTTTATTGAGCAGAATATAAAAATAGGGCATGGGCACGACAACGACGTCATCGCCGTCAATATTGAGCGTTTTGACCGTATCAGGCTCGATGACACTTTTCGGGTTGTTCCAAAGCGCGCCGTTGATGGTGACGCAGTCATTGTCAATCAACCACTGGCATTGTTTCCGGCTGCCCAAGCCTTGGGATTGGAGGTATTTTAAAAGCTGCATAGGGATTCGAACGTACGGATATTTTCAGACGGCCTCATTGTACTTCAAACAGGCCGTCTGAAATATAGTGGGCATATACAAAAAAAATCGCCCCTTTAAAATGATTAAGGGGCGCAAAAGGAACACAAACCACTACCAAAACTGTTACGGGGCAAATTCTCCTAATTTATATGTTGCCGGATAAAGTGCTTTCATCAGGTCATGCGGTGAAAGCGATAAATTCTTGCTGCCTGTAGTCAGGCGGCCTTGCTGCGGGGTAAGTTCCAACAGGCAGGCAGGCACTGCTGCGGTATGTTTACTCTTGCTGCGTTCCAAGCGGCGTTGCAGCGCGCTGCTGACGCGGCGGTATAGATTGTCTTTCTGTTTTACTTCGCGGGTGCGGGCAATCCAGCTCAAACGCGCTTGCGAAACTTCATCTTCAATAAGAAGAATACCGGTATCGGACGGGTTTTCAGACGGCATGCACGGTAGTCCGACATAATAACGGCCATCTAACGTTACATACACGGCATCGTGAATTTCGCAGTCGTTGCAGCCTTGTACGGCCAGCAGCGAGCGGATGCTTTGTTGGTGCAGTCTCAGAATGTCGAGAGAGACTTGCTTGAAAATGCTTTCCGGCATGTGCTTCTCCTTTCTTTCTGCGGGTTGCGTTGTGTGTCTCGATGAGTTAGATTATACAGGTTTTTTCTGATTATACAAATGATAATTGTTTTTATTTGATGATTTGAATTTAAGTTTATGATTTTTATAAAAATTAATTTTATCCAATTTTTAAAAAGTTGACTGAATGACTCGGAAAATAGGAAGAATCAGGTTTGATGAAGCGTATTTTTAAAAAGTCATGTGTGCATGCGAAAGATATTCAGACGGCCTAAACCCGATTTGGAAATGTATCAAGGGGAAAGTCCCGTCTGTTTATCAAACCTGCAAACTATACTTTCATGCGTTCATTTAGTATGATTCGGGCAACGAAAAAAGGACAGCCCATGAGCAAACGCCAGATTATATTCGATACCGAAACCACCGGTTTTCTCGACGATCCGACCAACCGCATGATTGAGTTTGCCGGTGTCGAAATGATGAACCGCCAACTGACCGGCAATTATCTGCATCTTTATATCCATCCCGAGCGCGACATTCCTGAAGATGCGGTAAAGGTGCACGGTTTGACGCTGGAAGTATTGGAGGAAAAAAACGCGCCGGTGTTTGCGGCAGTGGGCAATCAGATTGCCGATTTTATCCGCGATGCCGAAATCATTGCCCACAATGCGCCGTTTGACGAAGGTTTTTTGAACCGTGAATTCGCCAAAATGGGTTTGCCAAACGTGCGCGAACTGGGTTGCCAAGTTACCGACACGCTGGCGATGGCGCGCGAAATGTTCCCGGGGCAGAAAAACAGTTTGGACGTATTGTGTAACCGTTTTTCCGTTGACCGCAGCAAGCGCGTGCTGCATGGTGCGCTGATTGACTGCGAATTGTTGGCCGATGTGTATTTGGCCATGACGCGTCAGCAATTCGATTTGATGGGCGGTGCCGGCGAAGATCATGCGGACGGGCAGGTTCAGGCCGATATTGTGCAGACCAAACGCAACGGCCGTCTGAAAGTGATTCGTGCCGATGAAAGCGAATCGGCGGCGCACGAACAGTATCTGGACGAGTTGGGCGATGAATGCGTTTGGCGCAAAGCCGCCGCAGCGGAGCAGCAGGCATGAAGCGCAATATCGCTTTGATTCCGGCGGCCGGTGTGGGCGCGCGTTTTGGCGCGGGCAAGCCGAAGCAGTATGTCGAAATCAATGGGAAAACCGTGTTGCAGCACACCGTCGGCATTTTCGAACGGCATCCGCAGATTGATTTTACCGCTGTGATTGTGTCTCCTGAAGACAATTTTTTTCAGACGGCCTCCGATAAAGTCGGCGTATTCAAAGTCGGTGGAGAAACGCGTGCCGAGACTGTGCGCAACGGTGTGAATATCCTGTTGCAGCAAGGTATCGCAGCGGAGACCGACAATATTCTGGTACACGACGCGGCGCGCTGCTGCCTGCCCGCCGAAGCCGTGAGCCGGTTGATTGACACCGCAGCCGATGCGGAGCAGGGCGGTATTTTGGCCGTGCCCGTTGCCGATACGCTGAAGCGCGCCGCTGAAGACGGCCGAATTGAAGAAACCGTTTCGCGCACAGGATTGTGGCAGGCGCAGACGCCGCAGCTTTTTCAGACGGCCTTATTGCAGCGGGCATTGTCTGTTGCGGATTTGGAGCGTGTAACCGATGAGGCTTCCGCCGTCGAAATGTTGGGCGTGAAACCGTTGCTGGTATCGGGCGATACGCGCAATTTGAAACTGACTTTGCCGCAGGACGAATTTATCGTGCGGCTGCTGCTGGCAAACCGGCCATGAACCATTCTGGCCGTCTGAAAATTTTCAGACGGCCTTTGAAAAGTCTATCTGTTTTAAACATACTATATAAATAGGAAACCAAGCATGAATATCCGTATCGGACAAGGTTATGACGTTCACCAATTGGTCGAAGGGCGCGATTTGATTCTCGGCGGTGTGAAGATTCCGTTTGAAAAAGGCTTGCTCGGCCATTCCGATGCCGATGCGCTGCTGCACGCGATTACCGACGCAATATTGGGGGCGGCGGCTTTGGGCGACATCGGCAAGCTGTTTCCCGATACGGCGGCGGAACACAAGGATGCCGACAGCCGTGTTTTGCTGCGCGAGGCTTATCGGGCGGTGCGGGCGCAGGGTTGGAAAGTGGTGAATGTGGACAGTACCGTCATCGCCCAGCAGCCGAAACTGCGTCTCCACATCGACGCCATGCGCGCCAACATCGCCGAAGATTTGGGCATTGATATTTCCTGCGTCAACGTAAAAGGCAAAACCAACGAAAAGCTCGGCTATCTCGGCCGCATGGAAGGGATTGAAGCGCAGGCCGCGGTATTGCTGGCGCGTATCGAAACTGATTAATAAGCCTGCAATGACGGCAGGCCGTCTGAAATGTTAGAATCAACTTATCCATTCCCAGTCTGCATTTACAGGAGAGCAACATGGCGACACAAGACGAATTGAAGCGCATTGCGGCGGAAAAAGCCGTTGAATTTGTGCCGGAAAACGAATACATCGGTATCGGCACCGGTTCGACCGTCAATTTCTTTATCGAAGCCTTGGGCAAAAGCGGCAAAAAAATCAAAGGCGCGGTATCGACTTCGAAGAAATCCAGCGAGCTGCTGGCGCAATACAGCATTCCGGAATTGTCGCTCAACGATGTACACCATTTGGCAGTGTATGTTGACGGTGCGGACGAAGTGAACCATATGCTGCAAATGATCAAAGGCGGCGGCGCGGCGCATTTAAACGAGAAAATCGTGGCCAGCGCGGCGGAAAAATTCGTCTGTATTGCCGACGAAAGCAAATATGTGTCGCGCTTGGGCAAGTTTCCGCTGCCGGTGGAAGTGGTTTCGAGCGCACGTTCGCTGGTGTCGCGCAAACTGCTGGCCATGGGCGGCCAGCCGGAACTGCGTATCGGCGTGACGACCTTCCACGGCAACCAAATCGTTGACGTACAC
Organism: Neisseria sp. CCUG12390; assembly: GCF_047837985.1. Lineage (GTDB taxonomy): Bacteria > Pseudomonadota > Gammaproteobacteria > Burkholderiales > Neisseriaceae > Neisseria. Next base: position 835,808 of record NZ_CP181244.1, read on the forward strand.
GGCCTGAACATCGACCGTCCCGTGACGATGGAAGACGAAATCAACCAAATCGTCGGCGTGGTGGAAAACGGCATTTTCGGCCGCAACGCTGCGGACGTGCTGGTTTTGGGTACGCAGCAGGGCGCGAAAGTGATTTATCCGGGGCAGGAATAAACCCGAAGATGAGGCCGTCTGAAAATGTTTGCACTTTTCAGACGGCCTTAACGGTAACGGAATAACGAGATGTTGAAATGGTTGGCCTTGACGGCCGTATTGGCCGGAGGGTTCAGTTACGCCAGCGACAAAACCGATTGGGTTAAATTCGGCAGCGAAGTCGTCGAACGTGTGGCGCAGGGCGGCGGTTGGAAAAGCATCCTGCCCGATTTATACGAACTGGCGGGCATCGAACACGCGGAAAAAAGCAGGCAGGTCCGGCAAAAAAGCTATACCGGCCGCATCACGCGGATTTCCGACGGCGATACCGTCCACGTTACCGACGGTAACGGCAAAAAACACAAAATCCGCATGGCGCACATCGATGCGCCCGAACTGAACCAAGCCTATGGCACGCGCGCACGCGACCAATTGGTTGCCGCGGCCGATAATGCCAAGGTCAGGGTCAAGGTGTTCGAGCTCGACCGCTACGGGCGCGAAGTGGCGCAGGTGTTTGCAGGCGATACGGATTTGAATTTACAGCAAATCCGCGAAGGTGCGGCGTGGCATTATGAGTCGTATGCCAGAAAGCAGCAAAACAAGTTGGCCTTTGCCGAATACGCCGCTGCGCAAAAACAGGCTAAGAAAAACCGGAAAGGCCTGTGGCGCGGCAATAATCCGCAAGCTCCGTGGGATTGGCGCAAGCAGCAAAATGCCCGGCAAAATCACAGCGAACGAACCAAATGGTTCGGCTGGTGACGATGATTTTTCAGACGGCCTTTGCGCCGAGTTTTCCGAACAGGCCGTCTGAAAACCACAGTTTGCGAAATCCGAGCCAAATCGGCGGGTTGGATTTCACCGTTTTCTCAAGATTTATACAGATTAAAAAGGCCGTCTGAATGTCCATGCTATTAATCGTGCGCCCGGAGGCGAGGGTGCAACAAGACATTGCCGTATGCTGGCAGGCGGGCTGGGACGCCGTTGCGTTCAGCCCGATAGAAATCGAACCTGATTCTGCCGCTTTGTCAGGATTGGCGGAAATGTACCGGCAATGCGATGCGGTGTTTTGGGTCAGCCCGACCGCGATTGAAATCGCCGCACCGCACATCGATTTTTCAGATGGCCTGAAAGTGCAGATAACGGTCGGAGAAGCCAGCCGCCGCACCTTGGGTCGGTTTGCCGCGCAAGAAATTTTCAGTCCGGCCGACGGTAACGACAGCGAAGCGGTTTTGCGCTTGCCGGTTTGGCAGAACCTGCCGCCGAATGCCGAAATTCTGGTCATACGCGGCCACGGCGGGCGCAGCTTCCTTATCGAAAATTTACGCAGGCAAGGCTTCGGCGTGAAGGTTGCCGAAGTTTATTTCAGACGGCCTAAACAGTTGAATTGGCAGGATTTCCCCGTAGAGAAAGTGCGGGCGGTCTATATCACTTCGGCCGAACTCGTCAAAGCATTGTTCGGGCAGGTTCCGCCGCCGTTGGCGCAACGCTTCAAAACCTTGCTATACTTGACCCATCACGAGCGTGTGGCCGATGCTTTGCGGCAGGCCGGTGCGCAAAACATCCGATTGGTCGCCGCACTGGATGCCGCGGCTTTGTCCCATATCCCGAAGGGAGCCGATATGAGCGAAACCGAAGACAAACAGGCCGCCGGACCGAACCGGCACGACGGGCGTGTGATTGCGGTCAATGCCGAGGGCAAGGCGATGCCGTCTGAAAACGCCCAATCCGATTCCGCCAAGCCCGATCCGAAGCCTGCCGCCCAGGCAGCGGCCGAAAACCGAAATACAGGAAACACTATGTCAGACAATCAAAATACGCCGAAATCCTCCCCATCTTCCCAAACGCCCGCGCCGGTGGTGATTCAGCAGTCATCCGGCAAAGGCTTGGCCGCCGGTGCGCTGGTCTTGGCCTTGTTGGGCTTGGGTGCGAGCGGTTTCTTGTTTGTGCAGGGGCAGAATGTCCTGAAAAACCAAGAATTGGCGTTTACCCAAAAAATCGACAAAGCCGCTTTGGGCGAATCGGAAAACGCCGCTTTGCTGAAAGACAACATCAACCGCCAAACTGCGATTCAGGCCGAAATCGAACGTTTGGCCGGTGCGCAGAAAGCCAACGGCGACCAAATCGCATCAAACCAAAAAGCCTATCAGGAATTGGTAAAAGGCCGCGTCAACTGGTTGGTGGACGAATCCGAAGCCATGCTGAATCTGGCTGCGCAGCAATTGATGCTGTCGGGCAATGTGCCGGGCGCGGTGAGCGTATTGGAACACATCGACAGCCGCCTGAGCCGCTTCGACCAGCCTGAGCTTCTGCCGATTAAGCAGGCCGTCGGCGCAGATTTGGCGGGGCTGAAAAACCGTCCTTATGTCGATGTTTCCGGCACGGCTTTGCGCATTGACCGTTTGGAAACCGCCGTAGCGGGTTTGCCGCTGGTGGTTGACGGTACGCTGAAACCGGGTGCGGTGGAGCAGGTTCAGGACAATCCGCAGCTTTCCTGGTGGGAAAATGCATGGCAGAAATCACTCGGTGCGCTGAAAGGTTTGGTGGAAGTGCGTCAGTTGGAAAGCAACGATGCCATGCTGCTTTCGCCGGAGCAAATCTATTTCGTGCGCGAAAACCTGCGCCTGCATCTGCTGGATGCCCGAGCAGCCTTATTGCAACGCAACAGCGAAATCTACCAGAGCGATTTGAACAGCGTGGAAGCGGCGGTGAAGCAGTATTTCGACGGCAAATCACCCGCGACGCAGGCATGGCTTAAAGAACTGGCCGAACTGAAAACCTTGGATGTGCGCAACATCGGCAATGACGCATTGAAAAACAGTTTGGCAGCCGTGCGTGCTTACCAAGACGGCAACCGTGCCCGGGCGGCAGTAGCCGTGCCGCAAACCGCCGAACCTGAGGCTGCTTCCGAAGCGGCAGACATGCCGGCTTCCGCACCGGCATCTGCCCCTGCCGCCATGCCTGAAGCTCCTGCCTTGCCGTCTGAAAGCAGGGCATCTCAGCCGCAAGTTTCCGCACCGGCGGCACCTGCCGCGCCGGCAGTCCGGCCCGAACCTGCAAAACCTGCGCAACCTGCTCAGAAAGCACCGGCTGATGCGAAAGGGGAACAGGCATGAAAAGTGTGATTTGGATTGTGGTTTTGTTTGCCGTTGCCGTGGCTTTGGCCTTGGCATCGGGTATGTACAGCGGCAATGTGTATGTCGTGGTCGAGCAGACCATGCTGCGCATCAATCTGCATGCCTTTATCTTGGGGCTGATTGCCGCGGTGGTCGTGCTGTATCTGTTGGTCAGGTTTTTGGCCGGCGTTTTGAATATGCCGGGGCGTTTGCAGCGTTTCGGCGTGGCGCGCAAAGGCAGCCAGGCCGTTCACGCCTTAAACAGCGCGGGTTTGGCGTTTTTCGAGGGGCGTTTTGAGAAAGCGGAGTTGGAAGCGGCCAAAGTGTTGACCAACAAAGAGGCAGGCGACAACCGCACCTTGGCTCTGATGCTGGGCGCACACGCCGCCGACCAGATGGATAATTTGGAACTGCGCGACCGTTATTTGAACGACATCGGACTGCTGCCGAAGAAACAGCAATTGTCGCGCTATCTGCTGCTGGCCGAGTCGGCGTTGAGCCGCCGCGATTATCCGGCTGCCGAGGAAAACCTGAACGCCGCCGCGACAATCAATCCGAACCTGACCCGACTGGTGCGTCTGCAACTGCGTTATGCGTTTGATCACGGCAACGCCTTGGACGTGTTGAACAAGGCGGAAAAACTGGCCAAAGCCGGTGCGGTCAGCGATTACGAAGCAGAGCAATACCAAATGTGGGCATACCGCCGCCTGCTGGCGCTCGCTTCCGACCAAAACGGCCTGAAAGCCTGTTTGAAACGCATTCCGGAAAACCTGAAAGCCGGCGAACTCTGTATCGAGATTGCCGAAAAATACGAGCGTTTGGGGCTGTATGAGCAGGCGGTGAAGTGGGTGAACCAATATTATCCGCAAACGCAGCAGGTTGAATTATTGGAACCTTTTGTCGACAGCGTGCGCTATTTGAGCGACCGGGAGCAGCAAAAAGCCATCGATACCGCCGACTCGTGGCTGAAAGCGCGGCCGGACAATGCCCAATTGCTGATGTATCTGGGACAACTGGCCTACGGCAAACAGCTTTGGGGTAAAGCGCAGGGCTATCTGGAAGCCAGCCTGGCAGTCAAGCCGAGCGTGGCAGCTCATTTGGCTTTGGCCCGGGTATTCGACGAAACCAACCAGCCGCAAAAAGCCGATGCGCAGCGAAAATTGGTCTTGGAAAGCGTAGCGGAAAGCGAAGAAGCCTTACCGCCGGCCGTCAAAGTCTGAGCGTTGTGTTTCAAGGCCGTCTGAAATGTTCCAAACCGTTCGGAACCTGTTCAGACGGTCTTTTTGTGTTTACAATACGTTCATCATGCGCGATTCAGCAATACGCGTATTTCATTTTTCACGGCCGCCTTTTTCAGACGGCCTTATATTCGGAAAGCTGCCATGATTCCATTGCAAAACGATACTTTTCTCCGCGCCCTTCTCAAGCAACCCGTCGAATACACCCCGATTTGGATGATGCGCCAAGCGGGACGCTATTTGCCGGAATACAAAGCCACGCGCGCTAAAGCCGGCAGTTTTTTGGATTTGTGTAAAAACACCGAGCTGGCGACCGAAGTCACCATTCAGCCTTTGGAACGTTTCGATTTGGACGCGGCGATTCTGTTTTCCGATATTTTGACCGTCCCCGACGCGATGGGCTTGGGACTGTATTTTGCGGAAGGAGAGGGGCCTAAATTCGAGCGGCCGCTGCAACACGAAGCCGACATCGCCAAGCTGGAAGTGCCCGATATGGCCAAGCTGCAATATGTGTTTGACGCGGTAACGTCCATCCGCAAAGCACTCAACGGCCGCGTGCCGCTCATCGGTTTTTCCGGCAGCCCGTTCACGCTGGCCTGCTATATGGTAGAGGGCGGTAGCAGTAAAGAATTCCGCACCATCAAAACCATGATGTATTCGCGCCCCGACCTGCTGCATAAAATCCTGGAAACCAATGCCCGTGCGGTAACGGCTTATCTCAACGCCCAAATCGACGCCGGCGCGCAGGCGGTGCAGATTTTCGACACTTGGGGCGGCGTGTTGAGCGATGCTGCGTTTGAAGAGTTCAGCTTGAAATACATGCAGCAAATCGTGGCCGGTTTGAAACGCGAAAACGAAGGCCGTCGCGTACCGGTGATTGTGTTTGCAAAGGGCGGCGGTTTGTGGCTGGAAAAAATGGCCGCCATCGGAGCGGATGCGCTGGGTTTGGATTGGACGTGCAACATCGGCGAAGCGCGCCGCAGGGTAGGTGGCCAAGTGGCCTTGCAGGGCAATTTCGACCCGTTTGCCCTGTTCGGCACACCGCAAAGCATCCAAACCGAAGTGGCGCGTATTCTTGACGGTTACGGCCACGGCAGCGGCCATGTGTTCAATCTCGGCCACGGTATCAACCAACATGCCGATCCGGAACACGCCAAAATTTTGGTCGATACCGTACACGAACTGTCGCGGCAGTATCATAAATAAATAGTCGAATATTTATTCAAAGGCCGTCTGAAAGTTTCAGACGGCCTTTAGATTGCAAAGTCGGTTTTTAATATTCTTTAATCTCAAAGCTTTGCTGCAATTTGGCGATGCTGTCCACTTTTTCGTAGCCTTCGAATAATGCCGCATCGCTGTCTGTCGCTTTGGTTCCGAGCGCTTGCGAAGCAAAAACGAAGCCTTCGCGTTCCATCACTGCTTTGCGGTAGAAATCGAGCAGATCCTGCTTGGTCAGTTTTTCCGCCAAAGCCATGACTTTCTGCCGGGTGTCGAAATCATAATTGCCGTACATGAAATCACCGGAATAGCGTCCGGCTTCCTGATAGAGCGATTCGGGTGTGTGGCGCAGACGGATCAGCATATTGTTACGGTGGCGCGCCACGTCGTCTTCGCTCATGTTTTGCAGCTTCTGCCAGCTTTCCTCGAAAAAACGCTGGTTGTGGCGCATGATTTCAGACGGCACGGCATCGGCACTTTGTACGGAAAACTGTAAGCCCGCAGTCTTGCCAATGGTTACCATACCTTGGTTGACGCTGTATCCCAGCTGCTTGTCGGTGCGCAAATCATCAAAATACCAGCGGCTCAAAATGCGCGTCAGCAACGAAGCGCGCACGCGGCCTTCCAATCTGTCATAGCCTTTGGGTATGTAGATGATGCTTAAAGCGTTGTCTTCGTGCGGTACTTTCACTATGTGGCTGAGTTTGCGGTTTGATTCGTTTACATCGGGGTATTGGATGCGGTATACGCCTTGATTGGCGTTGGGCACGATTTTCTGTACGTCACGCACCAGATGCTTTACCTGTCTGTCGGAAAAATTGCCGAATGAAAACACGCGCAAACCGTTGATGTTGCGGGTGAGGCGGTCGCGCACGGCGGCCACGTCCTGCAAATCCACTTCCTTGGCGGTGGCGTAAACGTCTTCCCAATCCACGGCAGGATACCGTTCGAAATCATTAAATACAGCCAAGGCCTGCGCCAAACTGCCGGCTTTTTTCTGCGCTTCCAAACTGTCCAGCAAGCGTTTGCGTGCCTGTTCGAGTTGGTCGGCATTGAGCGGTGTTTGGGTGAAATGACGCAGATAATCGGTGGTCAGTTTGCCCAAATGCTGGGCGTAGCCGCTGCTGTTGAGCACAAAACCGGTTTCGGTCGGTGCAATGCCTGCCGACATGCCCGCTATTTGCGCTTGATAGGTAAGTTGGCTTTGCGACAAATCGTTCATATAGCCCAAAGCCAGGGCGGCCACACCGAGCCTGAGGTCGGGACGGGCAGGCGTGACGGTAAACAGCATAGTGGTCATTGCTTCGGCATTGTCGGGAAAATGCTGCGAAGGCATGTGGAATACTTTCAAGCCTTTCTTATCGTGCAAGGCTTTCGGATGATCGCGTTTGACGCCTTGGGCATTGGCGGAAAAGTCATCGGCGAAATAAGGGTTGCGCTGCGGCAAGGCCAGTTTCGGGTTGCCGCTGAAATCCAGCCAGCGTGCTTTTTGCTGCGGCGAAATCGGTTCGATGTCGTAAACGGCGCCGAAATAGGGCGTGGTGTGCTGCGAAGGGTTGAGGCCGTCTGAAACTTCCGTCAGACGCATGTTGTCGGGTGTCATGCCGTTGAGTTTTTCCATGACCGCGGTTTTGTCCAGACCATCGGCAACGAAACCGGCATCAATGATGTTGGCCAGCGGGTAACGCAGCATGGTTTCGGCCAACGAGGCGGCGTAGGACGTGCTTTTCGGTACATCCGTATTTTGGAACGACTGCTTCAGGCTTTCGCGGATTTCCTGATAATACGCCTCGTCGATGCCGGATTGCTTGATGAGTTCGATTTGCTGGAAAATCATGGAGATGATGCGGTCGCGCTGCTGCCAGCCTTTTTCGGTCAAGGCCAAGGTAAGGGTAAACGCGCTTTCATTGCCGCCGTTATTGTCGGTAGGTAAGGCAAGTAGGCCGCTGTCGGAGAGGCCGTTTTTAATCAGGTAGTCGCTGAGCGTGCCGGCGGTATTGTTGGTGAACAGATAAGCCAGATAGGGGCCGGTTTTGGCGCGGAACAAATGTTCTTCGTTTTTCGGATAACCGAATGATAAGGCAATGGATTTTTCGGGTTGGAGCGGTTTGTAGCGGATGATGACGCTTTTGTCCTGAGTCCGGTAAAGCGGCGCATCGATTTTCGGTTCGGTCACTTTTTTATTGGGCATGCTGCCCAAGGTATCGGCGGCGAGCCGGACCAATTTTTCCATCGGTTGGTTGGAATACAGCACGGCTTTGAACAAATTGGCCGAATAATATCGGCGGTGGAACTCCACCAGTTCATCGTGCAGTTTGCTGCCGGGTTTGTCGCGCAGGCTGTCGCGGCTGCCGTGGAGGAATTTGGCACTCGGATGCGCGGGATTGACGGTATCGCGGCCGATGCTGGCCATCAGCGCGGCATCGCTGGCTTTGGCGCGCACCAATTCGGCATTGACGGCATTCAGCTCTTTTTTGGAATGTTCGGGCGACAAAATCGGAAAGGCGAGGGCATCGGCCATTCGCGCGACGGCTTCGTCGAAAGCATCATGGTTGACTTGGAAATGATAGGCGGTGTGCATGAGATGGGTGGAGGCGTTGGTGCCGCCGCCGTTTTTCTGCAAAAACGCCATCAAGCCGTCAACTTCGGGATAGCGCTTTGAACCCATAAAAATCATGTGTTCCAAATAATGTGCCATGCCTTTCTGGTTTACCGGGTCGTCTTTGGAGCCGATGGGTAAAGCCGCGGCCATGATGGATTTGTTGGCATCGGGATCCGAAATCAGCAAGACGGTCATGCCGTTGGCCAATTCGACGGCGCGGTATCCGGCTTTGTCTTTCGGTGCTTTGTTGATGGGCTGATTAATAAACCGGTAGGGGGTAATGGGGATGTAAGAGGCCGTCTGAACAGTATCGGCAGCGGGTGCATTCGGGGTGGCAATAACCAAAAATGCCGTGAAAACAGCGGTGTAAACAGTACGCAACGCAAATCGCTCCATAATTTCTCCTGATGATGGTTTGAGCCATTTTGAGGTTTCAGACGGCCTTTGTCTCCATCAGCCGGCAAAGGCCGTCTGAAAAATCATCATCCGTCAAACCGTATCGCAGGCAGTATAACAAAACTTTACCGGCTTGATAATGTTTATCAATTCTTTGTTTTCAGACGGCCTAAACACGGTTTTCAGAGCCGATTCGCGTATAATCGCGTTATCTTGATTTCGTGAACCGCACATGAATTTCTTCAAAGACATCACGTGGACGGAAATTTTCGTCTTCATCCATACCGCAGCCGCATTGGCCTGTATGCTGCGCGTGCTGTACAAACAAAAAAACATCGGCTCGACTTTTGCCTGGCTGATTATTCTGTTTCTGTTCCCTTTGTTCGGCACCGTCATCTATATCCTAATCGGCGAACCGCGCTTAGGCACCGCCCGCGCCAAGCGCAGCGGCGAGATGAACCGTTTTTACGGCGAGTTTGCCGATAAATACCTGCATGATGTTTATCTCGACATCCGCGGCCAAATGAAACCGCATCTTCACGGCATCAGCCAAGTGGCGGCGCACACGACCGGATTGGGGGCGACGCAGAGCAATGCCATGACCTTGCTTTCCACCACCGACACCATCATCGGCACCATGATTAACGACATCGGACAAGCGGAAACATCGGTGATGATGGCGTTTTACATCATTGATGCGCAGGGGCGGATTGAAAAGCTGCTGGAGGCGGTGATGGATGCGGCGCAGCGCGGTGTCGATTGCGTGATTTTGGCCGACGGCGTGGGCAGCCGCGATTTCTTAAACAGCTACTGGGTCGGGCGTTTGCGCCAGGCCGGAGTGGAAGTCGAATGCGCGTTGCCGGTGGGCTTGCTTAAAACCTTCTTCACCCGCACCGATTTGCGCAACCACCGCAAAATTTTGGTGGTGGACGGCAAAATCGGTTATACCGGCAGCTTCAATCTGGTGGATCCGGGTTATTTCAAACAGGATTCCGGCGTGGGCGAGTGGATTGACGTCATGATGCGCTGCACGGGGCCGATGGTGTTGGAAATGGCGGCGGTGTTTTTTGCCGATTTGGCGGTGGAGGACGATGAAAACCTGCAAGGCATCCAGCAATACCTGAAGCAGAATGAAGACCGGATTCCGCAAATGCTGCCCGATAAAATGAAACAGGGCAATATCGTTGCGCAAGTGATTCCTTCCGCGCCCGAGCAGAGCAGTCATGTGATTTACGAAACCATTGTCAGCGCGATTTATGCGGCCACTTATCAAATCACCATTACCACGCCGTATTTCGTGCCTGACGAACCACTGCTGCTGGCATTGACTTCCGCCGCCAAGCGGGGCGTGGACGTCACGCTGATTGTGCCGGCCAAGGTGGATTCGGTCATGGTGCATTACGCTTCGCGTGCCTATTACCCGATGCTGCTGGAATCGGGCGTGAAGCTGGCTTTGTTTCGCGGCGGCCTGCTGCACGCCAAAACCATGACGGTTGACGACAATTACGCGCTGTTCGGCACGGTCAATATGGATATGCGCAGCTTTTTCCTGAATCTGGAAATCAGCCTGGCCATTTACGACCAAGGCATGACGCAGAAAATTTACGGTTTGCAGCAAGACTATTTGGCCGACAGCCAATACATTACCGCCGGAGAATGGCAGCAGCGTTCGAAATGGTGGGTGTTGATTGAAAACGTGGTGCGGCTGATGAGTCCGCTTTTATAATCAGCAAAAGGCCGTCTGAAAATTTTCAGACGGCCTTTTGATTGTAATTTATCTGAGTAAAATCATCAGCTTAAATATCAATTTTGATGCAGCTCGTTGACGCGTTCCACTTCCTCGCGGCTGCCCATGATGACCGATACGCGTTGGTGCAGCCCGTCGGGTCGGATACCGAGAATGTCTTCCGACGCATTGCTGGCCGCGCCGCCGCTTTGGGCGAAAATCAGGCTCAAAGGATTGGCTTCATACATCAGGCGCAGTTTGCCCGGTTTGCTCGGATCGCGCTTGTCTTGCGGATACATAAAAACGCCGCCGCGCATTAAGATGCGGTGGATTTCGGCCACCATGCTGGCGACCCAACGCATATTGTAGTTTTTGCCGCGAACGCCGGTTTCGCCTGCCAAAAGCTCATCGACGTATTGCTGCATCGGTGCGAACCAATGGCGTTGGTTGGACATATTGATTGCAAATTCTTTGGTTGCGGCCGGAATCTGCGGATTTTCCTGGGTCAGTACGAATTCGCCGTTTTCATTCAGGGTAAACACAAAGACACCGTGCTTCAACGTGAACACCAATTGTGTTTGCGGGCCGTATAACACATAGCCGCTGCCGACTTGGTCGCGGCCTTTTTGCAGGAATGATTCGGTGTTTAACGCGCCTTCCGGTTTGGCCAGAATCGAGAAAATGGTGCCGACGGAAATGTTCACGTCGATGTTCGACGAGCCGTCGAGCGGGTCGAACAGAACCAGATAGCCGCCGTTGCCGTTGCAGGCGACGAAGGTGTCTTCTTCTTCGCTGGCCAAGCCGGCGACGTTCGGATTGTTTTTCAATGCGTCAATTAGAATATCGTTGGCGATGACATCGAGTTTTTTCTGATCTTCGCCTTGCACGTTGCCTGTTCCGGCCATGCCCAATACGCCGGCCAATGCACCCAGACGGACTTTTCCGTTGATGTCCGCGCAGGCGGAAACGACGGATTGCAATACGCTGCCCAATTCGGTGGGAACGGCGTTTTGTTGCAGGTGCTGCGGTAAGAATTGCGCTAAAGTAGTCATGTCACACTCTTTTCTTCGGTAGAAATCATTTTGTTGTTTCAGACGGCATCGGAAGCATGTGTCTTGTATTGACGGTATTTATTGAGAACGCGGCGTTTCGGAAGATGCGGCTGAGGCGGCAGGCTGTGCGATGCTTTCTTCGGCACATGCCAAAGCGGCATTGCTCAGTTTGTCGGTCAATTCCTGATTGATTTTACCGGCAAGCATGTCGGTCAAATCTTGGGGGGAGACGCTGTCGAACATTTTACCGGCGGTGCAGTCGCAGATTTGGCGGACTTTGTCTTCCGATACCCATTGCTGGTCTTGCGGGATACGGTTCATGCACTGCTCGGAAGCCACGGTGATGAAACCGGCGCGCAACTGTTCGTTCACCGCCTGTTTGACCGGATCGTTTTGCGCATCGCTGCATGCGGTTAGAAAGAATGGGAAAACGGATAAGGCGAGTAGGGAAAGGTTGGTGCGCATGGTCAAGAGGCCGTCTGAAAAAAGATGTTGTCAATTGTAATGGAAAAAGCGCGCATATGCCATCTCTGAACCGGCGGCAGCAGGGGATACGGTGCATAGTCGTTGGCCGGAGCTGCACTGTGTCTCATCTGTATCGAAACAAGAAACTGCCCTGCCGACGGCCAAGAAATTTTGGCAACCGGCAGGGCAGTTTTCATAGAATCACGGTTTTAGAAAACCTAATCATTCAAATGACTTATTTTATTTCTTTTTTAAACGGGCAGTTGCCGCTTTGTCCAATACGCAGCCTTTGGTCACGATTTGGTCAACCACTTGTGCGGTGCCGTTAACTTGCGTCGTACCACGGATGGTCAGCATACCGCCGTCCACTTTATCGACGTTGGCAGGGGTCGCTTTTCCTGAGAACCATGCGATTTTCTCATCTTCATTCCAGAAAACATTTTGATCGTTTACACCGATTACGCGGAACAGATTAGGTGTCGGTTCGTTTTTGAATTTTACTTGCGCTGCAACCAACTCGTTGTTTTTCACGCCGTACATTACGGTCAGTTTGTCCTGGCCTTTGTCGCCGCATTTGTAGGCGACTTCTTTGGTTGAGTCGACCTTATCTACTTTGACGGTTTGCGGGCCGCTTGCTGCCTGAGGCTGTGCTTGAGCCGGAGCCGTTTGAGCCGGAGCAGCAGCTTTTTCAGGAGCGGCAGGTTTTTTGCTGCCGGTGCTGCTGCAGGCAGCCAAGGCCAAAGTAGTCAATGCTGCCAAAGTAGTCAGTTTCAAATGTGCATTCATCAGTTTACTCCATTCGGTTGTTTTGGTTAAAGTGCGGCATACCTTAGCAGAGAAAACGGGTTTTGTATTCAGATAAGAGGGGAAGTTTAAAATCACGGAATAAAACAATTTACTGTATGATTGAATAAATTTTATGAAAACAATCATCTAAACCCGCATTTACCGAAGAAAAGCTGAATCAAGTTTGGTAAAGATAACATTTACATATTAATTTGACGGATTTCCCAAAAGAAAAAAGCCTTGTCAACAACAAGGCTTTATCATAATCCGGTGTTTTATGGAGGTTGGAAATCAGCTTATCTTTTCAGACGGCCTTTGCGTTAATGCGTCAAGCTGTAAACCGCATAACCGATAACGGCCAGAGCCACCGTGCCCCAGCCCAGCATTTCGATGTAATGGCGGATTTTGTCGGCATATTTTTCACCGCCCCAGGCCGACAGTCTGGCGACCAAAAAGAAGCGGGCAAAACGCGAAACCGCCGCTGACAATACAAACGGCAAAAACGCCATGTTCATCACGCCTGCGCAAACGGTAAATACCTTAAACGGAATCGGTGAAAATCCCGCCAGAAAGACCACCAGAACCCCCCAAGTTTCAAACCAAAGCTTCGCCTTGTCGAAATGAGCCTGCATTCCCCAGCTTTGGATATAGCCCGACACCCATTCGAATGCGAAATAACCGAGTGCGTATCCCAATATTCCACCCAGTACCGAGGCCACCGTCGTATAAACGGCAAAGCGCAGGGCTTTTTTCGGCTCGGCCATCGACATCGGAATCAGCATCACATCCGGCGGTACGGGGAAGAAAATGGCTTCGATGAAGCTGACAAAACTCAACCAAAACGGCGCAAAGCGGTGTTTCGACCATCGCAGCGTTGTATCGTAAACGGTTTCAAAAATTTTCATTAAAGGACTTTCAAACAGGAAAAGGCGGCGAAAAACGAACCCGCCGAAATAAGCGGGTCATTTTAAATCAAATGCAGGCTTAGACAAGGATTTTTTGCTTAAGTTTGCAGGCCGTCTGAAACCTTGATGCAAGCCCTTAAAACAACGTAAAATAAACCCGATTTGAATCTATCGGAATGCTTCCGTGAACCAGCTCATTTTCGATTTTGCCGCACACGATTATCCCAGCTTCGACAAATTTCTCGGTACGGAAAACGCCGAGCTGGTGTATGTTTTGCAGCATAAACACGGCCAGTTTATCTATGTTTGGGGTGAGCAGGGCGCAGGCAAAAGCCACTTGCTGCAGGCATGGATTGCCCAAGCCCTCGAAGCCGGTAAAAACGCCGTTTACATCGATGCCGCCGCCACCCCTCTGACCGAAAAAGCATTCGATGCCGATTATCTGGCCATCGACCAAGTCGAAAGGCTCAGCAACGAAGAGCAGGCTCTGCTTTTCGCCATCTTCAACCGCTTCCGCAACAGCGGCAGAGGCTTTCTGCTTTTGGGTTCCGAATACACGCCCCAGCAGCTCGTCATCCGCGAAGACCTGCGTACCCGCATGGCCTATTGCCTGGTTTACGAAGTCAAACCGCTCACCGACCGGGAAAAAATCGATGCCCTTGTCAGCATGGCCGCCGCGCGTCAGGTAACCGTCGACACCGAAATCTTCGAATACCTCTTAAACCATTGGCAGCGCGACATGGACAGCCTCGTGCAAATGCTCGATACGCTCGACCATTACGCCGTAATGATGGGCAAACGCATCACCCTGCCGCTTTTGCGCCAACTTTTGAAACAACAGGAAACCGAATGAAAAACCTCGCCATTTTCGACCTCGACAACACCTTAATCAACACTGATTCCGACCACACATGGCCGCAATACCTGATGAAAAAAGGCTTGGTCGATGTCGAATACACCGAAGCGCAAAACGAAAAATTCTACCAAGACTACCGCAACGGCTGCCTGAACATCGACGAATTTCTCAAATTCCACCTGGCCCCGCTGAAAGAATACAGCATGGAACAGTTGGCCGAAATGCACCGCGAATTTATGGCCGAATTCATCACGCCGAACATTACACCCATGCAGAAAATGCTGGTGGACAGCCATCGCACCGCCGGTGACGAACTCTTGGTCATTTCCTCCACCAACGAATTCATCATTACCCCGATTTGCCGCGCATTCGGCATTGAAAACGTCATCGGCACGCAACTCGAAACCGGTTCGGACGGCCGCTATACCGGCAACTACATCGGCACGCCGAGCCTGAAAGAAGGCAAAATCACCCGCCTGAACGAATGGCTGGCCGCACGCGGCGAAACCTTGGAAAGCTACGGAAAAGTCTATTTTTACAGCGACTCCAAAAACGACCTGCCGCTTTTGCGCCATGTAAATGAGCCTGTGGCCGTCAATCCCGATGCGGAATTATTGGCTGAAGCTCAGGAAAAAGGCTGGCCGGTGTTGAATTTTAAATAAGTTTTGATTCTGTTTTCAGACGGCCTGAATACAGGGTAGGTCGTCTGAAACTTATCATGCCATCCGCTACCAAAATAATCATGTCCGTCAAACAAAGGAGAAGAATGATGAAACAAGGATTGCTGTTGGCTTTAATGCTGGGTTTAACCCAGCCCGTATATGCCCAAGACAATGTTCCCCGTGCTGAGGATTATCAGGCAATCGCGGAAATGGAAAAAGGGAAACAGGAAGGTTGTCGAGCGAAATTCCATTATCCTGCGAGCGCGATAAAATTAAGACAGAGGGGAACGGTCGTTCTGGGTATCTTGGTTTCCCCCGAATCGAAAGTTGAATCGGTTGAGATTATCAAAAGCAGTGGCTATAAAAAATTAGACATAGCCGCCGTGGATGCGGCTAAAAAAGGCTGTTTCAATACGCACGGCGTATGGACGAAATTTCGTGCTCCCATCCACTTCAATCTTTGACAAAAAGGCCGTCTGAAAATGCCCCAATTCAAACCCGTCATCATCACAACGACCATGCCCACGCGCGGGGAGGCCGAGAAAATCGGTTTGCTACTGTTGGAAAACCGGCTCGCCGCCTGCGTGCAATACGAAACCGTTGCCAGCCATTATGTGTGGCAGGGCGAGGTGTGTTGCGATGAAGAAATCCGTGTGGTGATTAAATCTTCGCGCTGCCATTACCGTGCGGTGGAAAAACTGATTTTGGCGAACCACAGCTACGATTGCCCGCAAATCGTCATGCAGGCTGTGGCAGGCGGTTGGCGCGGATATTTGCGCTGGATGAAGGTGCAAATGGGGTTATAATGGCAGTTTATTTTTCAGACGGCCTGAGTTAACGCTTGAGGCCGTCTGAAATGCTGTAAACCCAAATTGATTGAGAAAGAAAAACAAACCATGTTCCGCACCATGCTCGGCGGCAAGATTCACCGTGCCACCGTTACCGAAGCCGATTTGAACTATGTCGGCAGTATTACCGTAGATTTGGATTTGCTCGACGCGGCCGGAATCTGCGTCAACGAAAAAGTCGCCATCGTCAACAACAACAACGGCGAACGTTTGGAAACCTATACCATCGCAGGCGAGCGCGGCAGCGGCGTGGTGTGTCTCAACGGCGCGGCGGCGCGCTTGGTGCAGAAGGGCGATATTGTGATTATCATGTCCTATGTCATGCTTTCCGAGCCTGAAATCGCCGCGCATGAGCCGAAAGTGGTACTGGTGGACGAAAACAACAAAATCCGCGATGTGATTTCTTACGAGCCGCCGCATACGGTGCTGTAAAAAGAAACAGGCCGTCTGAAACGGTTGGCTATTTTCAGACGGCCTAAACGTTTAAACCGATTTTCTCCGCTTTTATTCCGCCCTGATTTTTCAGACGGCCTCAAAAAGGATTCGACCATGAATGTCCAAATCAAAAATATCCGAGTCGGCAACGATTTGCCGTTTACCCTGTTCGGCGGCATCAACGTGCTGGAAGACATGGATTCCACGCTCAAAGCCTGCGAACATTATGTGAAAGTAACCGACAAATTGGGCATTCCGTATGTGTTCAAAGCGTCGTTTGACAAAGCCAACCGCTCGTCGGTGCATTCGTTCCGTGGTGTGGGTTTGGATGAGGGGCTGAAGATTTTCGAGGCAGTGAAGTGCGAATTCAATGTTCCGGTCATTACCGATGTGCACGAGCCTTACCAATGTGCGCCGGTGGCCGAAGTGTGCGACGTGATTCAGCTGCCCGCATTTTTGGCGCGCCAAACCGATTTGGTGGTGGCGATGGCAAAAACGGGCAACGTCATCAACATTAAAAAACCGCAATTCTTAAGCCCGTCGCAGATGAAAAACATCATCGAAAAATTCAAAGAAGCGGGCAACGATCAACTGATTTTGTGCGAACGCGGCAGCAATTTCGGCTACGATAATCTGGTGGTCGATATGCTCGGCTTCGGCGTGATGAAGAAAACCTGCGCCGATACGCCGATTATTTTTGACGTCACCCATTCACTGCAAACGCGCGAATCCGGCGCAGCGGCTTCGGGTGGCCGCCGCTCGCAGGTGCTGGATTTGGCTTTGGCAGGCATGGCGACGCGCTTGGCAGGTTTGTTTTTGGAATCGCACGAAAATCCCGATCAAGCCCGTTGCGACGGCCCGAGTGCGCTGCCGTTGGCGAAATTGGAAGATTTTTTGGTGCGGGTCAAAGCGGTGGACGAGACCGTGAAAGCGTTTGAGCCGCTGGTGATTGAATAAGGTTTTGGGATTGGGATACAGGCCGTCTGAATATTTCAGACGGCCTGAAGCTTTTGTCAACGCTACTTAAACCAAAAAATCTATGCCCGTTATTAATTGTGCAAGTCCGTTACATTTCTCCTGAGCAGCTCATGACGGATTAGGGGTGGGGATATTTTCGGGTTTGGTAATAATCCCGGCTCGGAGTTTTATCAAAACTCGGACAAACCAAGCAAATGAAATTAAAAAGGCCGTCTGAAAACAATATGTTTTGTTTTCAGACGGCCTTTGCAGCATTCAACTTTAAGCCGCGAAGTTTAAACGCTTATTTCGCTACCGAAGCGGCGGCATCCGCGCTTTCTTCCGACAGCATATCGCTTTCGCTGAATTCGGGTTCCTGTTCGGTTTCCAAGATTTTTCCGTTGAGTTTCAACTCACTGTTTTTCAAGGTAATGTGGGTGGATACATTGCCGTCTTTCAGGGTCAGGTATTGGTCGCCGGCCATGCTTTTGACGGTGCTGTCCACCATCAGGCGCAGGGTTTCGTTAATGTCGTCCATGCTGGCTCGACCCGCGGCTTCATCTTCCGGATTGATGCTGAAAATGCTGCGTGCCTGATTCACGGCCATTTGCTCCAGCAGTTTCTGCGGCACTTGCAGCTTAAAGTCGGCCTCGGTTTTTTTCAGCATATCGGGCAGGTTATCCAGATCCTTCTGTGTCAAGCCTTTGAATGCCAAAGTACCTGAAGTATCAACCTTGCCTTGCGGCATGGTGAATTTAAACGTTTTGACGTTCAGTACGGGATTTTGGGTAAACAGACCCGAAGCGTCGGTTTTGGCCGTCTGAATCAATTCGTTTTGAATCTGCTCTTCGCTCATTTCCTTATCGGCGATTTCGGCCATTTTCGCTTTGAGGGCGAGCAGGCCTTGCGCATCGAGATGCTCGGCGGCGATGTTGATGTCGAGCGGGCCGTAACGGTCGTTGCCGTAGGTAAGGGTATCGAATTGGAAGCGGCCTTCGCTGTTGATGAATTTTTCGACTTCGTCGGTTTGGGTATCGAATTTCAGTTTGGTCACTTCGATTTTAGACGGTGCAATCGTGCCGGTCGGATTGATGAATGCGCCGATTTGCAGGTTGGTGACCAGGTTGACCAATTCGTTTAGTTTGACATTGTAATTAATGCCTTCTTTCCATTGCAGCAGGAATTTATCCAGCGTGATGCTGCTTTTGCCCAAGGAAAGTTTGTTGAGGCCGTCTGAAGTTTCGGATTGGAGGCGCAGGTTTTCCAAAGAAATGTCGCCTTTGTCCGCCAATTTGACTTGCAGCGAAGGTGCGGTGTAATCGTGGGCGTAGCCGCTAAAGCCGTCCTGATAATCGGTTTGGCCGCTCAAGCCTTTCCAAGTCAGCTTGATGCCGGACAATTCTTCGTAATCGAATTCCGGAATACTGAGTTTCATCACGCCGTTGCCGCTGAAATAAACGGTGTTGGTCATGCTGACGGGTGTTTTGTCGCCGAAGAAACGTGCCAAGACTTTGGCGGTTTCCGGCCGGTATTTGAACTCGGTTTCAACCTGCGCGCGCGTGCCGAAGCCGCCGGCAAAAGGGCCGTGGGTAATATGGTTGACGACGGTAATCGGCTCTTTTAAAACGGTTTTCAGATTGTCGGGCAGGTATTTTTGCGTGTTTTGCAGCAGGGTCGGCTTCAGGCGGATGACGGTGGTTTCGGTCGAGGTAAACCAGCCGCGTGCGTATTCGTGCGACTCGACGGTCAGAAAGCCCGATTCCTGCAGTAATTTTTGCTGGGAAGTCAGGCTTTTTTCTGCTTGGATGCCCAAGTAATAAGGTGCGCCGAGTGCTGCGGCAACCACCACTGCAGCGGTCGGGATAAGAAATTTTTTCATTGCTTCAAGCAATCAGTTCGAAAGATTTAAAGCACGAAGCATAGCATTTTTTAGCGGATTTGTCTTGGGAAAAGGCTTTTCAGACGGCCTCTCGGATGGTAAGCAAAGAGTGCACAGGCTCGGAATCAAAGCGTCATCAAATACCAAATCAGGGTGGCGGCCGATGCGCCGGCCAATACCCATGCGCTGATCTGTATGACTTCGCGCAACGCGCGTTTCTGTTTGCGGCTGAACAGGCGGTTGACAATCAAGGCGATGAGGGCGAAAACAAAAAAGATTCGGAGCAGGCGGCCTATCATGGTGAACGTATTCTTTGCAGTTGGGGAGAGGCCGTCTGAAAACAGACGGCGGCAGACGGATTGATATGCCGGTATGCCAAAATGCCGGCAAGCCGTTATAATACATTTTTTTGTCGTTCCGTTGAGATGGACATGAATAAAAATGGTTCGGTGGGGATTGTAACACCTCAAAAAATCGCGTTCGAGACTCCTTTGGCATTGGCCAACGGCCAGACATTGCCGCGTTTTGATTTGATGATTGAAACCTATGGCGAATTGAATGTGGAGAAAACCAATGCCGTGCTGATTTGCCATGCTTTGTCGGGCAATCATCACGTAGCCGGCTATCATACGGCGGAAGACAAATATCCGGGCTGGTGGGACAGTATGGTCGGTCCGGGAAAACCGATCGATACGGAACGGTTTTTCGTCGTCGGTTTGAACAATCTGGGCGGCTGCCACGGCACGACGGGGCCTTTGTCGGAAAATCCGCTGACCGGCCGCGATTACGGTGCGGATTTTCCGGTGGTAACGGTCAAAGACTGGGTGAAGTCGCAGGCGATGCTGGCCGATTATCTGGGTATTGCGCAATGGGCGGCCGTTGTCGGCGGCAGCTTGGGCGGTATGCAGGCCTTGCAGTGGACGATTGATTTTCCCGATCGGGTGCGCCATGCTTTGGTGATTGCTTCCGCGCCGAAACTTTCTACTCAAAATATCGCGTTCAACGATGTGGCGCGCCAAGCGATTCTGACCGACCCCGATTTCAACGATGGCCATTATGCGCGTGAAGCCAAGATTCCGACGCGCGGCCTGCGCATTGCCCGTATGATGGGGCACATTACTTATTTGGCCGAAGACGGTTTGGGCAAAAAATTCGGCAGGGAACTGCATTCGGACGGCTATCAATATGGCTACGGCGTGGAGTTTGAGGTGGAATCGTATCTGCGCTATCAGGGTGACAAGTTCGCCGGCCGCTTTGATGCCAATACTTATCTGTTGATGACCAAAGCCTTGGATTATTTCGACCCTGCGGCGGACTACAATAATAACCTGACCAAAGCCCTGCAAAACGTGCAGGCCAAGTTTTTTGTGGCGAGCTTCAGTACCGACTGGCGTTTTTCGCCGGAACGGTCGAAAGAATTGGTCAAGGCGTTAATCGCGGCACGAAAACCGGTGCAGTATATCGAAGTGCAGTCCAACCACGGCCACGATGCCTTTTTGATGGAAGACGAGGCCTATATCCGCGCCGTTGAAACTTACATGAACAATGTCGCCAAGGAGTCGGAATCATGAATTTACGCGATGATTTGCAGCTGATTTACGATTGGATTCCCGAAGGCAGCCGCGTTCTGGATTTGGGTTGCGGTGACGGCGAACTGCTGGCGGCTTTGGTTGAGCATAAAAACTGCAGCGGCTACGGCATCGAAATCGATACGGACAGCGTCATCGCGGCGATGGCGCGCGGTGTGAACGTGATTCAGGCCGATTTGGAGCGCGGGCTGGAAGCGTTCGGCGACCACTCGTTTGACGTGATTGTATTGAGCCAGACGATTCAGGCTATGCAGAATACCGAATTGATTTTGCGCAGCCTGATGCGTGTTTCCAAGCAGGCGATTGTCAGCTTTCCGAATTTCGGTTATTGGCGCAACCGCATCCAAATCGCTTTGGGCGGCCATATGCCCGTTTCTGAGCGTATGCCTTACCATTGGTACAATACGCCGAATATCCATTGGTGTACGCTGAAAGATTTCGATTTGCTGTGTGCCAAAAACAAAATCCGTGTGCAGGAACGCGCGGTCATGGCAGGCAGCAAACAGGTGAAATATTTCCCGAATCTGTTGGGCAGTCTGGCGTTTTACCGCGTAGGTTGAGAATGTGTTCTTAAAGGCCGTCTGAAAAATATAGCTATATTTTTCAGACGGCCTTTTTTTGAGATGAGGCGGATCGGTTTCAGACGGCTTTATTGGCGGTAACGGTGATGTTATTAAAAAGAGATACGTTCGGCTTACCGCAAAGCCACAGGAAACTTCATTGCTCAGCGTGATTGTTTTCCCTGCGTTTTAGTTCTTTCCAAACAACAGCGTTTATCGTATAAGTCATATAAGGTAAAGGCCTTCTGAAAACTTTTAGCGAAACGCGCTACACTCGTTTTCAGACGGCCTCTACCTATGGTACGGCATGATGATGGCACAGGGCTTCAGCTTTCGCAGTCGCAGGAAATTTTATTGCTTTGCAGGCTCAGTTCTTTGCGTTGTTTGGCTTTTTCCCAGCGGCAGCGTTGCAGTTCGGTTTTGATTTCCAACTGCGGAACCGGTACGGTTTTGCCGTTCTCCATGGCCACCATCGTGAAATAGCAGCTGTTGGTATGGCGGATTTTGCCGGTGCGGATGTCTTGCGCTTCGACGCGGATGCCGATTTCCATTGAAGTGCGGCCTGTGTAGTTGACGCTGGCGTAAAACGTGACCAGTTCGCCGATGTGAATCGGCTCTTTAAACAGCACGCGGTCGCAGGATAGGGTAACGCAGTAATAGCCGCTGTAACGGCTGGCGCATGAGTAGGCCACTTGGTCGAGCAGGCGCAATAAGTCGCCGCCGTGGACATTGCCGCTGAAGTTGGCCGTATCCGGCATCATCAGTTCGGACATGATTAATTCATGGGCGGCTTGGCGTTGGGTGTGTTCCATAGCGATGGCTCGTTATTTGTTATCGAATTAATGATTATAGTCAATTAAGATTTTTAATTCAATTTAATTTATAAATTCAGTTATAACCATTTTCTTCGGAAGAAGAAAACCAGCAGGCCGATGATAATCGTTGCCATCAGCCCGAGCACGGCGTAATAGCCGTAATGCCAATGCAGTTCGGGCATATTGTCGAAATTCATGCCGTAAATGCCGGTCAGTACGGTCAGCGGCATAAACATGATGGTAATGACGGTCAACACGCGCATTTGGCGGTTCATGCGGTTGGATTGGAACGACAGATACACATCCATCATGCTGATAACCATATCGCGCGAGGCTTCCAGCGTTTCGATTAATTGCAGGTTGTGGTCGTACACATCGCGCAGGTAAACCGTGGATTCGCCCTTAAAAATATCGTAGTCACCACGGACGGCCAGTTGGTAAAACACGTCGCGCATGGGCAGAAGGGTACGGCGGAGGCGCACGGCATCGCGTTTGAGGCGGTGGATTCTGCTCAAGAGCGTGTCGTCGTTTTTGTCTTTGAACAGGGCTTTGTCGATGGCCTCGACGCGGTTGTCGTAATCTTCCAAGACGATGAAATAATCATCGACAATGCGGTCGAGCAGGCAGTAGGCCAAAAAAGCGGTATTTTTATCCAGAACATGATGCGGATTGTTGCCCATGATTTCACGGAACTGGCTGAACAGGCCGAGCGGTTTTTGCTGAAACGACAATACGAAATCTTTACCGATAACCAAATAAATCTGGTCGGAATGCAGTTTGGTAGGGCTGTAATTGTAAACTTGGGCGGCGATGAAAATATAGTGGCCGTAATCTTCGATTTTCGGCCTTTGTCTGCGGCTGAGGATGTCTTCGATCACGAGTTCGTGAATGCCGTAAGGTTCCAGCGCGTGTTTGAGCAGCTCGATGTTGTTGATGCCGACAAAGTGCAGCCAATTTTTCCGGCCGGCTTGTGCCGGTATGATTTCGGGCAGTTTTTTACCTTGAGCCAGATAATCGTGTTGCTCGAAGCTGTCGGCAGAATAAAGGGTTTGGTGGATGGCGGCTTTGGGTGCGTTGCTGGTGTTGCTGCGCGGGGCTTTCTGTTCGACATTGGTTGCCAAATGTTCGACGTCGGAGGATAAAACGGAATGCTGCTCAATCATGGTTTGTCAAAAAAGGCCGTCTGAAAAAAGCATTATAACTTTTCAGACGGCCTTTTGTGTCAGGAACGAACCGGAATCAGTCTTTTTTGAAATGGCGGCGGCGTTCCAATTCGCTCAGATAGCGTTTGCGCAGGCGGATGGATTGCGGCGTGATTTCGACCAATTCGTCGTCATCGATAAATTCGACCGCGCTTTCCAGAGTCAGCTTAATCGGTGTCGTCAGACGCACGGCTTCATCGGTGCCGCTGGCGCGGATGTTGGTCAGTTTTTTGCCTTTCAGCGGATTGACGACCAAATCGTTCTCGCGGCTGTGGATGCCGATAATCATACCTTCGTAGATTTTATCGTTAGGCGAAACGAACATGCGGCCGCGGTCTTCCAAGTTCCACAAGGCATAAGCCACGGCTTCGCCTTGCTCTTGGGAGACCAATACACCGTTGTGACGGCCCGGCATATCGGGTTTGACCGGCGCGTAATCGTCGAAAACGTGGCTCATCAGGCCGGTACCGCGCGTCAGGGTCATGAATTCGCCCTGGAAACCAATCAAGCCGCGTGCCGGAATGTGGTATTCCAAACGGGTACGGCCGTTACCGTCGCTTTCCATATTGGTCAGTTCGCCGCGACGGCGGCCAAGCTCTTCCATCACCGCACCTTGGTTGTCGTCAGGTACGTCAACAGTCAGGTTTTCGTAAGGTTCACATTTTTGACCATCAATCTCGCGGTAAACCACGCGCGGCTTGGCTACCGCCAATTCGTAACCTTCGCGGCGCATATTTTCCAGCAAAATGGTCAAATGTAATTCGCCACGGCCGGACACGCGGAACACGTCGGCATCGGCGGTATCTTCAACACGCAAGGCTACGTTGGTCAGCAATTCTTTTTGCAGGCGGTCGCGGATTTGGCGCGAGGTAACGAATTTGCCTTCCGTGCCGGCCAGCGGGGAAGTGTTGACCATAAAGTCCATCGTCAGCGTCGGTTCGTCAACGCTGAGCATAGGCAGGCCTTTGGGGTTGTCTTTATCGGTAATGGTCAAGCCGATACCGATGTCTTCCAAGCCGGAAATAATCACGATGTCACCGGCTTCGGCTTCTTCCAGCGGGATGCGCTCCAAACCGCGGAAGCCCAGCAGTTGGTTGATGCGGCCTTGCGCAACCTGCTCTTCGTGATTCATCACGGCAACGACTTGGCCGGGTTTGATGCGGCCGTTCAAAATACGGCCGATGCCCAAGCGTCCGGTGTAGTTGTCGTAGTCGAGTTGGGAGATTTGCAGTTGCAGCGTTTCGTCTGCGCTGCCACTCGGAGCAGGCGTGTGCTTCAGAATGGTGTCGAACAGCGGACGCATGTCGTCATTGGTGTCGTCTTCGTTCAGACGGGCAAAACCGCTCAACCCCGAAGCATAGATAATCGGGAAATCCAACTGTTCGTCGGTTGCGCCCAGGTTGTCGAACAGTTCGAATGTCTGATCGATCACCCAGCTCGGACGCGCACTCGGTTTGTCGATTTTATTGATGACCACAATCGGTTTCAGACCCAAAGCCAATGCTTTTTTGGTCACGAAACGGGTTTGCGGCATCGGGCCTTCTTGGGCATCAACCAGCAATACCACGCAATCGACCATGCCCAATACGCGCTCCACCTCGCCGCCGAAGTCGGCGTGTCCGGGGGTATCGACGATGTTGATGTGGTAGCCCTCGTATTCGATGGCGGTGTTTTTGGCCAAGATGGTAATGCCGCGTTCTTTTTCGATGTCGCCGCTGTCCATCACGCGTTCGTCAACCTGCTGGTTGTCGCGGAAGGTGCCGGATTGGCGTAACAATTGGTCAACTAATGTGGTTTTGCCGTGGTCGACGTGTGCGATGATGGCAATATTGCGAATTTGTTTCATGGCTTGAATCGTGCCTTAGTAGGGTTTTTTGAGATAACTTGGCATTATAGCACGATAAAATTAAAGCCGTCGGGCAGATAAGGATATTTTTACCGCTTGGACGAAGCGGCGTTGCATGTAAAGACGACAAAGCGGTTGAAAATGATTCATAATTAAAATTGATGAATTTTGTTGCTTTGTTTGCTTTTGTTTATAGTTAAATTGTGTAAATATTTAGCCGTTCTGCAATGGATTCTTGATACCGATTGCAACAAAAAGCAATAAAAATCAGCCAATTGTTTTTTTCAGACGGCCTTTTGGGTTTGAGATATTTTTGATAATTGTTTGTATTTTAAATGGAAAATTTGTATCGGATGGGAATCTCCACTACAATACGCTTCATTCGGAAACTACCATCTGCCCGAAAGGGCATTTCAAATAAGAGGAAATACCATGCAAGGCAATCAAGCAGTCATCGACTATATGAATGAATTATTGGCCGGTGAATTGGCCGCACGCGATCAGTATTTTATTCATTCGCGTCTGTATTCTGAATGGGGCTACACCAAACTGTTCGAGCGTCTGAATCACGAAATGGAAGAAGAAACCCAGCACGCGGAAGACTTCATCCGCCGTATTCTGATGCTGGGCGGCACGCCTCAAATGGTTCGCGCCGACATGAACATCGGTACCGATGTGAAAAGCTGCCTGCAGGCGGACTTGAACACCGAATACGAAGTGCGTGACGCGTTGAAAAAAGGCATCAAGCTGTGTGAAGAAGTCCAGGATTACGTGACCCGCGATTTGATGATCCAGCAATTGAAAGACACCGAGGAAGATCACGCGCACTGGCTGGAACAACAATTGCGCCTGAT
This sequence comes from Neisseria sp. CCUG12390, assembly GCF_047837985.1. Classification (GTDB taxonomy): domain Bacteria; phylum Pseudomonadota; class Gammaproteobacteria; order Burkholderiales; family Neisseriaceae; genus Neisseria. The sequence continues at coordinate 861,944 of NZ_CP181244.1, forward strand.
TGAATTGATCGGCGAAGGCAATTATTACCAAAGCCAGCTGTAAGTAGGCGGGGAGACTATCGATGAAAGGCGACCGTTTGGTTATCCGCGAGCTGAATAAAAACTTAGGCTTGCTTTTGGTTACCATCAACCAATACTTTTTACACGCCCGTATTTTGAAAAACTGGGGCTTTGAAGAGTTGGGCAAACATTTCTACAAACAATCCATCATCGAAATGAAGGCAGCCGATGATTTGATTGAGCGTATCCTGTTTTTGGAAGGCTTGCCGAACCTGCAGGAATTGGGCAAATTGCTGATTGGCGAAACCGTCGAAGAAATCATCGCCTGCGATTTGACCAAAGAAAACGAAAAACACGAAGCTCTGGTCGCTGCCATTGCGTTGTGCGAAGAAAAACAGGATTACGTCAGCCGGGCTTTGTTGGAAAAGCAAAAAGATACCAACGAAGAACAAATCGACTGGCTCGAAACCCAGCAGGAACTGATTGCCAAAATCGGTTTGGCAAACTACCTGCAAACCGGGGCGCAAGAGGACTAAAACACAAACCACTACCTGATAAAGCAGTTCTCTTAATCTGCTCGGCGGCGTATCTGCAAAGATATGCCGCTTTATTATTGTGATGCTTAAGCCATCGTACCAGGCCGTCTGAAAGCAGACTTTTTTCAGACGGCCTCCATTTATAAGCCTGCTTATATGAAGTTTGTTTCCTTTCCCTTTGATTGGAAAAAGTCACGGTATGGATAATGTATCAGACTGATGAATTATGATAAGCGGTTATATTGCAGGAAGGTGAAAATCTATGCACAAACTCTGTGGATAACCTTGTGGGTAAACTTTGAATAAATTCAAAAAACGTTTTAGCGACAATCATGCTGTTAAGTTGCTTAAAAATTAATCAAATTAAATATAATAAAATCAATAAGTTATGTATTTAAGCAAATGAAAGGCCGTCTGAAAATAAAATTTCCAAGTAAAACAAAGTGCTGCAATGATGTGTACAAATTTCCGTTGACACCTGAAAAATTATTAAAATTTTGCCAATCGCGTTACAATAAACGCTTATTTTGAACATCCGAACCAGACATCATGAAAGCCAGTCAATTTTTTATCTCTACATTAAAAGAAGCTCCTGCCGAAGCATCGCTTGCCAGCCATCAATTAATGCTGCGTGCAGGCCTGATTAAAGCAGTGGCTTCGGGTTTATACACTTGGATGCCGATGGGTCTGCGCGTGTTGCGCAAGGTTGAAAACGTGGTGCGCGAAGAAATGAACCGTGCGGGCAGCGTGGAATTGCTGATGCCTGTCGTTCAGCCGGCCGAATTGTGGCAGGAGTCGGGGCGTTGGGAATTTTACGGTAAGGAATTGCTGCGCTTGAAAGACCGTAAAGATGCCGATTTCTGCATGGGGCCGACTTGCGAAGAAGTGATTACGGATATTGCGCGCAAAGAAATCAGCAGCTATAAGCAGCTGCCGAAGAATTTCTACCATATCCAAACCAAATTCCGCGACGAAATCCGTCCGCGTTTCGGCGTGATGCGTGCGCGTGAATTTGTGATGAAAGATGCTTATTCGTTCCATGCCGATTTTGAATCTTTGCAGGCGACTTATCAGGATATGTACGATGCGTATTGCCGCGTGTTCAACCGTTTGGGCCTGGATTTCCGTCCGGTGGCGGCGGATACGGGCAGTATCGGCGGCACCGGATCGCATGAGTTTCAGGTGTTGGCCGAGAGCGGCGAAGATGTGATTGCGTATAGCGATGCCTCTGATTATGCGGCCAATATCGAATTGGCACCGACGCTGCCTTTGAGCGGTGAGCGTGCGACGGCGCAAGCCCGATTGAATAAAGTTCATACGCCGGAGGTGAAAACGATTGCGGCGTTGGTCGAGTTTTTGAATATTCCGGTTGAGCAAACGCTGAAATCGATTGTGGTAGAAGGCGAGGAAGAGGGCGAGATTGTGCTGCTGCTGTTACGCGGCGATCATGAATTCAACGACATCAAAGCGGAAAAACTGGCCGGTGTGAAATCGCCTTTGAGCATGGCTGCACCCGAAACGATTTTGGCGCAATTCGGTGCGAATGGAGGATCGTTGGGACCGGTAGGTTTCAAAGGCAAGATTTACGCCGATTTTGCCATTGAAAAAGGCGCGGATTGGGTCATTGGTGCCAATGAAGACGACCACCACTATACCGGCTTTAATTTCGGGCGCGATTCTGCGGAGCCTGAATTTGTCGATTTGCGCAATGTGGTGGAAGGCGATGCCAGCCCGGACGGTAAAGGCCGTCTGAAACTGGCGCGCGGTATCGAAGTAGGGCATGTGTTCCAATTACGCGATAAATATTCTCAAGCCTTAAACGCATCTTTTTTGGACAGCAACGGCAAGTCGCAAATCATGGAAATGGGCTGCTACGGCATCGGCGTGACGCGTGTAGTGGCGGCGGCCATTGAGCAAAACCATGACGAACGCGGCATTATTTGGACACTGGCAATGGCACCTTTTGAAGCGGTCATCGTGCCGATGAACTATAAAAAATCCGAAGCCGTGCGCGAAACGGCCGACCGCATTTATGCCGAGTTGCTGGCGCAGGGTGTGGATGTCTTGTTGGATGACCGCGATGAGCGCGCAGGCGTGTTGTTGAACGATTCCGAATTGTTGGGCATTCCGCACCGTATCGTCATCGGCGACCGCGGCTTGAAAGAAGGAAATGTCGAATATACCCAACGCCGTGATGCCGAATCGCAAAGCGTGGCGGTGACGGATGTTGTGGCTAAAGTAGTGGCCGCTTTGAGAGCATAGATACCTTAATGGTTTACAAAAGGCAGAGGCCTTTGCAAAACTCAGGTTAAACCTGAAAATCTCTAACCCGTCATTCCCGCGCAGGCGGGAATCCAGACCTGATGACTTCAGGAATATTTTGGAATGACAGTAAGTTAAAGTTCTGGATTCCCGCCCGCACGGGAATGACGAATTGGAGATTCTTGGATGCTTTCGGGTTTTACAAAGATTTGAGGCCGTCTGAAACTATGTTTTCAGACGGCCTTTTAAATGGTTATTTCTTTTTATTCGAAATAGGTTCGCACTTGCTGGAATCGGTCATAAAGCTTTTTGCCGAATTCTTATCAGTACATTTATAAGCATTACCTAAGCTGTCAATCCACATGGCCAAGGTATAACCATCTTGTGTAGGTGTGGCGGAAATACGGTAGCGGCGGCCTGAGTCTTTGTTTTCTAATTCGGCATTAAATTTATACCGGTCAGCAACGGCTTTATCGACACTATACTCTGGATTTGAAGGTGGGTTATCTAAATCTGAATTTAGTTTATTCAATTCAGCATCCAAATCCATTGAAGGCTTTTTAACCAGTTTGGTTTTAATCTGATTATTGAGATTGATTAATTCCGTATGGGCTTGTGATAAGTACCCTCGCTCTATGTATCTCTGATAAGAAGGCAGGGCGATGGTTGCCAAAATACCGATAATGGCAACGGCAATCATCAGTTCGACTAAAGTAAATCCTTGATTGTTTTTCATATTATTCATCTGATACGTAAGATTGGAGCATAACGACCGTATTTTGGTTTTTCCCCCATGCTTTGGCGGTAACGCGGTAGATTTTACTGTCTTGATCGGATCCGATCGATTCAATAACATATCTAGGGCTTATGATTCCCACGCCGTCGACAGTAATTGTATTCTTTTTATTTGCCTGATCAATTTTTCGGCCATTTTTGTCAATACACAAATCTGTTCCACATTTATGTTCCCAGATTTTACTGGTTGTTGAGCAACGTCCTTCTTTACAGTCTGAAGTAAAAGCAGGTGGGTTGTCTCCAAAGTCAATGATTTGATTCTCGCCCTCACGTAAAGCGACTTCAGCCAAGCTGGTTGCCAATTTACGGTCAGCATCATTGGTACTGATGCGTTGTTCAGTGTTGTAGGATTGAACTGCCGTTACCACTAATAGGGCGACAACGATCATAATCATCAATACGATGAATAATGAATAACCGTGTTGGGCAGATTTCAGGCTATAGGCTGTCAGAGTAGTCGATCGGCGCATACATTACCTCCCCGTACGGTTGCGTCAATATTGTAAATTTGAATTTCATTATCGGAAGAAGCCGTTACCTTATTTCCGTTATTTAGTTTAATGCGTATTAAAGCAGGTGTAGAGGCTTCTTGACTCTGTATCGGATCGGGCCGTAAAGAATCTCTGAGCACAAAAGTTTCTTCTTGTACTGTTGTTGAGGAAGCGGCGTTTACAACATCTTCAGGGCAGGAATCTACATAGAGATATTCCCGCTCCATAGATTCGACACCTTTTATCAGGAGTTGGGGCTCTCCCCAGCTACCGCTGTCATCTAGCTGGAAGCGGTATAGGCCTTTTTGACCGCCAAGCTCTCCGACGGCATAAGCCACGACAATATGTTTCATGACGGAAATCATGCTGTCTTTATCGTTGCTGGTTATTTCTAAAGCGTCTTTGGCAGTATCAATATCTTTGATTTTGTTGGATTTGGCAATGTTGTCACAACTGCTGGCAACAGCAAGGTCTGCGTCTGGATTATTGTCATCAATGCCATATTGGAATATCAACGCAGGGCTAGCTGACTGGGTAAATCCAAGATAGCTTACCGTGCCTTCCGAAAGAGGTATCAGTCCTTTGCTTGTAGAATTGCTTGCCAAATTAAACGGGGCTGTGCTGTTGTCATCTGATTTTGATTTGATTGATGATTCCGTATAATTTGTCATGTTAAAACAGCCAAAACTGCCGGCCATACGTGCATCACGCACCAGCAATGCCGAAGCATTGCGCAAATCCTGCTGTACGCTTAGACGCGATGTAGCCGCACTATTCAGATTACGGGCGGTAAAGTAGGTTGATGTTATTGCCATCAGCACAATCAGGCTTAATGCGCTGGCAACCAAAAATTCAATCAGGCTGAAGCCTTTTATTTTTGACGGGTAAGTGAAAGTAGGGCGTTTGTTTTTCATTGTTATTCCGTAACGCGGGACTGGTGGGTATAGACGATAAAATTACCGGAACTGTTTAAAGCGGAAGCTGCTTTTTCTTCTGCATCTGCAAGCCATAGGACTTTAATGAGCGTATCGCCATTATTATCGCAATTTGCATGAAATGAATTGCTGGTATACGTTGGTGCATTACCCGAGCTGTCGCGGCAAATAGCAAAAAAGTATTTGGTAGTAGTTCCTAATACTGATTTTAATGAACGATCAAATTCAGAAATTTGAGCGGCAGCAAGTTCGTCTTTATTCATTGAATCTTTATATGCTCCAGAGATTGTCATGCTAGTGCTGTTGACAAGGTAATGATCGTAGGATTTTTTGATTTCCTGTTTTCCTATATGTCCGGCAGCATTGGTTTTGGCAGGAGCCGACTGCACAAATTTCGGATTAATCAGCATATTTTCAATCATATTTTGGGTGATTTGAGAAACAATGGTTTGGCTTTCTGCTTCTCGGACACCGGATACGGCGCGTAATTGCACGGAAAGCAGGGCGAGGACGCCGACGGCGAGGACAAACATGGAGATTAAGACTTCGACTAAGGTCATGCCATTCTGTGAATTTTTCAGACGGCCTTGTTTGTCGGAAAGTGTTTGTAATGTTTTGGTATTCATAATTTTTATTAGATTTTTTTAGTTCGTGGGATACTCGCATTGCTTGCGTGAATCGTTTTTGGGGCAGATTTCTACACGGCCGTTACCATCGATAAAAAGTACGCTGGCGCGTGCTTTTTTATCATCATCGTTTGTTGCCGAAGCATCAGTCATGGAGATCTTAATGTATCCATTAGACATAATGAATTTGGTGTCTTTAGTCAATCCAGTATCAGTTGAGTAACCAAAATTACCATTTGGCAAAAAAGTCCAAAAAAGACTTTCTTGCCCTTTTGGGACATGGGAAAAATGATGAATTACACGATTTGAATCTTTAGAATTTAATATTATTGTCCGTAAATGAATATCAACACTATCATTTGTATAGGTCTGTTTTTTGTTAGGGTTTACCAAGTAATCTTTATCAGCAAAGGCGAGTAACCCACTATCTTTAGCTGTTGAGTCGCATTGACCTAAGGGTTTGCCATCTTTACGGATTTTGACGGGGCAAACGTAAACCGGAAGATTCAGGCGGACGGCTTCGGCTCGGGCGAAGCGCAGGAGATTGGCGATTTGTTCCGCATTGCTTGCCGCGCGGCGCGATGCGATCCATTGGCTCATGTTGGGAAGGGCGATGACGGCCATGATTGCGATGATGGCGATCACGACCAGAAGTTCGATAAGGGTGAAACCTTTTTGTTTGGCGTGCATGAGTATCGGTAAGTTAAGCGGAGTTTATCGGTAATGTGCGGTAATGCCGGGTTTTATTTTTTGGGGGGTACGCGTGGCAAGGCGTTTGATTTATTCTAAACGATATTGCCAATCCTTGCCTAATAAAATATGAAAAATGCTTGAGGCCGTCTGAAAATCTGTCTCAATCTTCCATCAATGCCGCTTCGGGAACGTAGGCGGCGTTGTCGAATTTGGTGAATTGCCCCATCCATGTCAGGTGGACTTTGCCTGTCGGGCCGTTACGGTGTTTGCCGATGATGCATTCGGCCAGGCCTTTGAGCGGGGATTCGGGATTGTAGTATTCGTCGCGGTACATAAACATAATCAGGTCGGCATCCTGCTCGATGGCACCGGATTCGCGCAGGTCGGACATCATCGGGCGTTTGTCGGTGCGCTGTTCGACGGTACGGCTCAATTGTGACAGGGCGATGACGGGGACTTGCAATTCTTTGGCCAAAGCTTTGAGCGAGCGTGAGATTTCGCCCAATTCGGATGCGCGGTTGTCGCTGCGGCCGGAACCGGACATCAATTGCAGGTAGTCGATGACAATCAGGCCGAGTTTGCCGTTGAACTGGCGCGCCAGGCGGCGGGCGCGGGCGCGCAGCTCGAGCGCGGTCAGGCCGGGGGTTTCGTCGATAAACATCGGCGCGTTGGTGAGCTTGATGACGGCTTCGTTGAAATTGAGCCAATGCTGGTCTTGCAGGTTGCCGGTTTTCAAGACCTGCTGATCGACGCGGCCGACGGAGCTTAAGACGCGCATTACCAATTGCGCCGCGCCCATTTCCATCGAAAAGACGGCAACGGGCAGCTGCGCTTCGACGGCGACGTGTTCGGCGATGTTGATGGAAAACGCGGTTTTGCCCATAGACGGGCGGCCGGCGACGATAATCAGATCGCCGGGTTGGAGGCCGGAGGTTTTTTTGTCCAAATCGATAAAGCCGGTGGATACGCCGGTCACTTCTTCGGGGTTTTCGCGCGAATAGAGCATATCGATTTTGGCGACCACTTCGTCCAATACGTCGGGCATGCTTAGGAAGCCTTGTTTGGATTTGGCGGTGCTCTCCGCGATTTGGAAGACTTTGTTTTCGGCTTCGTCGAGCAACTGCCCTGCATCGCGGCCTTGCGGATTGTACGCGCTGCGGGCGATTTCGGTGCCGACTTCGGCAAGCTGGCGCATGATGGAACGCTCGCGCACGATTTCGGCGTAGCGGCGGATGTTGGCGGCAGAAGGGGTGTTTTGCGCCAGGGTAATCAGGTAATTGAAGCCACCTGCGGGTTCGAGTTCGTCGTTACGCTCCAAGGCTTCCTGCACGGTAATCACGTCGGCCGGGCGGCTTTCGTTAATCAGCGTGGAGATGGCACGGAAAATCAGGCGGTGTTCGTGGCGGTAGAAATCTTCGCCGGTCACGACATCGGCGATTCTGTCCCACGCGGCGTTTTCCAGCAGCAGACCGCCCAAAACGGACTGCTCGGCTTCCATTGAGTGCGGCGGCAGGGATAAAGCCGTGACTTCGCGGTCTTCAGACGGCATATCAAGATAATCGTTCATGGCGGGCGTTCCAAAAAATGCTTTGAATGACGGACATAGACTTCAGGTTGAACCTTAATTTTGCCAAGGTCTCGGGCTGCTATTATCGCATGGAAATGTTTTTTAGACAGGTAGGCGGTAAAGCTAAAGCGGTATCGGCGAAAATATTTTTTTGAATCCAATCGTTAACAGATTGATTTTGATGAGGCCGTCTGAATTTTATTTTCAGACGGCCTTGAATCTTGCTGAAATATTTTGTCGGATGATTCAATTTCAGGCTGATTAATATTGTTCGACGGAATAACCCGGCTGCTCTGCTTGATAAGGTGCTCGTGTTTCATAAGCGTTGCCGTCGGCATCGATGGTGATGTGGCGAGGCTGCGCATTCGGTTGCGCAGGGTAGGTGTAAGTGGCGTTCGGCTGCGGGCGGTATTCCGGCTGCGACACTTTTTGCGCCTCCTTTTCTTTGCGCGCTTTTTTCTTTTCTTTTTTATCCTCGTCTTCGTCGTCATCATCGGGAATGGCTGCGCCAATTAAGGCCCCGGTGCCTTTTACGGCCAATTTACCCGCGGTGAACACGGTTGTCGCCGCCAAATCCGCTGCGGCGGCCACCACGCAGCCGCTGAGAATGAAGGAAGCCGCCAGCGGAAGAATCAAGGTGTTGAATTTCATCATTTTTCGCATCCGCAATGTTCACCGTGTCCATGCTCGTGATTAGGGCAACCTGAGGCGGCTTGATGCCAGGCATCGTCGTCGCCGTCGAATTCTTCCATTTCGTCGAATTCGCCGTTTTCAACCAAGGCAAGCAGTTCTTCCAAATTGTGCGCGCCTTCGACCCAGAAACACGGAATATCGGGCGGCGTATCGGGAGCCAGTAATGCCGCGATGCCGTCGTGCCACGCGATCCAATAGCCGTTGGCGGTTTGGACGAATTGCGCGTCGGGGTGGATGGTTTCGTTTTGCGTGCCGACCAGCATACGTTCGGCAATGTCGGCTTGGAAAGGTAGGGTTTGCATATCTGGGTTCTATTCGGAAAAGTTATCAGCCGCTATTGTAATAGGCCGTCTGAAAAAAATACAGCCGTAGATTTTGCCTGATTTCTGTATGGTTTGATGACTCTAAGGGGCGAAACCAACGCGTTTTTCAGACGGCCTTTTTGTTATAATGTTATGTTTCCCAATGTATTTTAAGGCCGTCTGAAAAAATGCAAGTCATCCAATATCCCAACTCCCCCTTCAAACTCCACCAGCCTTTCCCGCCCGCAGGCGATCAGCCCTCCGCCATTGCCGGTTTGCTCGAAGGGCTTTCAGACGGCCTTGCTTACCAAACCCTGCTCGGCGTAACCGGTTCCGGCAAAACCTACACGATGGCGAACGTGATTGCGCAGAGCGGCCGCCCGGCCATCATCATGGCGCACAACAAAACGCTGGCGGCGCAGCTTTATGCCGAAATGCGCGAGTTTTTCCCTGAAAACGCGGTGGAATATTTCGTGTCGTATTACGATTATTACCAGCCCGAAGCCTATGTTCCCTCCCGCGATCTGTTCATCGAAAAAGACAGCGCGATTAACGAACACATCGAGCAGATGCGCCTTTCCGCCACGAAAAACCTGATGACGCGCAACGACGTGATTATTGTCGCCACCGTATCCGCGATTTACGGTATCGGCGACCCGACCGAATACCAGCAGATGGTGCTTTCCGTGAAAGAGGGCGACACCATCGAGCAGCGCGACATTATTTCCACGCTGGTTTCCATGCAGTACGAACGCGGCGAAATGGATTTCAAACGCGGCTCGTTCCGCGTGCGCGGCGACGTGATTGACGTTTACCCCGCCGAAAGCTCCGAAAGCGCGCTGCGGATTTCCCTGTTCGACGACGAAATCGACCGCCTCGACCTCTTCGACCCGCTCACCGGCGGCAGCCTGCAAAGGGTGGGGCGCTACACCGTGTTCCCGTCCAGCCACTACGTTACCCCGCGTGACACCGTTTTGCGTGCCTGCGAGAGCATCAAAGCCGAGCTGCGCGAACGCATTGATTTCTTTACCAAAGAAAACCGACCCGTCGAGCAGCAGCGCATCGAGCAGCGCACCCGCTTTGACCTCGAAATGCTCTACGAAATGGGTTTTTGCAAAGGCATCGAAAACTACAGCCGCCACTTTTCCGGCAAAAAAGAAGGCGAACCGCCGCCCACGCTGATGGACTATCTGCCCGACAACGCCATCATGTTCATCGACGAAAGCCACGTTACCGTCACCCAAATCGGCGGCATGTACAAAGGCGATGCATCGCGCAAGCAAAATCTGGTGGACTACGGCTTCCGCCTGCCCTCCGCCCGCGACAACCGCCCGCTCAAATTCCACGAATTCGAAAAAATCATGCCGCAAACCATCTTCGTATCCGCCACCCCCGCCAAATACGAAGAAGAACACGCAGGGCAGGTGGTCGAACAAGTCGTGCGCCCTACCGGCCTGGTCGACCCGCAAATCATCATCCGCCCCGTCGGAACACAAGTCGATGATTTGTTAAGCGAAATCAATGACCGCCGTGAAAAAGGCGAACGCGTGCTCGTCACCACCCTCACCAAGCGCATGGCCGAACAGCTCACCGACTATTACAGCGAACTCGGCATCAAAGTGCGCTACCTGCACAGCGACATCGACACCGTAGAACGCGTTGAAATCATTCGCGATTTACGTCTCGGCCTCTTTGACGTGCTCGTCGGCATCAACCTCCTGCGCGAAGGCCTCGACATCCCCGAAGTCTCCCTCGTCGCCATCCTCGACGCCGACAAAGAAGGCTTCCTGCGCTCCCACCGCAGCCTGATCCAAACCATCGGCCGCGCCGCCCGCAACGTCAACGGCGTCGCCATCCTCTACGCCGACAAAATCACCGATTCGATGAAAGCCGCCATCGACGAAACCGAACGCCGACGAGAAAAACAGATGAAATTCAACGAAGAACACGGCATCGTACCGCAGCAAATCAACAAAAAGGTCAAAGACATCATCGACGGCGTGTACCACGAAGAAAGCAGCAGCAAAGGCCGTCTGAAAAATAAGGGCAAGGTCAAAGTCGGCGAAATCCACACCGAAGAAGACGCGCTTAAAGAAATCGCCAAGCTGGAGAAACAGATGCAGCAGGCGGCCAGGGACTTGCAGTTTGAGGAAGCAGCGGTGTTAAGAGATAGGATTCGGGGGATTAAGGAAGGGTTGTTGTTTGGGGCGGAGTAGTTCGTTTGCTTAATTTTATTTTTTTAAGAGTGTATTAATGAAAAAATATGTTTATTTTGATTACAATATCATAAGCTATTTAAGGGTGAATCAATTCCCTGAATTAACTGAAGCATTTGAACGGTTAGATAAAAAAAAACCATATTTTAGTTTTTAGCCCTGCTCATTTGGAAGATATTGCTGTTACGGAAATGCAAGATAATTATCTTGTCGACATAGCAAGGGAAGAAGTGGAGTTTTTGAGAAAAATTTGTCATCGTAATGCATTAAGACCTACTAAAAGGCATGAACCAGTTGAATTTTATGATGAGTCTCCTTTTGATTGCTATGAAAGAGTATTAAAATATTATGATAGAAATAAATTGGCGGAATTCATTGATAAGCAAGTTTTAGCAGAAGTTAATGCAAATAATGCTCCTGAAACCGATCCGAAAATTATGGCTAATCTTCCAGTCGATACGGTATTAGCTCGATATAAATCGGAAATTATTTCTAATTTAGCAATAGAGGCTAATTTAAGCAAAAATGAAGCTAGGAAAATGCTAAACTGGAACTTTAAACAATTTAGAAGGAATTTTGCTTTATTAGAGGGATATGTAAATCTTGCAGCAAATTGTTTAGAAAAAATTGGATTTAAAAGGGAAAAAGAAGAGAAATATCGTTCAAGATTACATGATGTTTCACATATAATTTATGCTGCTCATGTCAATATTTTTGTTACAGATGATAAAAAATTAAATCCAAAAGCTAAAGCTATTTATTATTCTATAGATGTTCCCACTCAAGTTATGAATAAAAAAGAATTTATTGAGTATGCATTAAATCTTAAAAAGAGCAAGCAGGCCGCTTTAAGGCCGTAACCCAACAACCGTTACCGCTTCGGAAACCTAACCGAACCCCTGTCGTCGCGTTGGGTTACGGCGTACCGCCTAACCCAACCTACATGGCTGCTGTTTCGTCGGGTTACAGCCACAGCTTTACCCAAGAATTCGTAGAACCCGTAGGTACGGTTAGCCGCCCAAAGCGGCGTAACCGTACGAATGTGTGTCAAAGTCTGCCTACATCCAAACGCCGTCTGAAAACGAGTGTAACGGGTTTCGCTAAAACCGTTTTTCAGACGGCGTAACTGTTTTCTGCATTACCGATCGCTGCCTGCGTACGGTTACGCCGCTTTGGGCGGCTAACCGTACCTACATCGGGAAACGGGTAGGGGGGCACCGCTTTGGAATGCTTCGGCATGATAGGTTCACACCTATTCTACATTCCCAAATACTTGTTTTTCAATCAAAAGGCCGTCTGAAAATCTTCAGACGGCCTTTGACATCAATACAAGACAAAGACAAGTGAAAAAGTTGCCTATATCGAAATGAATGAAATCGTCAAAGACAGATTGGGACGGACTGTTTAAGTCACCCAATCTGACCTGTTTAACGGCAATGGCGCGGGCTGACGGTGGTGAATTCCTGACCGTTCGGGCTGTACACGCGTGCGGTTACGCTCTTGCCTGCGTGGATTCTGCATACCGCGTCCAGCGTGGCATCCAGTTCGTATTCACGCACGGGCAGGCGGGCGCCGCGGGAGACTTGGCGGCCGTCGCGCTCGAACACTTTCACTTCGTAAGTGCCTTGCGGGTAGTCGCTGCTCTGTTCGGGCGAACCGGCGGACATGCAGGCGGCAAGGGGCATCAGGCAAAGCAGGGCGGATAATTTTTTCATGGCGTTTCCTTAAACAAACCGTTTGGCGGTTCAGTGGTTGAAAACGTTATTGTCGCACAAAAGGCCGTCTGAAAGCAGGTTTTAGCGAAACTCGCTACACTCGTTTTCAGACGGCCTTTTGTGGGGCGGATACGGGGGAATGGGTTCGGAGAGGCAGGTTGGGGCAGGCTGTTTTCAGGCCTGCGGTTTTTTTGAACAATACAGAAACATCAGAGGCCTGGATTCCCGCCTGCGCGGGAATGACGGGATTAAGGCGTTGCTGCTGGCAAGGCCGTCTGAAACAGGTGGGTGGGTGTGAATCCGCTGTTTCGGGGTGTTTGGGCATGATGGGTTGATACCCATCCTACGATGACAGGCCGTCTGAAAGATGTTTTCTGTTAGTTCAGTTTGACACTTGCCCCCAAGGAACAAGCAGAGAGAATTTTTGAGAATACCGTAAAAAAATTTTTTACGATGTGCTGATATTACCCCAACTTTTCTTATCTGACAAATATTTTGATAACAAAATTTTGACAAAATAAAAAATCTCTGATTCGCAGACTGACTTGATTCTGCTTCCGACAAAAACAAGCCGCTACTTTAAAATAGCGGTTTGTTTTTGTCGGTACAATCAGATCATGGAATTAAAGGTATTTTTTCAGGTACTTGGCCTGTAAATAAACCATAGTTGATACAGCACCGACGGGTATGAACAGCCACAAAGGCGACATCGGCCAAGGACAGGCAAGATAGCCGAGCAGGCTGCATGAAACGATACCGGTACGCCAATATTTCGCACGGTGGTAAATGCCTGCGCTTTCCCTAGAGGCATTTTCTTGGCGGATACGCCGCTGTACCAAACCGTCCGTTACAACCGGAATGCAGAGATACAAGGCAAAAAGTCCTATGAAGGCAGCATTTCCCAAACGTAGGGAGATAATACGCAGGGTTTGGTCGAAACGTTCCAAGTAGTATCTGTTGGATTCCAAAAACTGTTCTTTGATGTTGTAGCCAATGTCTCCGGGTGAAGTGGCCAACAGATAATTGACCGGTATCCATTCATAAAAAACCGTACTGAGTGCCGTATAGACATAACGGGTAACGGTCAGATTCAGAGCATTTTCAGATAATCTGTTTTCTGTTTCAGGTTTTTTGGGGGATGCCGGATGCAGTTGCTGCCAAACTGTTTGCTGTCCCAGCTGCGAAGTGGCCGATAGTTCCTGTTCCAGCAAATCCGGTCTGTGGAACCAGTTCTGCATGATGATGGAACTTCCGAATACAATGGCGGTAACCAGCAGGATAATTTTGAACCATTTCAGCGGAGCGGTCAGAAACCGTAAAACCAGTGACTCGGCAATGAAATCACCGTGCTGCTTCTTCGCCATAGCGTTTCCCTTCGGTAAAAACGTTTTCTGTTTCTTCCGTGCGGCTCAATCTGACAATTTCGCGCATTTTTTCTGCCATATCTGTCAGGTTTTCGGGGACATCCGCATCCGGATCAGGTAGCGGAAGTGGCAGCCGGAGCTTATACAGATTGCCGCCCTCGAGCAGGGCAAATGCTTGACCTTTAGGTAGGGCGGTTAGATCGGACGGCATCAGCATCGGTACGGTTTCGCTGCTAAGGCGGTCTTCGTTATGGCTGGTAAAGTCTTCGTATCCTTCGGGAAACGCTACATCGCCTGCACCTGAGACCAAAGTGCCTGTTACTACGCGCACATCGGGCAGTTGCGAGGTCAGCATTTGTGCGGTGGATTCCAGTTTTACCCGCAGCATAATCATGGTATTGAAGTTGCCACCCATTTGTTCGGCTTTGGCTTTGGAACCGATTTTGGCTTCGACATCCGACCAAGTTTGCGTGTAGGCGGTTACTTGGTAGCCTGCACCGCCCGCTTTGTTGAGCATGGGGATAAACTCGTTGCCGATGAGTTCGTTAAACTCATCGGCATGGATGGCTACCTTGCGTTTACCGGTGGCGGAGGATTGCCCGTAGCCGTGTCCGTGTTTGTAGATTTGCCCGGCCAGCGACGTCAAGTCGGCAAACATGGCATTGCCTACCGCTGCAGCTACTTCAGCATCGGTCAGCGCGTCCAGTCCGACATACACAACGGCGTTCTGTTCCATTACTTTGCGCCAGTCCATAATCGGGCGGGTGTCGTTCAGGTTTTCAAAATCAGGACTGATGAGTTCCACCACCTGACCACTCGTGAGCTTTTCTAACAAGGGGTACAGAGAGCTGACCAATTTTTCAAAATAACTGCGCTCATTGCCTAAAATTCCAGTAACCGCATCGCTCAGTGCGTCATTCAGGTTTTTCTGTTTTAAAAATTCTGCAAGACGTACGGCCTCCATGCTGCGTCCGGTTTTTCCGACTTGTTTCTTCTGTGCATCGGTCAGATCAAAATCGCCGAAATCGTTTTGCCAGCCGGGAAGGTGTCTGTTTAGGATGGAGGCGAAATACTGTGCAGCCAAATCGTCTACGTTGACGGCACAGCGGTAAATCAGGATGTAGCTCGGCTTGATGGCCAAAGCCTCCATCATTTTGCCCAACACGTTTACAAACCGCCATACGAAATCACGGAATGCGGCAGACTGCCCCTCATCGGGCAGTTGGTTGGCGATACGCGTGGCGACTTCCGTGATGCGTGTGAAGTCCCCGATAGGATTGTAGCGGCAAGATAAATTCGGAAAGCCAAGATGGAACATATAGAACGGCCTCCCTGCTTTTTTTGCTGCCTGATACATGGCCAGCATCAATTCGGCATCGCCTTTGGGGTCAAAAGTAATCACGGTGTCGCCGCGTATGATGTCCTGGTTAATGAGGATTTCCGCCAGACGTGTTTTGCCTACTCGTGTCGTTCCCAGCACAATGGTGTGCCCCACACGCTCCGACAAAGCAAAGTAGACATCCTGTTCTTCGGGTTCAATGCCGTGAAGTTCCGGTTTTCCGCCGACAGGTGGAAGCGGTGCGACGGGGTTCCACCATTTGGACGATGATGTCAGGCGTGTCAGAACGGTATGTCCTACCGTATCTATTTCCTTTTGTCGTGCCCACCGGTAGAGATACCCCGGTTCGCGCAGGTAATCGTTTTCAGGCAGCCTTGCCATCAGTAGACGCTGGGTGTGCGTTTGCGTCCACTTGAAGCCTTTACCGAGAAACAGGGCCTTATCCGACACCGGAATCTGTCCCGGAGTCATGGCATAGTAGCTCAGGCGGCTGAGATTTTTGCGGTAACGGCGGATACGCAGGCCGTCTTTCAGGCGGTATGCCGACAAACCCAGCAGCAGGGGTGCGCCGATATAGAAAACCGTTGCCGGCAGCGGTGCAGCCAACAAACCGGCTGTGCCGGCAAGATAGCCTGCGCTGCTGATGAATTCGTAGGGCTTGCGGTAAACGTTTTCAGGCGGTTTGATGGTCAGTCCCATGGGCTTCTCCTCTCATCGGTGTGCTGGCAGACAGACCCGCAGCCAGCAGATCGTTTTCGGCAATCAGTATGTCGGGGTTATTCGGCGGGCGGGTATCGGCGCGGATGATGTGGTAGAGGTTTTTTTCCGGAATCAGGTAGCAGCTGAACAGCCTGCGTTTGCTGCCTTTAGCCGTTTCTACATTGAATAATGCGGTACGCTTACTGCGCTGATGCAGTTTCAGGCTGGTAAAGCCGCGCTGCGCCCTCAGACCGGGGCAGTTTTCGTCATTTTTATTGAATACGCCGCCCGCGTAATCACGGAAGATGGCAGGCGTTACTAACAGCATACCCTGTGGTGTGAAATGTACGGTTGCTCCCGTCTGGTTGACGATGATGCTGCCTTCTGCCAAACCTTCGGCCAGCCACATCCAAAAATGGCGTCCGTCTTCCTGCTGGCGCAGGCGAATATCTTCGAAAGCGTCTTGCGGTTTCGGATTGCTTTGTATGTTTTCTATAGATTCGGCTGTTTCGTCCGAAACCGCAGTCAAGGCCAGTTGTGCCGTTGTTTCGGCCAGTCCGTCCGGCCCGCTTTGTGTATGCACCGATACAGGGCGCGGTGATTTTGCCGGTTTGCTGCGCCTTTGCGCCTGAATTTCGGCTACACCCGCTGCTGCACTTTCCTGTGGCGGCAGGGAAACATCGGCCATATCCTGTTTAGCCTGTCTGCTTTGATCGGCAAACAGCTCTTTGAGCATTTTCATGCTGTTTTTCTGCGTCGGTTTGGGGGTTGCTGCATTCACAACGGAAACTGACTGGACAGCCGGTGTATCCGGCACATCTGTTTCCTGTACTTGACAGTGATTTTCCGGTTCGGACGGCTTATCCGCAGTTTCCGATTTCGTATCCGGAATACCGTCAGGTGCTGTTTCAGTATCCTCCGCATCTTCCAGCAAGCCGTGTTTGGCCAGTAGGGTATCTATGCCGCCCGCACTGGTGGCAGAGGCAGTTTCGGCTTTGGCGGATGTGGAAGGTATTGGTGTTTTCTCCGGTATTCCTGTTTCAGTTTCCGTTTTTTCAGGAGAAATATCGGCTGCGACAGCCATAAAGGCAGGTTGGGCTGCCGCTTCCTGTGTCTGTACGGCAGGGGTGTCCCCTCGTTTTCTGGGCGGCGGCGGTATGACGGTTTCGGTTTCGGGCGGATTGTCTGCCGTTTCCGGCAGCCCTGCATCCGTGCCGCGCGGTTTGCTGTTTTGGTCTTGGCTGATGCTGAGGCTGCCTGAAAATTCGGAAGGGTAGGAAGAAGCATCGGGATACAGGGTTTCCAGCCTGAAAGCCAACATGGTAAACCGCTGCGCTTTCGTTTCGCCGTCATTGCGTCTGAAGGCAATGTCTACGGCGACAACCGCACGGTGTTCGTCCTGCGGGTTGGACAGAACGGCTCCGTACTCGAGCAGAGTATCGAAAATGCGCTGGTTGTCGTTCGGAAAAGATGGTGCGGCAGGATGATTGTTGCTGCGAAGAAACTCGCGTATGCGGTCGGGAACGTTTTTGGAAACCATATATACGGTATCGCCCTGACGGAACAGATCACCGCCGGCTCCGGCTGCGATGCTGAACCAGCGTCCGCGTTCGGACAGCATTTCACGCAGTGTTTCCATTACGGTTTCTATCAACGGGGTGCGTTTGGCGGCGGCGAAACGCTGGCGCGAACCCGTTTTCAGATCGCGGGCGGTCGAAACCATGTCTGCTTTACGGATGATGTCCTCAAAGGGGCTGTTTTCGGACTGTCCGCTCAGATAGGTGCGCAAAGCGATAATTAAATCGGGATCGGATTCCGACAGCCACCGGCGTACATGTCCGGGAACGATGGCCGGAAAGAACGTCCATGCAATTTCGGTATGCAACTTATAGGCAGCTTTTTGTTCAGGAAAAGAAACACGGTAAAACGTTCTTCCGCTCTGTGCCATACTACCTGCATCCGGCAGCCATATGCTGCCTGTTTCCCGTTCAGGTCGGTCGAACAGTTCTACTTTGAAGCCGGTAAGCGTTTTACCGATGTCGTGCAGTAATGCGGCTGTGAGGATGCCGAATTTCCATGCGACCCCCAAACGCGCCATGTCTTCGGTTTTTGAGTGTGGCGGCCAACCGTAGCCGGCAGCGGCGGTCAAGGCCAGTGCGGCCACGTCTAGTGTGTGCCGTACCAACCCTCCGTCGCCTGCGTGATGGTGGGATTCTGATGCAGGCAGCCGCTGCACGAAAACGATGTATTCGTGCAGCATGGGCAGGGCATCTTTTTGCCAATTTTCATCGGACAGTCCGAGATTGGCTTTGATATTCGCCAGAGTAGGGGAGAGGTCCAGAATACGGATCAGGCTGGCCGCATCAAGAATGCGCAGTTTGTCTCCTGCGACGAGTACCTCCGGCTTGTCCGGTGTCGCAGGAGTGGATACGTTTTTTTCGGGATGATAGAAGAAATACAGCAGAACCAGCATTAAGGATAACAGCGGTACGGCAAACCACAACACGGACATCATCGGCCACCATTCAAGGCTGCCTGAAACCAAGATGCTGCCTCAGATTCAGAGATGTGGGCAGGGCTGCTGATACACAGGTCGACAATGGCCGTATGCCGTGCAAACGCATGAAAAGATTCTGTTAAACTGTTCCAAGCAACGTTTTTCCCACTGTTCAGACAGATACCGGCTGCCTGAAAATAAAAACCTTCGAACTGCTGTGCCAGTTTTATTGATAATATAGTGTCGTCCGTATCCTCACGCAGACCGTCCAATAGAGAAACGGTTTTCTGTATCAGCCAAGATGACGTATTACTGCCGTCAAACTGTTCCAAAAAACCGCCACATTGGATGATAAGGCAGGCTAGAACCGTGCCCCAAGAATCGGACAGGTGCGGAAATCGGTTCAGGCTTTTATTAAGCTGCGGAGAAAGGACGTCGTACATAGGGGAGTACCGCATACGCTGTTCAAATAACTTCACTATGCGTAAAACGTCCCGCTGTATCAACAAACAATCTAAAAAAAGCATATCTACTTTGTTTCTTGACTTTTTAGAAAGTCTTGAAAAATGGGCGAGAAGGCTTTTTTCTTTTTTTAAGCATTTGTTATTTCAAAAAAATAACAAATGCTTTACCTTTATCCGGTTTGCCTTTCGGCCTTTAATGGCGTTTTTCCCTTACCCATTAGGCTTTACCTTTATCCGTTAAGGCTGTTCAAAAAGGCAGTATGCGTGTTTTAAGCATACTGCCTTTTTGGCTTTTCAGATAAGGCCCTTACCTTTGGTTTTTATTTTTAAACAGTGTGTTGCAGAAGAAGGGAGTGCCTCAAGAAAATTGAGGTAACCGATAAATATCCGAAAAAAGTGTCTGAATGTCAAGAAACAAAGCAAATCTGGCTTTTTTGCTTTGTTTCATGACTATCAAAAAGTTTCCGTTAACAATGGCATGAGGACGGCGAATGTATTGCTGTCCGCAACACCGACCAACCGAAGCAGCCGATTTGCAGACAGATGGGGGCATTTGTATTTGTGCAGGCCGGAATTTCCGGTTTCAGGCTGCGTATGTTCTGGTTCGGATAGTCTGCATCCTCGGGATGTGCTGTACCGCCATTTTGCCCGATGCGAATCGCACCGCATCGGAGACTATCCGAACCCGAGTATATGTGTGGGCGGAAAACCAATTAGCGGATACATCATGGAAACTGTTGAAAATCATAACCCGGATAGCCCTGTGGGCAGACCTTCGACCATAGGGCTGCTGCTGCAAGACAGCGGTAAAACCTATGATCTGGGTGTGGCCGAACGCTTTATCGCCACCTCTGGGCGTGATGGAGGCGATAAGCCCGTTGTGGACTTCCTGAATTGGGTTTTTCCCTATGCCGCATCAATCAAGGCATCTGACATCCATTTCAGGGATCAGGAAAACGGCTGTCAGGTGCGTTTGCGCGATCGCCAGATGAAATTGTCCGATCAATGGCTGTTCAGCCGGTTTGCCGCACAAACCATCGATGAAAAAATCCGTGCCAAATGCAATATCAGCAGTAGCGACCGGGAGTCGCCGCAGGACGGTTCCTTTTGGCTGCTCAGCGAAGACGGCAGCACGATGGTGGATGTTCGGGTCAGTATCCTGCCCACACGCTACGGTCAGAGTATCGTCTGTCGTATTTTGAATCAGGAAAATGCAGGGTTCGGATTGGATGCGGTATATATGCCCGACTATATCCGACCCGTATTGGAGCAGGTGCTGGCTGCCGAACAGGGAATGATTGTTGTCAGCGGTCCGACTGGATCGGGTAAATCGTTTACTTTAAATGCCTGTCTGAACCATATCAATACGCCCGAAAAAAACCTCTGTACCGCCGAAGACCCTGTGGAGTATCCGATTAAAGGGGCAAACCAAGTCAGTATCCATCCGGTACACCGGCCGTTTGCCCGTGTGGTGCGCGGTTTTATGCGCCATGACCCTGATGTAATCCTAGTCGGCGAAGTGCGCGATACGGAAACGGCCAATGCTGCAGTGACCGCCGCCAATACCGGACACTTGTTGTTGACTACCACACATGCGAACGATGCAGCAATGACATTGGAACGTTTGGCGGGATTGGGGGTAGAACGCTATGCACTGGCGGATGCGGTTTTGGCATTTTTTGCCCAGCGGCTGCTCAATAAGCTGTGTCCGCATTGCCGTATCGAAAAAGATTGGCAGTCTGAAAACGATTATCGGATTTTACCTACCCGTTTTCCTGCCGAACGCTACTTTGTCAAAAAACCGCAAGGCTGCGAGTATTGTAATGGCGAGGGTTATGTCTCACGCATTCCCGTAATGGAGTTTGCACTCAATTCGGTGGCGGTACGGCAAGCATTACTGGACAACGACAGTCTTGCATTGGAAACGGCATTGCAGTCGCAGTCCACCTACCGTACGCTCAATGAAGCGGCGTTGGAAATGTCGGCTCTCGGTTTGGTCGATTTTGACGATGCCTGCCATATCGGCAGTCTGACCGTTGATATTTTGTCGGAAGGAGCACGACTATGACATTCAACCGCCGCATGTTTCTGTTGTCTGCCGTTACGGCAGCTTTTTCCGCCCGTTCGTGGGCAGAGGCGGGTAATCCGTTCGGACTTCCGCCCGGAGAGGCAGGGCAGCAGAATGATTTGTCCAACGTTATCAAACCCTATCTGGCAGTCGGTCCGTATGAGGGAGATCGGCACCGCGTCTATATGTTCTTAAGCTATGAATGCCCGTATTGCGAACAGACATGGTACGGCCTCGGACAATGGGGCAGTACGCTGCCCGAACCGTTCCGTTTTGTGTATGTACCGGTTTATACGGGTAATAAACGCTCGGATGCGGCAGCCACCGGATACTATGTGGTTCGGGATTTGGCTCCCAGCCGTATCGGGGAATATAACCGTCTGGCCTTCGATACCGCACGCCACGCTAAAACGGCGGATGACTATATCGGTGTACTGCGGCGTATGGGTTTTAACAGGGACGCGGTCAAGGCCAGCCTGAACAAGCAGCAGACGCGTGACCGCATCGCCAGAGCCATGATGCTTGCCCGTAATTACCGAATAACCGCTACTCCTTTTTTTGCTGTCGGCGGTCGTTATACGACCCATGCAGGATTCACAAACGGCAATTACCAGATGTTGGTGCAGCTGTTGAACGGATTGGTATCTGATGTCGTTCAGGGCAAATAAATATTTGGTGATGGGAGTGGTGCTGCTGTTATGGGGTAGTTTTCTGAGCATACGACCACTGCCGCCGATTTGTCACTTACCTGACGGCGGTAACGGGACGGCCCGCTATACGGGGGAAGATGTTTACCGACCCATGAGACAGGCTCTATACGCTTCGGCAACGCTGCATTTGTTTCCTGTATGTTTCGGAGCCGTTAGGGCAACGGACGGTTTCGGTTGGACTTATACAACGGCGGAAACTGTGCAGAAACAGGCTTATGAAATATTCGTCCGTCAGGCCGAACTGCATCCGAAGATATTGCGCGGACTGGGATATGCCTTTTTGTTGTGGCACGTCCTGCTCCTTTTTCATCAACGATACAGACGAAAAAAAAACGTATGAAAAGAATTTTACCCGTCATCCTGCTTTCAGGCAGCCTTTTGGCAGCCTGTTCGGTGCCGGACGAACCGCCTGAGCCGAAGCCGGTACAGCGTACGGAACTGATTGTCTTGCGGCAAAGCACATACAGTGATGCTGCATTGATTGAAGAAGAGGAAGGTACTTACATAGGACAGCCTCAGAAAACCAGTCCGTTCGGTATTGTCCTGTCGTTCCATCATTCGGATTACGGACAACGCAAGCTGTTGCACACCGTGTATTTCAAAACCGATTCCGCTGCTTTGGGTGCATTCGAAAAGCGTCGTCTGTCTGAACTGGCACCAGCATTGGGCCGTGAGGGCGTAACGCTGTCCGGCTATGCGGATCCCCGTGCTGGTACGGAGTATAACAACCGTTTGGCCGCACGCAGGGTAGCCAATGTTGCCAAGTATCTGGAACGGCTGGGTGTGGCTGTCAACAGAGACTGCGTTTTCGGCGAAACCCGGCTTCCCGATAGTGATTTATGTGAATGGAGAACGCAATAATGAATCATCAATCCGTTGTTTTTCCTGAGTATGTAGATACCTTACCCCAGTTTTTGTTTATGGAGTCGGATGATATTTCTGTCTTCATATCCGGCATGATCATTGGCGTTATCCTGCAATACGCCATGCGCAATCCGGTCGGAATGATTATCGGGATTGTACTGGGTATATGGATGGCCTACCAATACGTTAAATTCAAACGCAATACTCTACCGGGGACGCTGCTGCACATGATGTATTCCTTGACGGGTCTGGTTCCCCTGAATGGCCGCTTTGCCAACGGATTGCTGAAAAGGGTAGATAACTGATGCAGTGGCCAACTTTTAAAATGAAATTCCGCGATTCTTTGCAAACCAATACTATTTTAGGAATGGTATCTCTCGGCCTGCTTGCGGTAGTCGTGCTGCAACAGATTAAAATCAACGGTGATCGGGAACGGATTGCACTGAAACCGCCCCATGCCTTGTCTCAGGAGGTCATGATAGGTTGGGACAGTGCTTCACAAAATTATCTCAACAGCTTTGCACTCTACATTGTCGGCACCATGTCGTCGGCCACGCCACAGACGGTGGATCATATCGCAAACGTTATGGAGCCACTTTTCGACCGGCAGCCTTGGCAATTGCTAAAACCCCAACTGATGGCCATCAAGAATAATCCGAACTACATCGGGATCAACCCCGTCAGCAATTTTACCCCAACCGCCGATCTGATCTACGAACCCAAAACCGGCAAGATTTTTATTCCCGGCAAACTGGTTTCCTCGGCATACAGCAAAGGCGGTATGACACAGCTCGGTGCGGTCGATCTGACGTATGAAATTGTAATGCATGTGGTGGACGGCATTCCGAAAGTCAAACATTGGTATGTCTATCCGGGCGAACCCCATACCTTGAAATGGGCTGAACGCTATCCTGAAAAAGCCGAGAAGGAAGAAGCAGACCGTAAAGCGCAAATCCAAATCCTGCCGACGGTGCCGGACAGTGAAATCCGTTTCCCGACCGAACAGGCTTCTACTACCGAAAAGGTCGAAAAGGCGGAGCCAGCATCCAAACCGGAGACTCAGCCCTCCGGACAGTCCACCGCGCAACCCACACCGGATAATGCTTCAGGCGGTATACCCGGTGTCGTCATGCCGCCTGCCGATACCGCACCGAGTGTGAATCCGGCCGCATCCCCTGCCTCCGAACCGTCCGGTCAAAGCCAAGCCGACTTGCTGTAAAGGAATCCGCATGAAGAAAACCATTTTATCTGTTTTGGCTGCCTGCGCATTGGTTTCACAGGCATCCGCACAAACTGCCATCCGGGCGCAAGATTATGCAAAACGTCGGACGGTGCAGATTACGACTCCGACCGGTACATTTCTGCCTGTCGGGAGCAGTATTCAGGAGGGAAAAATACGCGGGGTGCATAGTATTGTGTCGTCCTATGGAGAGAACCACCGCATTACCATATCCCGCAACCATCCGAATATCATCAATACACCATTTGCACGCGCTCATGCAGTAGGACTAAAGCAGCATTACGATCTCGGATCCAACGGTTCGGCCATATTGGTCACGCCGAAAACCGGTAAACCGTTTTTCTTGTCGATTACCGATGCGGACAATCCGACAGGCATGCCCATATCACTGACATTGGTGCCGTCCTCCAAACTGTATTCGCAAACCATAACTGTTTCTTTGGGTGGACGTCACGGTGCAGCCTCATCTGCTGGCAGCAATAACGGTTTTTCGCAAAAACTGGCAGCAGTCATCCGCGACATTGTGATGCTGAAAACGCCTGCTGGATACAGTGTCCGACCGCTGAACCATAAGTTCTCAATGGGCAACGGCATGGCGGTGGCACCAGTTGAACGTTACAGCGGCAGCGAGTTCGACATCTACCGTTACCGTCTGAAAAACAGAAGCCGGAAACCACAAATACTTTCCGAAGAAATGTTCGGTGCCAATCCGCGCGTATTGGCTGTCGCTTTCTATCCGAAAATCCGGGTAAATCCCGGCGAGAGTACCGATGTACTGATTATGGTAGGCAGGGAGCGGTGAAATGGGATTGAAAGAAAAATGGAAACACGCCAACGGTAAGCAGAAACGGAATATGGCCTTGGCAGGCGTAGTCGGACTGATTGTCGCCGCTGCTATTGCGGCCGCCATTACCGACAGCGTGCGGGGTACCGGTGTTGGTAGAACCAAAACCAACATTACCCAAGTTGTCACGCCAAATCAGCGGAATCTGACCATGGAAGGGTTGGCTGCCGAAATTTATGCCATTCGGCAGCAAATGCAGCAGCAACAGGTTAATGCTAAACCGACCGGCATGACGGCGGAGGAGCAGGAACAGAAAATGCGCCAAATCATCGCTGAAGCATTGTCAGCACAAAATCCGCCTACTCAGGCTGCATCATCGACCAGCGGATTTGTTCCGCCAGGAGAGTTACCGAAAGACACTGGTAATGCCCCTCTCGCTACCGACAGTGCAGCCGCAGTACCCGGCAGTGGTACGGCAGATGTAGAAGGGGAGGCTGACACAAACCCTTATCAAACGCATACCAGTAATAGCAGTTCTGCCGGCAAGTCCGCTGCGTCCGAACCTACGGCAGGTGGATCAGGTAAACCGGATGCCGCAGCCAAACATTCCGGTAATTATATTCCGCCGGGATCACAGCTGTCGGTTATTGCTATTTCCGGCATCAATGCACCAACCGGCAATGCGGCGGAAACAGGCAAGAATTCCGATGATTCCATGCCGGTGTTACTCAGGGTTAAAGGTTTGACCAAGATGGCCAACGGATTCCGTACAGACTTGTCCGACTGTCTGATTGTCGGTAGTTCGTACGGTCAGCTTGCCGATGAACGTGCCTTTGTCCGCCCTAAAACCATTACCTGCATCCGTTCGGACGGCAAGGCTGTCGAGGCGAAAGTGTCGGGCACTTTGATGGGTGAGGATGGAAAACCCGGCTGGCACGGGCGTCTGGTGTCGCGCGACGGCAAGGCGATTGCACAGATGATGAAAGTCGGTGCCCTGAATACCTTTGGCCAAATGGGTGTCGCAGCGGCGGCAACCGCCAATATCAGCGGTAAAGATGGCAGCGGAAACAGCATCAATATTGGTACAGGCAGCTCGGGAGGGCAAGTGGCTCTGAACAGTGCGGCGCAAGGCATCAACGATATTTTCGGGCGTGTGGCCAGCATCTACGAGAAATATGCCCAACAGTCATTCCCCGTCATTGAAATCCAGCCGTTAAGAACGGGAGAAATATTGATTACCGAGGGGCTGACCCTGGAATATGCGAAGGACAAACGATGAAAAAACGTATTTTACTGCCTCTGCTGCTGCCGGTTTTGTTTTCAGGCTGCGC
Organism: Neisseria sp. CCUG12390; assembly: GCF_047837985.1. Classification (GTDB taxonomy): domain Bacteria; phylum Pseudomonadota; class Gammaproteobacteria; order Burkholderiales; family Neisseriaceae; genus Neisseria. Next base: position 888,135 of record NZ_CP181244.1, read on the forward strand.
CTCATCCATGAATACAGGTGCATCCGATCTGTCTTGCAGTATTGTCAATCAAGGTAAGAAAGGCCGCTGCATGAGTATGAGCCAGGCTTGGGAGGCATCCGAAGACTACCGCCCGGAAGACGGTTTTGTGTACGGCGGCAGGGCGGCTGCGGTTACGCCATTCCTGCCTGAAACCATACCTAATATGGCGGCCATAGATGAACCCAAACCTCTACTGATGCCTGCGCAAGTGTTACGCGTGTGGATTAATGCTTATGAAGATGCCGACGGAAATCTGGTTTATCCGAGCCGGGTATTTTCGGAAGTGACCCCACGCCGATGGAATGTAGGTTATTCGGCAGCGCAGGCAGTGCAGTCTTCACGGATCGTGACACCGTTAATCGTCAAAGAACAACCACAGACCACAACAGTTTCATCTGCCCCACAGGTCGGAGTTTCTTCATCGGATGCCAAACCGTCAGCTGATGACGGAACGCAGCAGGAAACCGGTGCATCTGCGCAAACGGAACTTCCTGCACCTACGCAGGCAGCCGAACCTTCAGCAACGCTGCCGGCCGGTGTTTTGACACCACCTTTACAGTAATAGTAATAACCTTTTTTAACAAAGTGATACAAGTATTAAGGGAGACCTGAAAATGAAATGTTCCAACCTCATCCGTTACGTTGCCGGTGTCCGTGCAAGAGCAGCCGACAAAACAATACAGCTTGCTTTTGCTGTTCTTACCAGCTTGATGTCCATGCCGGCGTTCGCCGGTTCGGACACGACCTTTTCGTCTATGGTCGATTGGGTGCAGGACAAACTGACCGGTTCTATGGGTGCACTGATTGCTATTGTTGCCCTGCTTATTGCCATTATTTCGTCACTGATGGGCAAGTTCACGGCGTTTCTGATTGTTTTAGTCGTTGTGGTTGCAGGTACGCTGGGCGGTGCCATCGTCGTCGGTTTATTTACGGCCGTATTCTAAACGTCGGTCGTGTTCCGGCTGTATGTCTGGCTGGATTTTATGGGGCATGAGGTGGGTATTGTGAAGCTTTTTTTGTGTGAAAAACCATCGCAAGCAAAAGATATCGGAAAAGTACTTGGCGTTTTAGATGGTCGTTTTGACGGCTATTATCAAAAAGGCGATACCGCCGTGACTTGGGCATTCGGCCATATTCTGACTCAGGCTATGCCCGATGCCTACGGCGAGGTTTATGCGGATTTCGGCAATATCGAATCCCTGCCTATACTGCCTCAGCAATGGAAGATGGAGGTGCCGTCCAAGACCGCCAAACAGTTCAAGGTCATTAAAGGGCTGTTGGCCAAAGCCGACGAGGTAGTCATCGCTACAGATGCCGACCGCGAAGGCGAAGTGATTGCACGGGAAATTTTGGATTTGTGCGGTTACCGCAAAAAAGTCTCCCGTTTCTGGACCAGTGGTTTGGATACTGCCTCAGTCAAAAAAGCCTTGGCATCCATTATGCCGGGCAGGCAGAAAGAAACCCTGTATCAGGCAGGTTTGGCACGCTCCCGTGCCGATTGGCTGGTCGGGATGAACCTGAGCCGAGCCTACACCGTGGCATATTCTGAAGGTTTCGGCAAAGAGCATACGTTGTCCATCGGCCGCATTCAGACACCAACCTTGAATCTGGTGGTGCGGCGGGACTATATCATCGATAACTTTCAACCCTATCCGTATTATGTTTTGAGTGCCGATTTTCAGACGACCTCGAAAGAGGTTTTTGCAGCAGTTTGGCAGATACCCGAAGCCCTTAAAAATCCAGACGGCCTGTGTACCGATAAAACCTTCGTTACAGACTTGGCCAAACAGTTGGACAATGCGGCGGGTACTGTCGTGTCAGCCAAAACTGAGCGCAAAAAGACACCGGCTCCTTTACCGTACAGCCTTTCCGCTTTACAGAAAGAAGCCGGTAAAAAGCTAGGTATTTCCGCTTCAAAAGTGTTGAAAATTGCCCAAGAACTGTACGAAAAACACAAAATTACCTCTTATCCGCGCACCCCGTGCCGCTATCTGCCCAAGTCACAGCAAAACGAAGTGGCCGATGTGTTTGCGGCTATGGCTGCTATCGATGGCAGCCTTGCTCCGGTGTTGGCCAAAACCGATCCTAACCGCCCGTCACGGGTATGGAACGACGGTCAGGTCAACAAACATTCGCACCATGCGATTATTCCGACCAAAACTACCAATTTCAGTCTGTCTCAACTGGATAAAAACGAGCGTGAAATCTACCTGATGATACGCAACCGTTACATCGCCCAGTTTTACCCGGACTATGAATACGATGCAACCGTCATTTTGGTAGAAAGCTGCAACCAGCAGTTTAAAGCCGTCGGCCAAACCCCGAAAGTACAGGGCTGGAAGACGTGGTTAGGAAAAACAGACGAAGACGGTAGCGATGATAACGACCATGCCGTATTACCAGCCGTTTCAGACGGCCAACAGCTGACCGTAATCAGCAGCAAACCTGAAACCAAGAAAACCGCTCCGCCGCCGCGCTTTACCGAAGCAACGCTGCTGGACGAAATGCAAACCCTCTCCGATTTTCTCAAAAGCGTGGACGACGAACAGGTTAAAAAAATCCTCCGGAGTACCGAAGGTTTGGGAACGGAGGCTACCCGTGCCAACATCATCGACCGTCTGTTCGAAATGGGCTACATGGAGAAGCAGAAAGGTAAAATCGTTTCCACCGAAAAAGGTCGCAAACTGATTGCCCAAATACCGGCAATAGTGGCCGATCCTGTTACCACCGCCAAGTGGGAACTAGCTTTGGCCGGTATCGAATCGGGTAAACTGACCATGGAGGACTTTATGGCTTATCAGGGAGACCTGATCCGGCAGTTAGTCGAACAGGCCAAAACCGATGCAGCCAAACGTCCGAAACCGTCAAAGCCGGTTGCCAGCAAACCAAAACTGGCCAAACATAAAGTCGGCGATATTTGTCCCGATTGCGGCGGTACGTTGTTGGAAAAAGCGTTGAAGAATGCACCGGATAAGAAATATTTGGGATGTTCGAAGTATCCGGAGTGCAGGCATTTTGAGTGGCTACAGTAAACACCGGATTGCACCATATTGGTTTTGGAGCAGCAATAAATGACAAGAAGGGATTTTTTGGTCAAAAGCCTGAGGTCTGCCACAGCGGTTTATGCGGCAGGGGCTACCGGTATTCTTTTTTCGGATGAAGCTTTTGCTTTGTCGGAAAGAAACGGGTTTTGGAGGCGGAACCGGCTGCTGGAAATGCGCCGTGCCGATACAGGTGAACAGGGTAAGATTCTTTTTTACGACACGAAACAAGGCTATATCAAGAACGGCTATCTTGCCGCCCGTTGGTTTTTGCGTGATGCCAAAGACAATAATGCCGTTACCAATATCGATACGGGATTACTAAACCTGCTGTACGGCTTGCAGGAATGGGCACGAATAGCTGGAAAACCCAACCCCCTGATTACTGTAAACAGCGCATACCGCACCCCAAGACGCAATGCCTCCATTGAAGGAGCCTCAAGAAATTCCCTGCATATACAGGGCAGGGCAGTCGACATTACTATGCGGGGCATCGGACTCAAACAGCTGGCGGATATGGCTGCACATTTCAATGCGGGAGGAATCGGTCTGTACGGCAGCTTTGTCCATTTGGATACGGGCAGAATCCGGAATTGGCGGGGTAGGTAAGTTAATCTTAACGGATAGCTTGACAAAGTTTGTTCGATATGTAACTATAAAACCGTTTCAAGTGTTTTGTTGCTTTCACCCAAAAGCAAAGGTGCATCTACCGTTCGATATGCACAAACCGATTCGTCGGTTTACGGTTTTTTATTTCAACTCGTGCTCAAGCACATTTTCTTAAAACCCTTTGGGGATACTCATGTCCCCTAGGGAATGGTGTATCCCCTGTTTTTTTTGGAGATTACACCATGTCTAACCAAACCCAACAAGTATCCGCCTACTTCAATTTGACCGCTGACGGCGTTGGCTATCTCAACCGCCCGCGTACTGTTCAGGCCAAAGGCAAAAGAAGTTCCGAATACTTTGCCTGTACCATCCAAGCCCTTCACGGAGATGCCGACGAAAAATCCCGCTTTGATTTGCGGATTGTCGGTGGAGAAGCGAAAGATCTGTTTGCCCGCCTGCTGGATGAATTTCCCGCATTGCTGGACGCAGACTACAAACGCAGACCCACTGTATTTGTAGGCTTCCGTGCCGGAGACATCACTCCGATTGCATTCGAAACCAATGCAAAAGACGACCAAGGTAAGCCCATCAAGATCACAACACCGTCCATTGACGGCCGTTTGTTGAAATTCAAGTTTATCAAAGTCAATGGCGAATACTGGTACAAATCTGAAAACAGCCATTCCGATGATGCTGCCGAAACCCAAACTGATGCCCATGCTGATGTGCAGGATACGGCTGTAGAAGAAGTAGCTGCCTAACCGCAGTCTGACTGCCTAGGGAAAGAAGCATTTGCTTCTTTCCCACTTCCCTCCCTGCCGGGGCGATATTCCCGGTTTCGGGTTCATTGCTCCGGCTTTTTGCAACTTGGAGCATTTTATGATCCCGAACTTTTTCCGTAGACTCTATCGGAAGTCCCGTGACATCATCTTTTCGCTGCTTGATGATTACGGCTGGACTGAAAAACAGGCAGATGCCGTGGCAACTAAACTGGATATTTTCGGTGCGTTTGCCGTAACTCAGGCTTGGTTCGGTTTAACCAAATATGGCTGGGATTTTTGGCTTGCGTTGGCAGTTTTTCTGCTGAGCCTCCTGTTTTGTGCTATATTATGGACAGCTGCATTTATTCTGAAAGGATACAAAAAATGATGGCTACTGTGTGGACTACCGTTTTCTGCGGCGTGGTAACTGCTGCGGTTGTGGCTTTTTTCTGGATTGGTGGAAGCAGAGCCTTAAAGAAAATGAGCCCAGAGGAATATGCAGCATTCCGCGCCCGTCACAATCTAGACGACTAACCCGTCTGCCTTTTAACGAAAACCCGCTTCGGTGGGTTTTCCAAGACATACTTCCATGTAGTATTTCTTGGAAAATCCATTCCTATGTACGGCTGCCTGAATCCGTACCGCCGCCTTTGGCGGCGCAGGCCTCTTTCCCAGCCTTATTCTTTACTCCATCTCCTGCTGTAGCAGCATTCGGTAAGATGATACTGACCACAGTATTGACTCGCCGGCAGCCACATAGACGATATTGTGGCCAGTATCATCTTCAGTCATCCTATTATTTCTTTTTTCCTTGGGTTGCGGTTCCCTAAACCAATCGCAGGCTTACAATATTGATCGTTTACGGATGCCTGTGTATTCACGCAGGCATCGGCAAGCGATTAAATCTGCCTAAGTTTTACGCAGATGTAGTTTGTTCTTTAACAATCGGGATTTAGATTACTTTATTTTCAGGTTGTCCACATTTTTTGTGGTTAATCTGCTTTTCCGTATGGCTGCCTGAAACCAGGCAGCTTATCCGAGCAGCCTGTGTACACAGGCTGTTGGGATAAGTTTCATACGGCCGGCAGACCGTTTTTTCTGCCCTGATACAGCCGTTAAACAGTATCGCCCGCACCCGTGCGGTTACGGTTTCTTTCCATCCTTTTCTTTTTCAACCCCATGGGGCATAGTCCCTGTGTGGGAATGTGCCTCTTTTTTACAGGAGACACATTATGTCTATCGCCATTCCGGGCAAACTGACCGTCATCGAACGCAACGGTCGCAACGGCGTTTTTACCGTCGGCGAGTTGCAGACGTCGATCGGTGCGTTTCAAATCAAACACCGCGTATTGGACCAGTTTCCCGAAGGTTCTTACGACGGCATGTTCTATCTTACCCGTATTTACAACCAGTCAAATTTTGCCAAAGGCCGCATCTGGGTCAGCCTCTATGCCGATTTGGATTGGGAAGCCTTGCAGATTATGGCTCAAAATCAGGAACATGAAATTTCCGAATCATTGCATATTGCCGCCGAACAGGAAGAGCACTTACCGACTCCTAATCAGGCAGAAGCCCCAGCGGTGGAACCGGTTACAGTATCCGAAGCAGTCTCCGGAGATAACGGTTTCGGTTCTGAGGAAGATGGTCTGATCGATTCGATGGAAAGGTTAGAGCAGGTGCTGGCTACCAATCCGTCGAGTATCCATTTGGATGCGTCTATTGATGACCGTAATCTGTTCCGACAGTTGCGGCTGAGGGTTAAGGAAGCTGGCTATACTTATTTCCATGCTCAGACTCAGTCTTGGCGTAAGGAGAACGGGTAATGCTCTATCAGACTTCTTCCCATGATCTGTTTTGCGATGCTTTCTTTATCTGCAACAACCGCCTGATGTTTGCCTCACTCCACGGACGCGATGCCGGCGTGCTGTCTTTCATGGCGGCATTGACGGCTCCGCCCGAACAGGGAGGTCTGACGAAGTTAGGTTTCAGGCAGCACGGTTCGGACAGGCTGTATCCCGAACTGAGCACAGCGGCCGTCCTATACGGTTTGAGCAAACGGATGACCAAATATATGACGCACAATTTCGGTATGCTGACACATGTATTCCTTTATTCGAATGAAATAGTCGAACCGAACCGTGATACCAAAACGGCATGGGTTCTGCAAACCGACTGTGCCGCTGATTTGGATAAGGCTGTCTGGAATTGTATCGACCAACTTTCGGATGTACCGTTATTGCCGCATTGGCAGCATCGGATTGCCGCCTTGTTGGAAGAACAGGGTTGTATCCGCCGCTTTTTCCCGTCGCTTAGTACAGATGCCTCGGTTGTCGGCGTGCAGGCAGCACAGGTGGTAATACCGGAGGATTTCGGAGAACTAATTACAGGTTTGCTGCGTAACGGAAGCCTTCGTGCGTAGTTTCAAAGCCCCCAGCGGGCTTTTTCAGGCGGTTTTAACAAAAAGACCGTCTGAAAAAGTCTGTTTGGACGACAGGTGTAACAACAGCCGACAGTCTGCTTCTACTGTCAGGACTTTGCTGAAATTGTCCGGCCACATCCGTGTGGCTGCAGCTTTTTTGCTAACCATACGGCCGAGCCGTACATTTTTTAACCCCGGACGGGAATGTTTTCCCCGTCAGGGGGAACTGTTTCCTCCTGTTTTGAAAAGGAAATACCATGCAACATTTGTTGGACGAAATCCTCGCCAAATTGGAAAAAGATCCGTACCTGCCGTTTCAGGTGTTTAACCCGGAAGGTAAGGACCTTGTGTTCAAAGGTAAGGAAATAATATCTGTTTCAGAAACAGAAATACCGGAACTTGGTGCAGACAAAATCCGGATTATTTATACGGATAAAGGCCGTTTCGTCATACTTGACGGGCGTTGTCCTAAGCCGATAGTCATTAATGACAAGCATTCGTTATCGTTCGGATGTCTCGGCTACGACCGTGTCGCCAAAGCGATATACGGGCTGCTGGGCATCGAATCTTTCGAATATGTGTAAGCAATCCTGATTTTTACCGACCCTCTGGGGCAGCTGCCCCGTGGCGGTTGCTCCTTGCCGAAAGGAAACCGCCATGAAAACCGTGGTACTGATTGCCGTGCTGTTCGCAGCCAGTACGGCTTTGGCCAAACCGGAAAAGAAAGGCAGTGAGATTTATACCAACTGCCGTATCTCTCAATACAAACTGATCTGTATGGTTTGATTTTCACATTTTTTATCCAACCCTGTGGGGATACCGATCCCCCAAGGGGCGGTATCCCCCTTTTTGAAAGGAAATACCGTGGGTACCGCTAATTTTATGTTCAACCGCCGTCTGTATGTCATTGCCGGATCGTCGGCCTCCAATTTCGACTTCAATGCTTTTAATGAAGGTTTGGATGAAGAAGACAGGCTTACTCCCGAAGATAACGACCGTTTGTCGGACATTCTTGCCTGGAATGTCGAAGATGCGGTGAATGACTTGAAATGCAGGGCCGACAAATCTGAAAGCCTGCGCAAACACCGCATTTCAGGGTTCTTGATTGAGTCTGATACGGCCGCAGTTGAAAACCGCCGTTATTACGACCGTAATTACGGCGGCATCCAACTGGCCGAAATCACTGCGAAAACCCTGTTTTTCGGCCATCACATCCGGATGGAAATGGCCGTTGTCCAACGGCACGGCTATTACGACGGCTGCAATCTGGATCAGGAATTCAAGCTGATGACGGACTTCAGTTATGCCGACTTTACGCCGGACGATAATTCTTGGGACAGTGCTGCGGATTTCATCATTGATGAATACCGTTATTATGCCAAGGTTTCCAAAGCTAAAACCGGTCGCTGTTACAGCGGCATAACCAAGCGGTTGCAGGCATTGGAAAATGCACTGTGGCTGCGTTATGAAGAATTGGTGGCTCCGTACTGCGAACGATACCGTGTGACAGCGCGTTTCAGTAACGGTGAAACTTGGTATGAACGGGCTACATCATAAGCTGCCAGTTCTTTATTTCAACCCGCGCTTTATGCGTTTTTTGGGAAACAACACAACCTGCATTCGCAGGTTTTTTCAGACGGCCTTTAATTTGAGGCCGTCTGAAAAAACCTGTTTCATACGCTGACGGTCGTTTTGTCCCGACGCTGCCGTTAACCATCGTCAGCCGCATCCGTGCGGTACGGCTCTTTTTTCAACCCGGCGGGGAAGTCATGTCCCCCACGGGCATGGCGGATCCGCATTTTTATTTTTTAGGAGAACTACCATGCCCATTGTTATAAGCGCGGACTTCCCGTTTGTCGTACTCAGCACCAATAAGGGTGCCGTTCCGCCTGATACCGTCCTCCATCCAGTAGACGGTTCGGGAACGCCGGTCGTTTCCTACCGACTGGACGGTGAAAATCCGGTTTTCGTTAGACCTGTATGCAATTGCTATATTACCTATCGTTCCGTTTTCGGCGGTAACGGTTATACCCTTGCCTACTCCGAAGCAGTCGCGCGGGAAAAGGTTGCACGGCTTATACGGGAAGGCTGCACCGATATTGTTCTGAGAGATGCCGCCGGTAACGAACTTGTTTTTGGGGGGTAAATCATGATGGTTCAGAATGAATTGCGTGTTTATCTTTACTCTACCGACGACCATATACCGCTGAAATATGCTGACTTGGATATTGCTGTCTACGGCGGCAATATCCGCTTTCACTGCGTGGTCGAATTGGATGAAAATCAGGACATCCGCCCCGAGACCCTGCGTTTAAACAGTCTCTCCCAATCGGAGTTTTTATTCGACGGCAGCGCACCGAACGAAGACGTATTGGTGTGCCCGGCCAAACCTTTGCCGGTAGGCGACAATATTTACCCGCTCTCCTGTGTGCGTAACGGTATTTACAATATGGCGCTGCTTCAGGCAGTGGCCGCGATTGTGAACCACCGTTATTCGGTCGATTATTGCTGATTGACCTCAAACCTGCGCAAGCAGGTTTCTTCAGGCGGCCTTTACCGATTGGTCGAGACCGTCTGAAAAAAACTGTTTTTAGGGTGTCAAAATAATTGAAGGAGTCAGTATTATGGACAATCAAGATGAAGCAATTCGCCTGTGGGTAGGTATGAGTCATATTCTTGTTTATTGGCTGGGTAATAATATGCACACCTCAGCATTTACCAAATTAGAACATGCCGAACAGGAAATTGAAAAACTTCGAGAAAATCCGGAATTTTCAGCTTATGAACTATATGGGACAAATCTGATTAAACAAGAAGATAGTTTCACACGCTGACAGTCGTTCCACTGTCTTGATGCAGCTGCTAAACAGCATCATCCGCATCCGTGCGGCCGCGGCTTTTTTACCAACCCTGTGGGGACATATCCCTGCGGGACCGTGTTCCCCATATTTTTTGGAGATACATGATGTTCCGCAAATTTGCCACCCCTGTTTTCATCGTCCGTTACTTTCCTGTCTTCGCTGGCATATCCATGGGCGTTTCGTTGTTCTTCGGAATGTCTTTTGCCTTGTGGGGACCTGATTCTGACCGTACATGGTCGGCGGTGTTTATGCTGCTGGCCATTGTGCTTCTGTCGGTCTTAGCGATTTACGACGATCAGCCCTGATCCGAAATCATCTAGTTGTTTTCTTGCTTATTTCAGGAGTTTTTTATGAATCCGAATTTTCCCGCAGAAGATTTTGAATTTGATGCAGTGTCGCAGGTATATGTTACCCGCACCTTGCGTGTCATGAAGTCCAATGCTGGATTTTATCTGGGTAGGGAAGGTTTCTCCCCGGAAGCCCCCGATTCGCCGTTACCCTATTCACGCGAAAGCATCTATTGGAAAACGGCTGAGGAAGCTCAGTACCATCTTGACGCTTTGTCGTGATTTTTTACCCCGCCTTTTAAGGCGGGTTTCCCGAGGCGGTTTGGGTTTGCGGCCGGATGCTGCGAATCAGTGCGTTCAAGCCGCCTCAGGAAATCCGCTTTTTATGCCGACAGTCATATCCTACTGTCTCCATGCAGCCGTTAAACAGCATGATCCGCATCCTTGCGGCCACGGTTTTTTTATCAATCCCGCAGGGAATCCTTTCCTTGCGGACGGGATTCCCGCTTTTTATTTATGGAGAATCCTTATGTCCGTTTATCCCGCTTATTCCTTTGAAACCGCCGGTCATGCCGGATTACAGACGGAAACCTTCAATATGCTCGGCTCCGGGCAAGCTGAACCTCCCATGCCAGACGGGGATACACAGGGTAACGAAATGCCTTTGTCGTCTTTTTTGGCCGATTTCGGAAGCAGCCTGTTTCAGGCTGTCACGGAACAAAACCGGCCTGTGTACCACGGTCAAATCTATCCGAAAACGGAAACTGTTTTGGATGGTCTTTCCCGTCCTCTGTTTGCTGCACAGCGTGAAGTCGTGCGTGCGGTATTGCAGCTGCTGGTAAGGGAAGATAAACCTGCTGCAGTCATCAATGCGGAAATGGGCACGGGAAAAACCATGATGTCCATTGCTGTTGCCGCCGCTATGCACGCAGAAGGCCATCATCGTGCCTTGGTATTGAGTCCGCCCCATTTGGTCTATAAATGGCGGCGGGAAATCCTCAAAACCGTACCGGATGCCAGGGTATGGGTGCTGAACGGTACCGACACCTTGGCCAAGCTGCTGCAAATCCGTGCCGTCTGCGAACGCACACCGTCTGTGCCGGAATTTTTCGTACTCGGGCGCGTCCGGATGCGTATGGGTTACCATTGGCGTCCTGCCTATACGGTACGTTACAGGGCGGTTTGCGAAACCGGTGCAGACGGGAAAAAACGTGTTGTCAGTCAAAAACAGTTCTGCTGTCCCAAATGTGGTTGCGAAATTCTGGATGCAGATAATCAGCCTTATACCGGCGAAGACGCTTTGCTGTCGGTATTGGCCAAAGACCGCAGATTCTGTCAGCGGAAATACCGTAAACGGCTGACCGGCCATGAATGCGGCGAACCTTTGTGGACTTTGTGCCGCAAGAACCAAACCGACGGTACGGAGCCGTCCGTGTACGAGCGGGTACTCAAAGCCATTTCATCACTACCGACCATAGGCTCCAAAACTGCCGAAAAACTGGTAAGGATCTATGGCGAAAGCTATCTGGCCGACATACTGGAAAACAATGTACAGGCGTTTTCCAACCTGATGGACGAAAACGGCGAGTTCGTGTTCGGCGACCGTCAGGCAGCACGTCTGGACAGGGCTTTGGGCAAATCGGAGTTTTCTCTGGGGCTTGGCGGCTACCAGCCGACCGAGTTCATCAAACGTTATCTGCCCAAGGGATTTTTCGGGCTGATGATTGTGGATGAAGGGCACGAGTACAAAAACTACGGTACCGCCCAAGGTCAGGCCATGGGTGTGCTGGCAAGGTGTGCCCGTAAGGTGCTTTGTCTGACCGGTACGCTGATGGGCGGCTATGCAGAGGATTTGTTCTATCTGTTGTGGCGGCTCTATCCGCAGGCAATGATTGAAGACGGCTTTACCTACAATAAAGCCGGTACCCTCGGAACGGCCAGTATGGCGTTCATGCGCAAGCACGGTGTGCTGAAAGACATCGTACGCAACGGCAGCATGGGCACGGAATATGACCAGGGTTCTTTTTCCAGTTCCAAGGCACAGCGCAGTCAGGTGCGTACCGTTAAAGCTCCCGGATTTTCGCCGCTCGGCATCATGCGGTATGTGCTGCCGATAACCGTATTCCTGAAACTGCGGGATTTGGACGAAGGCGTTTTGCCCGGCTATACGGAATATTTCCGGCCGGTTGAAATGGATGAAGCGCAAAAAACGGTTTACCGGGATATGGAGAAAAGGCTGAGGGGCTATCTGAAAGAAGCCCTGCGCAAACGCGACAATTCCCTAACCGGCGTTGTCATGAACGCGCTCTTGGCTTGGCCGGACTGCTGCCATCAACCGGAAACGGTTTTTTGGAAACGCAAAGGCGAGACGCTATATTACGCCGATGCGCAATACGGAGAAAACGAACCGTCCCCGAAAGAAGCCGATATGCTGGAAGTGGTGCAAAACAGTTTGGCCAGAGGCAACAAATGTTTGGTCTATACCGTTTATTCCGATACGCGGGATACAACGGGCCGTCTGAAAAAGCTGTTGCAGCAGTACGGCATCAAGGCAGCAGTCATGAAGGCATCGGTCAAAGCGGACGAGCGCGAGGACTGGGTGGCGGACAGGTTGGAAGAGGGCGTGCAGGTCGTCATCTGCAATCCCGAGCTGGTAAAAACCGGTCTTGACCTGCTGGCTTTCCCGACCATCTACTTCATGCAGACAGGCTACAACGTCTATACCCTGATGCAGGCTGCCCGACGCTCATGGCGTATCGGCCAGCAGCAGGATGTGGAAGTGTATTTCGCCGGGTACCGGGATTCTGCACAGCAAATCTGTTTGGAACTGATGGGCAAAAAAATCGCCGTTACCCAATCCACATCCGGCGATATGCCGGATTCAGGTTTGGACATCCTTAACCAGTCGGAAGATTCGGTAGAGGTGGAGTTGGCCAAACGCCTGATTGAGCATGAGCAAACCGTCTGACGGTTCTGTTCTTTTTCAGCCTGCGTCAAGCAGGCTTTTTCAGGCAACCTTCTGTTGTTCAGGCTGCCTGAAAAAGTCTGTTTCACAGCCGACAGCCTGTCTGCTGTCTCCATGCAGCCGTTAAACAGCATGATCCGCATCTGTGCGGCCACGGCTTTTTTACCAACCCCGAGGGGCATCACGCCCCTGCGGCATGATGCTTCTTTTTTATGAAGGAGTCTTTCATGTCCGCATTGACTTTAACCGATCTGATGTCCTGCTGCCCCAATCTCGAATGTGTGAACATGAGGGATGAGGGTCTGCCGGCACCTTTTCAATCCGATAACGGCGAACCGTTGTTTCACGTTGTCGTAACCAACAAAAACAGCGGCCGTAAAACGGTCGTCAGCAATCCTCTGACCGAACGGCAGGCTTATGTACTGCGTTCGAAAATGGCGGACTGCGACTGGCGTACCGTAACGGTTGAACCTTTGGCACCATAAGGGTTCGTGCCGTTTTTCACAAACCTTTTGCGGGCCGGTTTTCCGGTTTCGCAACCTTTTGTTCTCACCTGTCCGCCCTGTGCGGCGGTGGGATTTTCACAACCTGCTTCAGGAGCATTTTATGAGTCAATTTGAACGCCCCGCCGGATTGGAATGGGGCTTTATCGAGCAGTTTTATCCTGATTACAGCTACAGCGATGCGGTTCTGCAATCCGACGACATGTCTTTCGTTTTGGAGGAATGTGCGGACAATTGGGAATGGCAGGATTGTCCGGTTACGGCGGAAAGCCAATCGGAACTGTGCCGTTTGTCGGGAGAGTGGGCTTACAGGGTTAAAAATGCCTTTGACGGCTGTATCGGCTTGGGTTTGACCTATTATCAGGCGCAGACACGGCACGATGACGAACTCTATGTCAAAGCCGTGGCGAATGCTCCGGCAAGTGCGGTCATGCCGCACACTTCCTTGTGGGCATGGGCTTATGAGCAGGCAGACGAACCGACACTCCGTGCCTGGTACGCTTCATTGAAATATTCGGGCTGAATGTTCCGTCCGTAATATTTTTTCAACCCTGCGGAAACCGCTTCCCGCAGGGGACGGTTTCCGTGTTTTCAGGAGACCGATATGTCCGAACAATCCCGTCAAAACCACCTGATGTTCACACGCACCGCGTTCAACCACATCAGCAACGGTTATTTCCCCACCGACCAAGCCACCTTGGACGGCATCAAATCCCGAATCGACATTGCCGGCGGAGACATCCGCATTTTCGATCCGTGCTGCGGCGAAGGCATTGCATTGGCCGATCTTGCCGGACATTTAAACGGATGTGGTGCCCGTTGCCACAGTTTCGGTGTCGAACTGGACAAAGAACGGGCAGCCGCTTCGCGCAGCTGTCTGGATTTCGTCATCCAAGCCGATATTGAGGATTGTATTTTGCAGCCCAAAACCGTCGGACTGCTGTTTCTCAACCCACCTTACGGCTTTGCAGCTAAAGACCAGTTGGATAACGGCCGCGCACAACGTTTGGAAGAAATCTTTTTTGCCCGAACCGTGCCCGTGCTGCAAACAGGCGGTATTCTGATTCTGGTCGTGCCGACGCAATCGCTAACCGAACGCTTTGCCAAGGAAATCGCTTCGTACTTTACCGAACTGCGCATCTTCCGGGCAGGTGTCGATACCTACAATCAAGTCGTCATCATGGGAATGAAGGCCGCAAACCGCAGCCAAATCGGTAAAAAACAGCAAGAGGGTAGTTTGAAAATCCTGTTGTCTTATGAGGCTGCCCTGCCCGTAGGGGCAGAGGCAGACTTTTGTTACGAAGTACCTGCGTCTGCGGCCAAGCCGTTCCGTCCGCTCAGTTTCAGCATAGACGGCAGCGTATTGGGCGGAGAATTGCCCGGACTGCAAAGCCAAACCCTATGGCCGCATTTCGGGCAATGGTTTACCGATAACCTAGTGCAGGAAAAACGACGGCCGTTGTGTACGTTGGGTCAGTGGCATTCTGCGCTGGCACTTGCTGCCGGACAGGTCAGCGGCATTGTTACCGCTGCCGATGGCCGCCGCCTGCTTATCAAGGGTTCGACCCACAAAACCAAAGTGGTTACGACATCGGAAGAATACGATGCCAAAGACCGTTTGGTGGTAACGACCACTTCGCTGGACCGTTTCGTACCCTGTATCTGTGCCATTGATTTGACCGAAAATTCGCCCGGTTACGGGCGGGTGTTCATCATCAAATAGGGCTTTACGGTATGAAACCTGCATTGCTTCGGCAAAGCAGGTTTTTTCAGGCAGCCTGAAAAGGCTAAAGACTGTCTGAAAAAGCCTGTTTTACATACAGTCGACAGTCTGCTTACTGTCTTCATGCAGCCGTTAAACAGCATGATCCGCATCCGTGCGGCTACGGCTTTTTTATCAACCCTGCGGGGCAAACCTGTCCCGCAAGGCATGGTATGCCCCTTTTTTATGAGGATTTGTACCATGAAACCTTACGTTGTTTGGCTTGATGCCGAATATGAAGATGCGGAAGCTGCTGCCCGGCATCTGAATGCGCTGACATTCGGTAATTGCGGCATTAATGCTTGCGATCCGATAGCCGTAGTGCATATGCTTAACCGCCATCTGCGCGGGTACGGTTATTCCGACAAAGCAATTGTGGAAGCCGAACCGGCTAAACAGTATTTTGCCGATGCCAACCTGTACGGCAGAGGGCCGTGCCGCAGCGACAATGTCTATAATGCCATCGTCTTTATCGGCGAACCGCTGGGACGTGACGAATGGATGGCATTTTTCCGCGCCGAAAACCTGCATGAGCGGATCTTACCGCAGGATGCCGAAGAGGTGTTTAGCGGTATTTTGAATCCTGCCGATGCGATTTCCTATTCGCTGCTTAACTTGGTAACGGCCAATCGTCCGCCCCATCCGCAGGACGATTTTTTATTGCTGCCTATCAACCCCGAAATCAATGGTTTGGACGATATTTTCTACCTGCTCAAAGATACAGAATGGGATGCCGGAAACTATGCCGAAAGGCTGCATTCGGTTCTGAATGTTGCCAACGTACGCTGGCTGTTCGACCGCAACTGTCTCTACATCGGATATTGGATTGTGGATGAGGGTGTCGATTTGATGGCCCTGATCGACCATAACCCGGAACGGATACTCAATTTGTCCGGCGATTTATGCTGGGAGGTTGCATACCGCTGGGGATGCAGCTTGATTGAACGGTATTCGGCAGTCAAAGGCCGATAAACGGTCGTCCGCAATAACGGATACTGACGTATTTTATCTTTATCTTTAACCCTTACGGGGCCGTACCGCCCCGTAAGGCGGCACGGCTCCTTGTTTTTTATGAGGAGGCAGTATGCCCAATTGGTGTCAAAATCATCTGAAAATTTCCGGCAATCCGGAACAGGTTGCCGAGCTGGCAGCCAAAATCATCCGTACAGGCGATGGCGGTCGGCAGGAAATCGATTTCAACGGTATTTTCCCGATGCCCGAATCCCTGCTGGCGGAAAGCCGGTATCCCTATCACAGCGCATGCTTTTTCAGGCTGCCTGAAACGGCGGTATTGTCGGAGCACGGCGAGAAGTTTTCCGAAACGCATTTTGCTTTGTTGCAGCAACACCTGTCCCCGCTGCTGGATTGGCCGACCGCTACGGTTGCCGAAATCACGGCTCTGCTCAATCAAGAGTCCGGGTTGCAGGAATTGTGCCAAATCGACTGCGTACACCACAACATCCTCCAAGAAAATATCCGTCTGTACGGCCATGCCGACTGGTGGGGCTGGCGGATTGACAATTGGGGTACCAAGTGGAACGGAGGCGAGTGTTACGGGTTGACCATTGAAGAGGACTGCCTGTTTGCCGACTTCGATACGGCATGGTCGCCGCCATGCGGTGTTTATCAGGCTGTTTGTGCCGCCTATCCCGATTTGTCTTTGGAGGCATACTATATGGAACTCGGCATGTGGTTCGCCGGCCGCTATGTCAATAACGGCTCCGAACTGTTGGACGAAGCCTCAGGTGATACCGATCCCGCTCTGTTGCCGTTTTTAAGTCTGTTGGAACGGGATATACGCGACAATCCGCAGAGCATCCGTGCCATATCTGCACAGGAACTTTCAAAAACCGAACAACTGCTTGCCGGCGTTGAAGTTGATTTGGATGAAACGCTGTGAGTATCGTCCGCGAAACCGTACAGATTAACGGCTGGCAGATTTATGTTCATGAACTGTTTTGGAGCCAATATCTCAAATTACGGGAAGAGGTGGAAGCCTTAAAACAGAAGAAGCCGGAGACCTATCAGACCGCAAAGGTAGCCAAAATGCTGGCAGCCGTTCACAAGCTGGCTTTTGAGATTATTCCCGCTGATCCGTCTTTGGACGTTTACCGTCAGGGCAATACTCTCGGCAGTGCGTATAAGCACTGGTTCAGAGCCAAATTTTTCCAGCAGTACCGTCTGTTTTTCCGGTACAGCGAAAAAGAAAAAATCATTGTTTATGTGTGGGTCAACGACGACAAAACCAAACGTGCCTACGGCAGTAAAACCGATGCGTACGCCGTATTCGCGGCTATGCTGAAAAACGGTAATCCTCCGGACGACTGGGCGGAATTGAAAAAGGCGGCTGAAAACGTTGCCTTTGAACCCTGAACGGACGGATACCGAAAACATTTCCGGAGCTACGCTATGCTGAAAAAAACGATTGCCGCACTTGCTGTAACCTTGCCTTTGTGCGCGGCAGCCCAAGAGATACCCGTGCAATACCGCGGCGTATGGAGTAAAACGGCCGAGTGCTACGATCCTGCCGTTATCGCTGCCGATTGGTTTGCGCCCAATACCGATGCCGGTATGTCGAAGGTGGTCATGATTAAGCCTGCCGACAGCCGCGAACTGATTGTATTCGGCGTCGAATCCTATCGGGACGAGGGGGAAACCACCCAAAGCGGCAGCGTACTGGAGATACGTCCGGAGGGGCGTAACGCTATCTATATCCACGGTTATGCCCATGCTTCAAGATTCAGTGGCAAGATGGTGCGTTGTAATAAGCGGGCCGGATCGCAATGGAATTTCAACGGCACCCATATCGTCAACGAAAAGGGACGGCGTATCCGTCCCTAACTTTCAGGTGTTATGGCCGTTCAGCGATATTCGCGTCCGGATGCAGGCATAAAGTCTGACGGCTTTTGTTGCAGTTCTTGGAAGTGAACACATAACGCTGTCGGGACAGTTTGGGATAGTCCGGGTTGCGTCTGATATAGCCCATTTTCATCAAATCATCGTAAGTCAGATCGGAACGTTTGCTCTGTGCACCCGGTAACTGATCCAGTTTTCGGTTTCCTGCCTGAATACCCTGATCGATCTTCGTTGCCGCGGCATTCAGAGGGTTGTCCGACCAGTTGATGCTGCCGTCCGGATTGGTAGAACAGGCTGCCAATGCCAAGACTGTTATGGCGGTTGCTAAACTTTTCATTTTTCATACTCCGTGTCAGATTGAAATTTACGGCGGTTTCTGCCGTCGCCCATGGCAAGACGATATTGTGCTCCCCGTTGCGCTATTCTCCCGTTTTGCGGTCGTGGTTGTTGTGAAACAGCGTATTGACGAAATCGTTGTCCAAATGCGTATATACCTGAGTCGTCGAAATGTTTTTATGGCCCAGCAGCATCTGTACGAATCTGAGGTTGTGTGTTTTTTTGACAAAATGCGTCGCGCAGGAATGCCGGAGCATATGCGGCGTCATTCTCCGATCAGTCCCCATTGACTGCTTCGCCCATTCTTTCAGGTGCAGCCTGATGGTGGAGTTGCCGATACCGTTACCGTGCCGCCCGACAAACAAATGGTTGCTTTTGATTTTGATGTTGGCCGCACTCCGTGCTTTCAGGTAATTTCGTATCCGATCAACGGCACAGTCTGTAATCGGCACTAAACGGGTTTTGCTGCCTTTGCCTGTTACCCTGATTTGGTTTTGACTGAGAAATACGTCGTTTACGGTTAAACCGGTTGCTTCCGATATGCGCAGTCCGGAGTAGGCCATCAATTCGAAAATACAGAGATTGCGCCAATCGATCCAGTTAGGGTTGTCATGGTGGACTAAGCCGTAGTCCAAAAGGTTTTCCAGTTCGTCCATATCGACGGCTTTGGGCAATGCCTCGGGTAGCTTCGGTAGTTCAAATTCAAAGCGGTCATAGGACAGGTCAAGCACTTTGGTTTTGACCAGGTAACAAATGAATCCCCGCCAAGCACAAACGTAACGCCGGATGGTGTAGGCTGTTAAATCCGGGTTTTGGCCGGTTTTCAGAATGACGGTTTCGATCATCACCGGTTCGGTGCATATTTCGGAAAACTCTGTCACATGTGTGCTGTTCGGTCTTAAATGGAGTAGTCCGGTAAACTGTTTCAGGTTGCTTCGATACCCCTCGATTGTTCCGGGAGACATACTGCGGTAACGGCAGTTGTCTAAATAATCGTGAATATACTGCTTCAACTGTTCTGCAATGTGTAACGGTAACATATCGGTTTCCTTTTTTAAAAATATTGGCAGGAATTGCCGATATGAAGTTTACACAAAGTAACGTAATCAGCCCGCTAATTGACGTTGGACGTATGGGACTGATAGGCACTGTTTGCGGAATATTTGGCGGGTTGTGTGCCAGAGGACGGGGAGGTGTTTTTGCCCGATACGGCCGCTATGTTGTTACGGCCTGTGTTGTTTGCGTAAGCTGTTTTGCGTTTGAATTCAGTATATAATGCACTCACGTTGCGCACATAATTTTGGGTTTCCTTTATATTCGGAACTTTTCTACCGGCTTTCCTTACTCTGCCGGGACCGGCGTTGTAGGCGGCCAGAGCCAAATCCAAACGCCCGAAATCGCGGAACATCTGACGCAGATAGCGGGCACCGGCACGAATGGAAACAGTGGGAATATACAGCTTGTCGGGATGTACGCCCATTCCTCTAGCCGTACCGGGCATCACTTGGGTTAGACCCGTTGCCTGCACCCGAGATACCGCCCGATGGTTGTAACTGCTTTCATATGCGATCAAGGCTTTGAGCAACTCAGGTTCAACCCCTTCCTGTACGGCAATGCGTTCGATAGAAGGAGCATGCTGCCAGTAATTTGCAATCATGCGGCGGCATTCGGGTGTGTTGATGTGGCCTTTCAGGCAGCCTGAGATTTTATCGGCAAAGGCAATATTGGGTAGAAATAGTCCCGCAGCCAAAAGGAAAGATAGTTTTATAGTAAATATTTTCATTATTACAGTCATTCTGAATATATCGTTAATTAAAATGTATTAGGGAGATGTTTAAATGTTGGATAATCAAAACCATTTCAACAACCATGATTTTTCAAACATGGATAGACATGCTAATCCGATGCATGCTCATGAACATGATAATATTTGGTATGCCACATCAATCAATCCTTTTCGTCAAAAGAATGATGCCCATATCTGTTATGAAGAGGTTAATTTTCTAAAATCAAAGAATAATGAAATTTTTCAATTTCCTCATGGAAAACGGCAGTCTAATATGGATGAAGTCATAAACGCTTTTGGTCAAAATAAATGGCTTCGTTATGCCTTGATTGTGGCATTGAGCTTGGCAGCTATAGTTGCTATTTGTAGTTGATGTTGAGGGTAGTTTATGAAACATATCTATTTGGTGCTTTCTTTATTTTTAACCTTAATTTCCTATGAGGTTTCAGCTAGGAACTCTAATCTAATTACCCAATTTAATCATACAGGAATTCAAAAGGGAGCAATTTCAGAATCTTGTTATCGTGAACCGTGTGCGGTTGCAAAGGTATTATCTTTTGAAAATATATCTCATACTGCTAACACGTCTCGGATAAAATTAATTCTGCTAGGAGGAGAAAGAGCGTATGAAAGTAAAAGTGTTAGTTGGAATAAAAAACCGCACACACTTATTGTTAACTGCTCTTTGTCTCGACCTGTCATTGAAAAAATTGGACAGCAGCCAACACTTATTCCACTAGGAAATCCTTCAGGTGGGGTGCCTGGTACCCTAGTTGGTAGTGCTGAATTGTATTTGAAAGCATGTCATAATTTTACTGGTACTATAGAGGATGCTGTATCTAGGTTCGGCTATCAAGTTCAGGAATAATTTTGAATCTCCCTCAATAGACAGGCCACTTAGTGGCCTGTCTGCTATTTTGCTGAACGGTCGGTTAATGCTTTTTGCAAGGCATTGTAAAAGCTATCACGATTACTGTGTCCTGCCGCATAAGCGGGATCGTTATATCTCCAAGCAATATAGTTGGTTCCCAACACTCTTGTTGCTTCTTGGTAGCTTACATTTGGATTGTTTAAGAATATTTGTTCCGTTTTGTTATAAGCATTTACATTGCGCATCTCGTGAATTGCAAATGCAACTTGAGCGTTAACCGCAGCTTGTCCTTGTTTATAACTGCCATCAGAATTCATTAAACCTCTTTCTTTCATCCATGCATCAAGTTGTTTTTCTCTGCCGCTTTGCCATGAAATAATACCTTTATTTGTTTTATTATTATGATCATCCGTATGTGAGCCACTCATTATGTTTGTACGGAAGCTATTTTCACGACCTACCTCGGCAGTAAATGCAGATGCTTGAGCATGTGATAATCCATTAGCTCTTGCTGCATCATAAATAGCCAACATGTTGATTTTTTGCTCGCTACTGAGTGATGGGACACGACCTTGACCAACATAAGATGAACCAGTTTGAGAAAGGAAAGAGCTGTTACCAGTAGTTGAAGCTTGGGTGCTTTCATTGTTACTGGATGTCGTTCCTAGTAATCCTTTTACCTGACCGGCTTCTGCCAATGAGGCAAAACGGTTGGCGGCTTCCTGGTTGTTAAATTGGAAGTGGACATGATCTCCTGTCGCTCCATTTTTGCCTTTCCATTCGTAATCGACAGAATAGTCTTTTCTCTGGAAGCCGTTATCCTGCATGAGTTTGTGGATGCGCGACTCTGCCTGTTCCCAGTTGGAATGACGTGTACTTAAAGCGTCCAAGGATTTCCCTTCTTGATCAAGCACCATATCGACTGCTAATCCTTTTGTATGCAGGCTTCTCGGCCTTTCTTCTACATGGTATCGGTCGTTAAATGCGCTAAATCTGACATCCTGTTGTTGGTTATCAAACAGTTTCTCCATGGCATGGGCAATGGCCAGCGTGCCTTTGTGGGTTTCGATGCCGTTTATTTTCTCTCCGGCAAATGCTTCATTTCTCTGTAAATGGGTCAAACCTGACCGGCTGGTCGGCAATGCCATTCCGTCCCCGCCATTGCTGGCTGTTGTCGGTATGGAATTGGCTATCGGAGCCGCAGGATTTCTGCCGATGATTTCTTCAATCGGTTTGCCGTCTATGGTTTTGGTTGTGTCGGACATATTAAAACCACTCATCATTTTCTGATTGGCTTCCATCTGTCTGATTTTGGCATTAAGTTCGGGGTTGTTTGTATCGGATAAGCCGGTCGGGCTTGTATCCTGTGTTCCTGTGATGTCTCGGAGCAAACGTCCCGTACCCAATGAAGCCGCTTCCAGACCGCTGGTCAAATACCCGAGAGCGGCACCACCGTAATCGCCTTTATCCAATTGTTCTCCCGCGTTATGCCATGCCTTCCACGCATCAGCCTGTGTGTAATCAAAGAATTTCTGCAAAGCAGGGCGGTCATTGACTTCCTTCATAACGCTGTTATTGAATTCGGTCATTTCGGCTACTCTGGCTCGGTTGTATTCCAAAATCTTCTGACGTTCGGCGGGTGTTAATCCTTCCGGTTGGCCGTGTCCGTTACTGGACAGCGTGTTGCTGTTTCTCGGATCTCCGAACGATGAAGAGGTACGTCCCTGTGGGTTGGCTGCCTCCAATTGCTCTTTGTTGTTCAGAGGGTTTTGGAAGCTGCCTAATTGGCCGGCATTGTCGGATGAAATCTGTTGCTCAATGGCTGCCTGATTGTCGGTACGCATGGTACGGTTCTGCTCCTGTACGGCTAATGCACCCTGAGCCATGTTGGCATAGGCTTGTGCATGCCCGGCCGGATTGGCGGCAGACAATCCATGAAGAGCCGCTAATGCTGCAGAGCGTTCGCTTTCCGTACCTGTCGACAGTCCTGTCAGAGTACTGAAATATGCGCTGCTGTTGCCGCTGGCTGCCTGTAGAGCCGATCCCGCAGCTGCATCGTATTTGCCGGCCGCTGCTGCGCCTGCCGATAATTGCTGCTGAGCCAGCACTGCATCATTGGATACCAAGGAGGCGAAACCGGTACGGTTGATACTGGTACTGAATCCGTGGCTGACGGTGTCGCTGGTTGCCTGTTCGATGCTGCGTGCCTGTTCGCGTGCATCTGACAGATTTTGGCTGATAGAACTGCTCAATTGGTGCGAGTTCATGGTACCGAAAGAGGTCTGGATACTTTCGGTATTGCCTATGCTGGTTCCTTGTGTCAGAGCATGAGTATTGCCTTGGCTGTCAGTATAGGTAACGGTATCACTAACAGAACCTTTTGCATCTACACCAATGAGTCCTTTTGCATTTGCTCCTCCGCCGAGAGAGAAAGATTCGCCTGCTTGTACTGCATGCTGTCCCTCGTAGGCAATACGCGCAACGTCTTGTCCATCAATTGTTTTAGCATAAACAATCCCTGTCTGCGTTACTTTGCCATCGCTGTCGATTTGTGCCAGTGTTCTGGTCTCTGCAGCTCCTTCCATCATCTGTACTTTGGCTGCGGCGGATGTCCGTGCGCTGTCTATTGCCTGTTGGCTAGTTTGCAGGCTGATGGCGGCCGGATTGGTAGCATCGGCATTGCTCATGACATTTTGGGCGAAATTCTGTGTACCCAAAGTACCACCGGCGGAACTGTTTTGCAGCATTCTTGCCATGTTGACGACTTCGGATTGGTCAAGTTGCGGTGCGGCTTTGCTTTCGTCCACATAATCTTTGCCGCCCATATTCATGCGCTGTGCCAGCTGCACCATGCCGTAGATGGAACCGCTCAACAGGGACAGCATGACCAGCGGCGTTGCGGCCATCAGGGTGGAAGCCGATGCCAACATATCCTGCGTGCTGTTGAAAATACCGTTGATGACCGCCGGCGACAATATCCGACCGGGTTCGTCCGAACCGGCAATGGATAACACCAAATCGCGCATCCGGTTATGGTAGTTTTGCAGCATATAGAACGAAATCGCACTGTTGAGCGGCAGCCAGGAATTGATCCATGCGGCAAACAGCAGGTAGGCACCCATGATGCGCATACCGCTCCAGCCCATGGTCAGGATGACAAAAATCATGATAGGGGACATGACGATATAGATGAACATCAGGATGTTCATGGAGTGTCCCATGAAATTCTGGAACATCGATGCTTCGCCTGCGGCATCGACGGCGGCACGGTTGCGTGCCTCGGACATCATGAAAGCCTGTTTGGCGCAATTGGCGTCGTTGCTACCGACACAGCTTTGGACGATGTTGGTAAAAATCATGTTGGCTTCGATTTCCACCGTGCTGACGGCATTCGCCGAAGTGAATACTTGGGCCAGTGCGGCAGGCTGCATCTGTCCCTGCTCGATTTGGCTGCGGATCAGATTGAGCAGGGCATCCGGATTGTCGACACCCATGGCGCCGGCGGTACGGGAAGTATCGCCGCCGGCTGCCGCGGCGATGGCTTGCGGCAGCTGGTCAAGTTCGCTCTGTGCGTTTTCGTAACGCTGCGTATCGGCTATATGTGTACCTTTGACTGCCGACAGGTTGCGTGTGTTGGTAGCGGAAACGGCGGTTTGGGAATAGTTTTTCCCGGGCAGGTTGACGACGTTTTTCAGCATCATCAGGGAAATGATTTTGCCGGCATCGGAACAGCCGACCAAACCGATGACCGGCGGATCGCCCGCCTTGGCGGCAGGTAGTGCAATGCGGACCATGCCGGTTTGGTGTCCTCTGGCCATCACATTGAAGATGCCGCCTTTGTCAGCGTCTCCCCAGCGGTCCGACCAGTTACACACTTGGGAAGCGTTGGCCAGGTTGGAGAGCATCAGGGTGTTTTCCGGAGCGGAAAACTGGTTTCTCAGGCGCAGTACGGTTTTCAGGGGGCTGAAATAGCCTTCGGCTCCGTGGGTAAGGATACCACCCTCGGTAACAGCCGTACCGCTGCCGGTGGCGGCGGTGTCCGGCAGTACCTGCATACCGGTATCGTAGATTTCGGAAACCTTTTTGGAAATATTGGAGAAAAAACCCAACGGCCATGCCACCCCGATGGGTACATTGTCGATTTTGCGGAAACCGACTGCCCCGGCACCGGCTCCGCCACGCGCGTCGTAATAAGACGATACCCATACCGACGTTTTCGGAATGAACAGCGTGGCCACAATCACAATCATCAGGAAAGTATTGGCCGGATCCATGGTGCGTTTGGTAATGAACTGGGTCAACATCACAACCAATGCCAGCATTGCCCCAAGAATCAGCAGGCTGATCAGAGGGGAGCCGGTTCCGGCACCGTTAAAAAACATGGCCACTGCATTCAGGCCGCGAGCAATCACATCAATGTCGCCGACCACCCATAAGGTAGTGATGTCGCTGTTTCCTTCGGTTTCGATGCTTGCCGGCAGTGCATCTGCCCATGCGGCTAAAGGTGCCAATATCAGAGTCAGGATACCCAGATATTTCAGGCAGCCTGAAAAAATTCCTTTTGATTGTCCGATGACATGCTTGTCCATGGTGCGTTAATTCCCGAAGGTTGGTATTTACTGTTGCAGCAGACCGGAATTGTTGCCAGTCAGCATGACCGCTCCGCGTACAAGACGTACGAAGCCCTGTTGTGCGGCGGAACGGCTGCCGCTGTCCTGATATTTCTGTGCCTGTGCGGCCAGAGTATCCACCTGTTTCTGTTGCGCAGGAGACATGGCCACAATCCGTTTGCCGTTTGTATCGACGTTGGCCGAATAGGCAACGGATAAGGTTTTATTCATGCTCAGTACCAAATCGGCCGCCATCTGTTCTCCGTAAAGCCGTGCAGCGGCATCGGCAGCCTGAATGGCGGTCTGTCTGCCAGCTTTAGCCGCTTGGCTCAATACGTCGACGCTTTCTTTCGGCAGGCGGCTCAGAAAGGCGGACTGTTCGGTACTCAGGGGTTGGGTATTGTCGGCAAAATAGGCCATGATGCTGCCGTTCTGTATCTGTGTGGCAATGGAATCACCCATTTTGTTACCGTCGCCGAAAGCGGTTTGTTTGCCGATCAGCAGATTAAGGATGTACCGGTGCGTACCGGGGAAGTCCGAATCCGCGGTACTGACGTTTTGGCAGCTGTCCGCCTTTTGGATGTCGAAGTCCGAACATTTGTAGCCGCTTAAGGCGGCTCCTGTCGGTGCGCCGTACACGATGTCGTTAAACGTCCAAATCGGGGCGAGTTCCTTGTCGGTCCGCTCACTCGAGCCTTTGGCAAACCGCCCGCCCGAAGCCGAAGATGAAGCATTGCCGCCGGTCAGGGTAACCTGGGTACCGTACAGATTCATGGCCATTTGCAGGAATCCCTGATTTCCACCGTAAGGAGCCGTATCCACCGCACCGTTTCCCGATGCGTTGAATACGCCGGCGGAAACAAGAGTGTTCATCATGTTGTTGCCGTATTCGGTCGATTTTTCTGCCGCGTCGTCAGGGCGGTTGGCGTTTTTGCCACCGTAGGTGCGGTTGTCGTTGGCTTCGGCAAAGTCTGCGGCTGCGCCGGATGAGGCAGCCTGAACCGCTTCGGCGGAGCTTTTGCTGTCGTCTCCGAATGCTGAGGGATTACGCTGCCCGCGTGCCCAATCCACCGCGGCCATGCCGATTTGACAGGTATTTTTGGCGTAGCTGTTGATTTTAGTAGTCCAGTCCTGCAAGCCGGACATGATGTTCTGACAGGGCGGGCACAAATTATCCATAGCGATTTTGAGGGCGTAGCCGGTACCGTTGGCGATGATTGCCCGTATCAGGTTTTGCGTATTTTTCGCCGAAATCATCGAAAAACTGCCGAAATAGGCATCAATGCCGCCGCAGCCCGCCGAAATGCGGGGTGGGTCGAAAGCCAAGATGTTGAAGCTGCGTACGGGGGAACGTACCGACAAACCGCCCAGCGTGCCGCCGTAGTTATCGTTGACTCCGCCCAAAGAGGGGGAGGTCTGGTTCCACATGGCATCCATGCCTTTGGCAATGTCTGCCTTGGCATCGGCTGCGGCCAGCCATAAAGACAATACGGCGATGGTAGGGATGGCATACCGTGTCGATAGGTTGCGGGCAAATTTCATGATGTATCCTTTACATTTTTCTGCGGATCATTTCGTTCAGCATTTTTACCAGTTCGTCCGGATTGTTTGGGTTGCGCATCCGGTTTTTGGCTTCCGCCATGTCCTGTGCCGACAGAATGCCTCTGTCTTGTAGTTTGGCCAGATTGCTCAGTTCGGGGTTGGCCAGTTTCATATCGATAGCCGCCAAAACAATTTTTTCTTCCAGTTCCGATTGAGCCATCGCACCGTGGGCGACGATGGCCATTTTTTCGGGTGGAGCGACCAAAACTACCGCGGGTGTCAATTTGATACCCAAGGTGCGTGCGCGCTCGGCGTTGCGGTCATAGCGTATCTGCCCTGTGGTCATGCCGGGGATGATGCCGCCGTCCGTACTGATGTAATGGACGGTCAGACCGTGTTTCTGTGCCAGTAGTCGGGTGGTTTCGTATTGGCTGTGGCAGAACGAACATTTAGAATCAAAAAACATCCACAAACCGGCTTTGCCTTTCAGGTCGCGGATGATGCCGTCTTTGGCTTGGGCAACCTGCGATAATGCCTGCGCCCGCGCCATGGACGAAATCGGGAAGCGTACCGATTCGTCCAGCATCGGATCGTTCTGTACCACTTTTTCACTCATGTTTGCGAAGTTGGTGGACATGTCCGACATAACGCGTTCCATGTATTTATAAGCACGGACGTTTTCTTCGGTAGGATTTGTGATGGCGCGTTCCAGAAGTACCTGAAGATTCTTCCGTACCCATGGTGCAGAAAACGGTTCGTCATCCTGCTTTACCTCGGCAGGGTTATCCGCTTTGGCAGGAGCAGGTTTTTGCGGGACAGGTTCTGGTTTGGGTTTGGGCTGCTCCTGTTTCTGCGGTGTGGGGTCTTCGTACCAAAACCAGCCTTGAGGTTGTGCTTTCCGGTAGGCATTGTCGGCATACACCGGTAAAGTCGATACGGTTGCGGCGGTAACCGCCAAGACGGCTGCCGTTGCGGCCGTTTTCAGTTTTTTGTTCATATCGTCGCCTCCCCCTGTTGTGTCAGCGTTGCGGGATTTCGGTATTAATCGGCTGTTTCCAGTCAAAGGATTTCGGAACCGTGCCGTGGGTGCTGAGCCAGCTGCGTGTCTGCGAACGTACCTGTTGCTGTTTGGCGGCGGGCAGGGCTGTCATAGCTTTCTCTGCCTGGCGGCTGTACCGTTTGTTTACCATGGCTGCAATCGTCCACCACTTAGCGGCATCGACCGGATTGGCTTCGCGCAGCTTATCACCGCTGCCTTGGTATTTGGCCAAAGCCACCATGGCTCCGACATGCCAGCGGTTGGCGGCGTTCAACAGGACGGGGTAGGCGCGATAGGGGTTCTGTACTCCTCCTTTGCCGTTCAATATCGCCATACCGTATCCGTACAGTCCTTCGGCTTCATTGGCTTTGGCAGCACGCTCCCAATACTCCAATGCTTCTTTTTCGTTTTTTGCAACTCCGTAACCGCGTTCCAAAATCTGGGCAATATAAACGGTCGCCGGCCAAAATACGCGGTGCTGCCCCGGTGCGCGGTAGGCACTTTCCGCAGCCCTGAACCAGCGCAGGGCCTCCGCACCATTGGCCGCTACTCCTTGGCCGTAGTAGTAAACCAGTCCCATGTTGTAGGCAGCCATATAGTTGCCGTTGATGTCCGCCAGACGGCCTTTGTCCATACGTTTGGCCGATAGATTGTAGGCTTTGATCGCTGTGGTCATGTCCGGTTTGCCGCCCGAACCGGGTAATTTGCCGGTATGGGCAAGATAGCCGTACTGTAATGCCGCCCAGCGGTTGCCGCTGTTGGCGGATTTTCTCAGTTCGGTAACGGCGGACGCATTGCCCGACTGTACCTGACGGTACAGATCCAGCGCATAGCTTTGGTCGCGCTGCCAAATCCGTTGCCCGCTTTCTGTTTGGGCGGTGCGAGCCTGCTGTCGGCTGCCGTGCAGACCGCTGCTGCCGAATACTTTGCCCGTATCCGCATGAACCGGAAAAACCGCCAAGGCGGTTACTAAAAAAACGGAAAATTTGTATTTCATATTGACATTGCCTTCTTGTGGAATTGATCTGTCAGTTGAATTCGCAACAGTCCACCCACCGCCACAGCAGATAGACGGCATCGGAATCATTGTTATCTAGGGATTGGTCGCTGCGGGAAACAGCCCAGGCAAAATTGCTGGAACCCAAACGGTGCGCACCTTTACCACCCATGTTGAGAAAGTTGGCTACTTCGCCACTCAATTGACCGAACAGAGCACCTTCGCTGATGCCCATGTCGCCGCCGCTGCCGCCGCCCGATCCCGATTCGGGGTAGGGGAACAGCATGGAGGACTTGAATTCCGATTTGGAGGCATACGGCACGGGAACCGGCGTACACAGGGCTTTGTCGCCGACCGTCGAAACCGATGCGTAACCGCCGGTACGGTTGGACAACATGACGGACCGGTTCAGAATGGTGGAGGTGCCGATGATGCTGTTTTTCTCAGCCGACATCGATCCGGCGGCTGGCAGGTTGTTACCCATGCATCCGCCCAACCAGTAGGCGGCATCGTCCACCATACCCCAGCCGATACCGGTGGTGTTGGCGATACAGGAAGCGGTGTGAGCGGGCAGGTCGAACAGGGGGCTGTTGACCAAGTTGCCGATTGCCATCCATTCCGGATAGAGCAGGTTCATGTACACAGGGTCTTTTTTCGACCAAACCGGTTGGGCAACCGAAGTTTCGAGGTTGCCACCTTTGTGGAAGCAGCGGGGATTCCAGCCGTAGGGGTTGAACGGGAACGACCAGCTGTGGAAATGGCGAAACGAGGTGTCGTAGCGGCCTGAGGATTCGCCTGCAGTCAGGCGGGTGACCTGTTCCGACTGTCCGGTGCCGGCTAGTGCGGCCATCTGTTGCAGCAACGGTTTGACCGCGTCCCCATACACGGGAGAGCAGCTTGCGCTGCGAACGACTTCGACGAAACGTGTCGGCAGCCACATACCCCTTGTATAACCGTAAATGGCGTACGGCTCTTCGCCGCATTTGCAGGTAGATTGTGTGGTGGCATGGGGCGGATGCGGTACATCTCCGCCTGAGATGACGGTATTGCCCATAATCCGCAGCGGGAAGGCCGAATCGAAGTCAAAATTGATTAACGCGTCGAAACCGGCGTTGGAGCAGGTTTGACTGCTGCCGTTGCCGCTGCTGCTGTCTGCACCGCTATTTCCGGATGCAGTGGTTCCGGAATCAAAGGCGTAAAGGCTGCCTGAAAGTAGCAGTCCCGCTGCCAGTACGGATAATCTGACTGTTTTTTTGCCGTATTTCATTGTTGTCTCAATCGAACGGGTGTACCGAAACTACCCGGAATGCCATGCCTTCTTGTTGCAGGTAGGTGGGTACCGTACGGATGCTCAGGCGTTGTGCCAGAGATGTGTTCAAGGGGGAGGCCGGAATGCCGGTTCCTGCCAGTTTGCCTAGCCTGGTATAAAGTACCAAGGTTTGGGGGCGTTCTTTGATAATACGCTGCGCGTAGCGCACTTGGCGGATGTCCCGTCCGTCAAGTGCCAATATGGAACGTCTGCCGAGTGGGTCAGCGGCCAAAATATTGAACATCGTGCCGCGCGGATAAACCGTCATGCCGGTTTTGGGATTTCGGATGTCGAAATCCGCACGCATATACGGAATGTGGAGCCGGTTCTCGATGCCTTTGGAAACCGGCAGATCCATATTGCCGGCCATCTGGGCAGATACGGATTCTGCTGCCGAGCGTGCCTGCGCTTTCCAGTCCACGCGGGCTGCCGCCTGTTTCATGATTTCCGCCTGATCGGGTTCCGATACCGCCCACTGACGGCTCAGACGCTGCCCGAAACGGCGACCGGTAATGGCGGTCAACGCTTGATCTAGGGATGGTGTACCCTGAACCAGATACCACTTGCCTTTATCCTGATGCAGCAGCGCAGGTACATGGCTGATGCGGTAACGGCGGAATGCCTCGGGCATGACCATGATGTTGGGCGGGTTTTTGCGGGCGGATTCGGGCAGTTTGCGTACCAATGTTTCTGCATACTCAAACGCCTTGTCGGCACCTCCGTTGCCCCAGCCGCGGTACAGAAATACCGTATCCCGGCGTCCGGCTCCCTGTGTCAGCAGCTTCAACAGCTCTTGTTCGGGCATGGAACGGGATACGAATACCACCGTGCGGATACCGGCCAGTTGTGCCCGGGCGGGATTTTCGCCCCGGGTCAGCATCCGGGTAGGGCTGCCGCCGGGAACCACTTGGCCTTTCAGGCTCTGCATAAATCTTGCCGTATCTGCCTTTTGGCTGTCGAGCAGCCGTTTCAGGTCAAACGTTTCCCCGTTTGCCGTCCCGCTAAAACAGAGGCAGCAGACGGCCGCGAACCATAGAAGCCCGGTACGGCCCCCAGTAGCGGGAGTCCCAGGAATGTTTTTCCGTGCCGAATACAAAAATCTCATCGTCTTCCAATCTGTATGCCGTATCCCAATAATCCACGGGTTTGCCCAGTTTGCCTGCACCGTAGCGGACATCCGCGATCAGGCTGCCGTTGATATAGACGTTGCCGTTGCGGATTTCCACTTTGTCGCCCGGCAGTCCCGCCACCAGTTTGCCGACAGGCAGTCCGTCCGGTATGACGGGAGCCATGCCCCTTGCCGGAAACAGGATGACGTCGTTACGGCGCAGTGGTCTGTATGTCTGTTTTTTGTCGTACCAGTACACCTGCCATGGCAGGCAGCCCGCCGTTTTGGCTTCCACCATGACCGATCCCTGCTCCTGTAACCACGGGCGTACGGCCCATGCGCAGGCGGCAACGGCCAAACCGGCAGCGCAGACTGCCAGTCTGACGCGTAGCGGAGGCAGCGGTTTTTGGGTCATGTGTGTCAATCCAACTGGCTGCCCAAGCGGGCATCTGATGCGTTTGCGGGTGTTTGGTTTGCCGGTAAGCCCGCAGGAACCGGTGTGCTGCCTGAAAAGCCGTTACTGCTGCCTGCCTGCGGCAGAGGCTGTTCTGATGGCAGGGTAATGCCCAGTTCTGCCGCTACTTGGGCGGTGATGTCGGCACCCGACGGTGCGGTCAGTACGGCTGATTTGCGTACGATGATTCTGCCTTCTGCGGCCATGGCATCCAGCTTGGCTTGAATGCCGCCCAGTTGCGCGGCCAGCTTCTGCTGTGCCGCAGGCGTATCCGCCTGTGGGTCGGACAATGCCTGCCGGATGTAGGCAGCAGCCAAACGGTCGGAATCGACTACGGCCAATTTCTCTGTCGTTGCGGCTGTCGGAACAATGGTGCGGAAAAAGCTGTACCCGCCCAATACCAAGGCCAGCAATACCATGACCGTCGTCAGGCCGCTGCCGCCGGAGGTTGCAGGGCGGCTGTTTTCAGGCAGCGTTTCGGGTTGCTGTGCCGCTGTGCCGGTGATGCCCGTTTTGCCTGCTTCGTCTGTTTTGTTCGGTGTCTCGTTCATGAAAGGGATCCTCTGTGATTCCGGTTGAAAGGCTGTCTGAAAGGGTTAAACCGTGCCGTCCCCGTACAGGCGTTTTGCTTCGGCTTCGACAATGTGGGTAATCTGTTCCCCACGGCGTACGCGCTGCTGCAATTCCTTGAAGAGTTCGCCTTCGGTGGAGAATAGTACGCGGTTGAACGGAGTTTCGATCAGGCGGGCAATACCAGCGTTTTCGCCGCTGCGGATCAGGATTTCGCTGTATTGACCCTTGGCGGTTTTTACTTCCCGCATCAATTTTTCGGTATAGGCATCTACTTGCAGCCAGTTTTTTGCTTTGGCTTCTTCGATGGACTCCGCTCGTTGTTGCATATAGAAATTGGTGTGTGCCGACGCCATGATGGCCGAACCGAATTCGGTGGCGTGAATCTGTTTCGGCGACTGTATAACCACGCCTGCGGAACCGTGTTCTTTGCGGACTTTGGAAAACAGTTTGGCGGTAAATTCGGCAAAAGAAGGATCGCCCAAGCGGTCACCGCCTTCTTCGACGATCATCATCCGTTTGCGCAAATCGCGCGAAGTGAACATTTCCTGCGCAATGGTGGTGGACAAAATCATCAGCACCACGTCGCACAGATGCTTGTTGCCGGTCAGTCCCGACAATTCCAATATCGTCCAATCCGCTTCGGCACGGAAGTTGTTCGCTCCCCTGAACCAGCGTCCCATCGAACCGGTCGAGCCGAACGGAGACAGCAGCATGGCCAGCTCGTGCTGTTGCGCAGCCATCGAACCGGTCTGATTGTTCAGGTATTGGATAATGTCGGTAATTTCGGCCTTGTTGCCTTTGGCGGAAAACACCGATTTGACCGCTTCTTCCAGCAGCGCACGCTGTGTGTCGGTCGTGCCTTCGGTCGGTTTGGCCATCTTGCCGAGAATGGGCAGAATAAGTTCGATCTCCTGATCAATGTCCGATACTTTGGTAAAGGGATTTAGACAGACGTCCGAGTCGAAATGGAAATCCAGAATCTGTGCCCCCGAAACCATGCCTGATGCCAAATAGGAAGAGCCGGTATCCATGAGCCAGATTTTGGTACCCAAAGACAGTTCGTCCTGTATCAGACGCTGAACGGCAAATGATTTACCCGTACCCGATGCGCCCATCCAAGTCCAGTTGTAGTTGAGATTGCGCTTGTCGAACAAAGAGTAGTGAAACAGCCGGCCCAAACGGGTGGTCAGCAGCATTTCGTTTCCGAAACCCTGCCATTCGTCGGTTACGGGCAGCAGGTGTGCGGCTTGGGACCCCACCATGGTTTTGAAGCGGTGGGTGTTTTTGATGCTCTCGGGGGAGGCATTTAAAGGCAGTTGGTTGAAAAAGCTGACTTCCGGAATATATTTTTCCGGACGCATGACAAAGCCCAAACGCTTGTAGTACGTTGCCATGGTTGACTGTGCGGTGCGGACGGCATTGGCCGAACGGTTGAACAGGCACAAACTGGTGCTGACCTCCACGGCGTTACCGCCCTCCAGCATCAATGCGGCCAATGCTTGGAAACTGTCACGCTTCTTACGCAAGCGTGGTGACCATTTCAGCATCAGTGCATTGGCCGATTTTTCGGTCTGCACTTGCGATGCACGCACCTTTGCCGCTTTTACGCCCTGATCCGGAAAATGAATGGTGGTGCAGAGCGCATAAGGCATTCCGATTTGCGCACCGTTGCCGGGCGGGTTGCCTAAAAGTTCGATCATCTTGGAAAAGTGGAACGGGTTTTCCGTGCCGGGATAGCGATCCAGAACCAGTATCCCCATATACTGCCTCTCCTGGGAATAAGAAAAGCCAGAACAGTGCAGCACGTCGTGACGGCGGTTGTCCCAGTTCATACGCGAACCGACGGGAAACAGTTGCTCGTTGAGCGGTACATTTTCTTCTACGCCGGTGTCCCAAGGTTCGTATATCGAGAAATAACGGCGCAGTACCCCCATCATGGCAGCAGTACGCAATACTTCGGCATTGATGCCCATGACGGTCAGCTGTGACAGGGCATTGCGGCGCATTTTCAGGAAAGCGGCACACTCTTGCTGGAAGGCGGCTGTTTCTTTGGCATTTCCCGAAAAGGGATTTTGTGTTTTCAGCGGTACTTTGAACGTCCACAGACCTAGGCTTTCCAATATGCGGGTATCCGAAGAAGCCACCAGTTTCTGACGGGTGCCGCGCTGTAAAAATGCCGCGCGGTCGCGTACCGCATACTGGGCGGTCTGTACTGATATATCGCCGGATACGCCCATTCTGGCATTGGCATAGGCATCCAGTATCGGCTGTACGAAAGGGGAGCCGATATTGATGAATTGCATAATTGTGCCGCCCGGATAGGGTTCGTTGAGCAGCACGGCCGCATCGACCGGGGTTTTTTCGCTCCATCCGGCCATCGGCGAAAACAGGCATACCGAGCCGATGGCATTGTCTTTTTCACAATAGAAAATACCGTCTTCGTCATTACCTGCCGTCAGTGTGATAAATTCCCAGCCGAGGTCGCGTTGTGCGTTTTTTTGAAAAATATTCATACCGAAATCAATCCGTATCCGTCAGAAACCGGAACGGCAGTGCAGCGGCCGTCCCGGGAGTGGTTTCAGAATGGCGTATCATCCTGTTCGTCCTCTGCAGTGCGGGGCGGTTTCAGGGTAATTGATTCGATACGGTCGGAAGATAGGTTCAGATAGATGTTTTCGACACGGATTTTGCGGGCTTTAACCCGTTGGCCGTCCTTTTCGTAGAACTCGACCAATTCTTCGCCTTCGATGATGACTGGCATACCTTTGCACAGTATGTTTTCTAGATGCTGTGCGCGGCGGTTCCAGTATTCGCATTCCAGCCATTCGGTCGGGCCGGCTGCGACATAACGGTCGCCTTGTTTTTTATAACGTGTCGAAGCAACGGAGAAATTTAAGACCGTACTCGGCTCGTTCGAACCGTCACGGTTGATGGTTTTAAGGGAAAATGTTTGTCCCAGATTACCGCGGACAACAAGATTAATAGACATAAAGCTGATCTCCATCGGGAGAAACAGCCGAATTTGCAGAAATTTGGATTAAAATATCCCAAAATACAGATAGGGGTAAGGGCATATTAAAGTGTCTGGTGGTGGTTGTCAAGCCATTTATTCGGATTTTCCGTCAGATAGAAAACTTTTCCGCTCAATGACTACCAAATCAACCAATGCCTTTGCCTTTGAATCGGCATATCGCTGGAATCCTATCCGTTTTGCGTATAGATACTCCGCTTCTTTGATCGAACAGCAAATCGGATTTGAAAAATCTGCCCGGTCAAGAAAGGTATCCGTATTTTCCGTATTGGGATAGGCAATTTTCGCCAAACTGTATCCGTAATAAACCCCAATGTTGGGACGGGGCTGTTGGATGCCGGAAATACCAATAAAACCGAACAATGGTACCAACAGATAGTGAAAGTTTTTTTTGACGTTTACGTTTTTCAGAGCAAGTATCAGACTGAATACACTAATCAGGAGAAATACCCATGAACCGTAATAGACCAGGTAGTAATACACAGGAGTTTGATTTTCATACTGAAGCAAAGCATCAAGGATAACGGAGGAAAAAGCAGCGATCATTTGTTCGTGGGTCATTTTTTATTTTTCCTATTCATTTTTCAGTATCAGATAGAAAGCGTTCCCATTCAGCACTCTCTGCGGCAAACTGTTTTCTTTTTTTGCAGATGAACGTAGTCAAGTCGGTATCATCTTGCTGTTCAAACTCACGATAAAGATGGACGCTTTCAATATAAAGTTGCTTGGCAAAAGCAGGCCCCTTTTTGAGAAAATAATCCAGATAAATACGGGTCGCAGCCGCCGGAAAACAAGACAGAATGAATGTCCCGGTATCTTTGGTTTCTATCCAGTGATAGAAACCGACGGAGAAAATAAACAGGGAGGAAATACACATCAAGCTACAAATCAAGCTGTAGTATTTAAAATTTTTGTCATCCTCTCCGGTTAATTTAAACCATGCCAATTTCCGAAAACTGTTGTTATATTTGTTCATGATAAATTATTCCTTCTTGGTTGCTGTAAACCCCGTTTACAGCTTTCCCACTCCGGATTTTGTAAACAGTGTTTACAACTTTCCGCTCTGGATTTTGTGAATACTGTTTACAAACTTTCCTGCTCTGGATTTTGTGAATACTGTTCACAAACTTTTCCGCTCCGGGTTTTGTGTAGACTCTACACAAACTTTTCTGCTTCGGATTTTGTGAATACTGTTCACAAACTTTTCCGATCTGGATTTTGTGAATGGGGGGTTCACAAACTTTCTGTCGGTCTCACAGATATGGTAGGCAAATCGCTGCCACAGGAATATTTTGCGATTCGGACATCTGCTGTATTTCCTGAACCAGTGCATAGTCGGTTTTCAGTATTTCATACAGCCGTCGGCCTTCCGAATGGAACTGCCGCATTGTCAGGTGTACGCGTATATGGAGCAGACGTTCGTCATAAGACGCATTGGCTTTATCCAGATAAACGGCAATTTTTGCCCAGTCGGTAATATCCGTTCGTTTTTTACCTTCGTACTCGGCCCAACAGATACTGGGTATATGGAATTCTTTGCGCGGATATTCAGGCAGATTCGGGTGAGCAACCGCGATTGTCCGGTAGGCCAGTCTCCTGACCAATCCCATTTGTCTCGACTGCTCCAAAAAATGCCGGGCATTGGCGACAAGTTCGTACACGGCCTTTTCGGTTGCTGCAATTTCCATTGCGACAGCTTCAGGCTCCCTTACCCTTAAAAGGCTTTTGTCGCACATAGATTTTTTACGGTCAGGAAACAGATCGCCCATAGCATCTATCCAAGTTGTTCCTGAGAGAGAATCTCTGTCAAACCGAACCTTACTGCTGCTTCATAAAGCTCGGATTGACGTTTTGGGGGGATAACTGTATCAACAAAGGTAAAGGCAGGCATCCTACGGTACAACAGTACATCTTCCTGTAAAGGCGACAGTACACCGTTTGCCACGGCCACGCCCAACTTCTCGGCAATTACCGCATCTTCCAGCAGCGTAGTACGCGATACCGACTGAATCTGTCTGATTTTCATCGCAGAGGTGTACAGACCTTGCAGCAGCCCCCTGATTTTTTTACCGCACTCATGAATTACGTCATTGCTGGCTGTATTCGACATCAGACCTTTCAGTCCCATCGTCTTTGCCAGACGAACCAGATAATCGTAGGCAGTCAAAAGCTGCAACAGTCTGAAACCGTAACCGCGTACGGCAGAGGTTTTAATCAATACCGGTTGGGCATTGGCGAAAACGCCGATGTGTATCCCTGTTGCACGATACTGTTCAAGCATCTGCTGCATCTTATCGGTTTCTGCTGCCAATGCACCCGAGACAGTATCCAGTTCTGTTTCAAATGCCAGCAGTTCGGCATGGGCAAAAGGATTATCGGCTTTCGCCGCACGGACCAACTCACCCGACAAAGCCATGCCGTAACGTATTCCGGGCCACCGGTGTGTCTTTTTATCGTTTTTACCCTCCCATATACGGATACCTTGTTTGGTATGCAGTTCAAAGGCATCTTCGCTACCGGCCAGCGTGCCGACCTCATCAAAGATTTTGTCTTCCGACAGGTAAACCGCATAATCATCCAAATTGACCGAACCCAAAGAACGGGAGCGTTTCTGCCCGTTCCGGATACGCTGACGCAGGATATGCTGCTTTAACAGCATCTCA
This sequence comes from Neisseria sp. CCUG12390, assembly GCF_047837985.1. GTDB lineage: Bacteria > Pseudomonadota > Gammaproteobacteria > Burkholderiales > Neisseriaceae > Neisseria. The sequence continues at coordinate 926,539 of NZ_CP181244.1, forward strand.
TGTTCGGCCAGTACCGCCAAAGCCTCTGCATCAGGATGACTGCTGTCTACACCGTCTGCTGCTATTGCTGCCAAACGCTTCCGTTCCGCCTCCCAGTCATACCCGTCGGAAAACACCGACTGTTCCGATACAGGAAAGGACGTATCAAATTGCTGTGGCACACGGATGGATTTCGGTTTGATAACCAGTTTTTGTTTGTTGTTTTGGGTCATGATTGACGATACTCCTGTGAAAAATCTTCGGGTTTTGTGTGGGGGACACACAAACTTTTCTGCTTCGGGTTTTGTGTGGACTCCACACAAACTTTTCTGCTTTGGATTTTGTAAACAGTGTTTACAGCTTTCTGCTCCGGATTTTGTGAACGGGGTACACAAACTTTTCTGCTTTGGATTTTGTAAACAGTGTTTACAGCTTTCTGCTCCGGATTTTGTGAACGGGGTTCACAAACTTTTCTGCTTTGGATTTTGTAAACCCCGTTTACAGCTTTCCGCTTCGGATTTTGTGTAGGGGGTACACAAACTTTTCCGCTCTGATTTGCTGTTACCAATTAGTCTTGGCACCTGCTTTTTTCAGTGCTGCCTTCATTGAATCTTTGACCTTCTGGTAGACTTCCGAGTTGGATGTTTTCACCAGTGTGTCGGGTTTATCCGGAGATTGCAGGAACTGCTGTTCGGCACGCAGGCGTTCCGCTTCCCAAATTGCCTGCTGTTTACGCCGTTCCCGTACTATTGGGGCCAGTACGCAAATCAGTTCGCCGATGGCTGCTTTACGGCACAGGACGGTCAGTAATCCCAATGGGCTGGTAATTGGTTTGGTCTGCCCGGCGATTTCGTCCAGTATTTCCTGCAACTGCTCCTTGTTGGCTTCGGGGTGTAAGCGGGTAAATATTTCCCTGCTTTTTCCCTGCATGGATTGGCTCCATGTTTTCGGGTAAATCAAACCGTCAAACACTCCCACCACATTATTGTCTTTGTTGTAGTTGTTTTCTTTAGAAAACTCACTGTAATTTATATATTCAAGAATTCGCCCTTTTGTACTTTGTGTATTTGCCGTTTTGTCACCTGTTAATTTGCCGTTTTGTAACGTGTGTATTTGCCCTTTTGTTACCTGTGTATTTACCCTTTTGTAACCTATGTTCTTCCAAAAAGGCACTACTGTATTAACCTTTCTGTAACGTGTGTTCTCTGAAAAAGTACCTTCTGTATTCGCCCTTTTGTTATCTGTGTGCTCTGAAAAGGTACTTACTGGATTGATGCCTTGTCTGGTCTCATTTTCTGGTGGTTTGGATAGTCTGCTGCGGTTTTTCAGCGCACTCCAAATGGCTTTGCCGTTGAGCAGGGTAAAAATGCGGCGTGAAGCAAAAAAGTGCTTCTCGATAATAAAATCGTGTGCTTTGAGCCGGTCTCTGGCGGTTTTTTGGGTTTTGTAGGGCAGGAACAGATATTTCTGCCAGCCCTGTATGTTGAAGCTGACAAACCAACGGTCGCTGTTGCTGTTCATGCTGCCTTTGGCAATGCACTGCTGCATGATGAACGACAGCATGATGGCCGAATGGATGCAGCCTGTGAGGTCAACCAAGTCACGGTGGTAGGCAATGCGTTCTTTGAAATAACGCAGGAAAAACAGATTGGAAGGCTGTCTGAAATCAGCCAGACTGATGTCGGGTGTTTCCGCGCCATTGACCGTACAGACTGCTTTTGCCAGCGCATCAAGTCGGATACGCAATTCCAGACGACCTTTGCCGAAACCGTAACGCTTGTAGCGCGTCTCGATCAGCCCGGATTCCAGCAGTTTCTGTTTACAGGTTCCCTGTTCGCGTTTGCTTAATCCGGTTTCACTGTGCATCTGTTCTACGGATTTGTGTATCCATCCGTCCGAACCCACGATGTCGGTGCCACGCTGCGTCCAGTAAACCAGTTGTGACAGGAATACGGCGGCTTTGATGGAACCTGCTACACCGATTAGGCATTTATAAACGGCAATAGTACGCCCACCCTGCAAAATCTGTTTGCAGAGCATGATGTCGCGGTTGTACTCATGCGGGGCGGGGAGATTCATGACACAGATACCTGTTTATTTCGCCAACTGTTTTGTTTCCGGCTGTCTCAGCGGTACATTCAGTTTGATGTCTTTGCCTATCTCGAGACCTGCCCGATAATCGTCTCTGTAGCTGCGTACGCCTTTTACGTCACGGGTTTTGGCCTGTTTCATCTCGCCGTATTTACGTTCCCTGTACTGTGTAATCAGTCCGATTTCCTGTTCGGATTGGGCAAGGCTGATGACATTTTTCCGGACACCTCGTACCCAGCCGTCACAAAATTCGTTGGCACGGGCGGTTTTGTTTTTGCTGATGCGTACCCGTGACAGTTCCGTTTTCATGTATCCGCGCCGTGCGGCTTTGAGTTGGCGCAACAAAACCGTATAGGCATAAGCAGCCAACTCGGAGCGGCCGTTTATGCCGCAAAAGATAAAACCGCTACCGATGCTGTTGACGCTGTGCCATCTCTCGCAGCCAAAAGCGATGCCGCAAAGGTGTACCAGATTCCAATGCCATTTCGGTACGGTCAGGGGGGCGGCTATGCGGTCTTCGGATATTTCCGACAGGGAAACGTCCAGTTCGTCCAAACTGAACTGAGTCATCAGAATTTGGGCGTGTTTTAAGGCTTGGGCGGCTTCGTGTTCGTTTGCTGATTTACCCAGAGCTAGGCATTTCTTGATTTTTTCCAGAGCAGATTGTTTGTCCATGTTGTTGTCCTTGCTTATCTGTCTTGCAATGCTGCATCAATTTCCAGCATATCCGCTTCGCTAAGATAGGCTGTAGTTGTATAGTCGGTTTTCAGTATTTCCCACTCCTGTGGGGTCAATCCCATCGCAGTAACCAAATCGGCCAGACTGTCTCCGTTCCGGTGGGATACAAAGCCGAGAATTTGCGCATCGGCCATATCCAGTAATGATGTTTCTTTGTCCATATCCTGTTTCCTTCTTTCAGATGGTCAGCGTCTGCATATAACCGTCGGTCAATTCTGCCAGCCTTTTCAGGCTGTATCGGCAGTAGCGCATACGGGGGAAGCCCCTATACTCGTTTTCAATCAAACCGGCGGTACGCAGGGCTTCCGATGCGTTTTGCTGCTCGCGTTTGCTCAGGTAGCTGCGCTCAGTTACGGTTTTTTCAGGCAGTAGAACCCAATTACTGAAACTGCCGCGCTCAGTAAATGCTGTATGCGGTGTTTCCGATTGGAGTACCGCCAGATACAGGCACGCCTTGACCGACAGACCGTAGTGGAGCAGGGTACGCAGATGCAGACGGTTGAGAGAAAGGGGTGGGGCGGTCACGGCCGTTAGGGAGAGATTGCTGTGCCGACGCATCATTGCTTCCAGTTTTGCTCCGTTCAGACAGTACAATGAAGCGTGGACATTGCGGTCGTTCATCAAGACACCTTTGTCCAGCAGACGGTCGCGTACGGCATACCATTGCCCACGCCCCAATCCCGTTTCGGCAGCAGCGGTGTGTTCGTTGAGTGCCGTCCATTCGCCTTCGCCGTAACGGGTAACATAACAACTTAGGAAATAACCCGCTGTAACCGAGTCTAAGGCTTGGGCAAACTGGACGACATAGCTGACCGGTTCGTCCCACAGTGCGGCCAGATAGGCGGTATCCCGGTCGTAGGTTTCCTGCTGCACCATGCCGGGATGGTGCAGCAGACTCTCGCGGAGGTTGTCCGTCCTCATCTCCCGCTCCTCTCCGCTTCATCGGATACGATGGTGCTGTACAGTCTGTCCAAGCTGTATTCCGGATAAAGGCTTGCCAGTTTTTGGTAACAGGAGAAGGTATCGGTTTCTTCGCTCTGAAGCTGTTGCCAATCGGCCAACAGGGACAGACGGGTTTCCATCGGCAGAGCCGAACGACGGCCTTTGCAGACGGGCATACCGAGTTCGTGCCGCATCCTGCGAATGTCTTCTACCGATATTTCGCTGCACAACATCAGTATCATGTGGTTGCTGGCACCGTGCCGTATCAGCCATTCAGTCTGCCGACGGTGGCGTTCGCACCGTTCCCCATCGCCGGCGACACGACAAACGGCATTGCGTAAGGCGGGAAGGTCGATACGGATTTCCACCGAACCGGACATGCTGCGGGCAACCTGCATTAAACGGTCGGGAGTCATTGCCTGTATCTGTGCGAATACGTCGGCATAGCGGTGCAACATCACGGCATTGGCCGCCGCTTCTTTGCGTGATTTGGGTAAAACCAGCAACGCGGGCAGGACGGACAGGATTTGTGTATGTATGGGTGTGTGACCGTGGACTTGGATACGGTATTGTTCTGCAACTTGCTTACTCATGGCCGTTCTCCTGTTTTTCGTAGTGGTGTACGACACGGAGTGCATTCAGGATTTCCGACACCGGTTCCGTGTAGGGAGTGTCGGCGGTCTGCCAGTACAATACCCGATCCAGCAAATAAACCCGTTCGCCGATGCCCATAACGTTGTATTCGTCAAGTACGTCGGGGTCTTGGTAGGCCATGCGCAGCGGCGAACTTTCCGGCAGCTTTAACAGCGGGTTGCCGCTGCCCAAATCCGGATTTCCGAGCAGGGATTCCTGCATGGAAACTTTGGTCAGATACGCGAATACGTCGCCGGCATCTTCATGCAGGTTGTCGATGACAAACAGGGCATCGGGGCGTGTTTGGGGAATATTGTGGAAATCGGGGTATTCGATATAGAAGCCGTAACGGAACGCATCGTGACTGCGGAAACAGTTGTCCAGATGTACCAGAGACAGCATTTTGCGCACAGAGCGGTGCAGGCGGCGCAAGGCTTCTCCGCGGTTTTCAGGCTGCCTGAAAGGCTCTGCCGCAGCTTCCTGCCCGTGCTGCCGTTCCGCAGCCGGATCGACCGGCGGCGTAACGGTGCCGTCGGAGTTACCGTGGTCAGAAACGGTAACAGAATCCGTCGTTCCGTCCGTACCGTTTTCAGGTAGGCTTTTGTCCGTCCCCTGTTGCTGCGCTGCATTGTCTGAAGCATCTGTTGCAGTTGCCTGCTTCTGTCCGTGTGCTGTGACAGAACGGTTTTTTGCGGTCTGCTGCGGCTGTTCCGGCAATATGCCGCCGAATGCTTCGGCGAACCGCTGTTGCAGGTATTTTCCCAGTGCAGCGGTGTCTAGGCCGTCGGCTTCGGTTTGCCGTTCCGCCCATTCTTGCAGGGTGCTGTCCCAGAATCCGAGGAAGCGGTCTTGCTGTCCCACGGCTTTCAGGCTGCCTTCCAGTTCGTTGAAGAGTTTGCGGAGTTCAATCGTTTTGGGATTGGATAAATGGATACATTTCTCTCTCAAAGAAGACAACATATCTTTGGCGAAAAACAGGTAGCCCAGAATTTGATGTGTTAAAGACAAGCCGTGAGAAACAAAGAGGCTCTCCAATTCACGCAAACTCAGTTTTTTATCACTTTGAGCCTGGAACATTTCCCGGATGGCCGCATATGCCTGAGCCTTGTCCCAAAAGCACATCTCTGCCCGCTGTTCGTTCTCAATCAGGTGGGCAATTTGGATGTCGGCTTCGGATGTGTATTCGGCAAATATGGCAGGAATGACGGCAAAACGTTCCAATCCTGTTTCTTCATGCAGTTCTTGGCAGATTTTCAGGCGGGTGTTGCCACCCTGTGCCAGCACAAAACGGCTGCTATCGGGTCTGCGGGTAATGTGCACGGGCTGCTGTACGCCGGACTCACGGATGGACTCCTTGATTTGGCGGTACAGTTCGGGGTCGTGCCGAGTACGCGGATTTTTATCGAAGAAATCGATTTCATATACCGAAACGTTCATGAACAGCCCCGGAAAAACATCGTCTTTGCGGGCAATGTCCATGCCGGTCTGCACCGGTTGTGGTACGTTCAGGCTTAATCCTGCGGTTTCCAATGTGAGTTTCGGACGGGCAGATACTGTGTTTTTATTCATGGCTGCCGTCCTCCGCACCGTTTTGAACGTTTTCAGCCGGTAAATTCGCTGTATTTTCTTCTGGCAGCAGGTTTTCGAGGTTGTCGCCGAATAAGTGGCACTCTACCTTTTGCTCCTCGATTGACGGGAACAGTTCGTATACGAGGTTAATCATCTGGCGACGGGCTGAAGAAGACTTGCCGGCGTGGGTATATTCGTGACAATGCACTGGAATCCGCAACGTTGTGGCTTCTTTATAGGCTTTAGCCGATGGAATTTCCAATGTCAGCAGCCGCTTATTGGGATCCAACGTACTGTTGAAGTATTTTCTGATCTGTTCGGAAATCATCCGCGCATCTTTGGTGCGGTCACGGGCATAAATCAATGCACGCAGAGGCGGAATCGGCAGATTCATAATTGAACCGTGTGCGAGCCGTTCAAGTGCGTCTTGGGTACCGGAAATAAATTCGCGCGCACTCAGGGTTTCGGGCATGATGGGAGAGAGTACGAGATTAGCCGCAAAACAAGCTGCATCCTGTATCACGCCTACCGATCCTTGTGTGTCGATCAGGACAGCATCGTAGTTTTCGGCAATGTAGGGATGAACCAACTTACTGCGTAGAAGGAAGGCGCGATCAGGACGGTTTTGAACTTTAACCTGTACGTCATCGCTCACATCGTTAGAAAAAATAATGTCGAGATTGGGATAAATTGTGTTTGAAATGGTGGAACGGATGGTTGTTTCATCATTTTTTCCCAGCAGGAATTCCACCACTCCGTTGGGTGCACGATAGTGCAGCGGAAAGTATTTGCTTAATGATGGCTGAACATCGGTGTCTATCATCAACACCCGGAAACCCATGTCTGCCAGAACGGCAGAGAGGTTGGCTGTGACTGTCGTTTTACCCGTACCGCCTTTGGTCGAGAACACAGTTATGATTACCATGAAAATATCCTTTTCTATCAAAAGCATATTCTCTTGGGGGCGTAAAAATCATCGCACTGTGTCAAACTGAACTAACAGAAACCCTGTTTTAACGCAACTCGCTGCACTCGTTTTTAGACAGATATTGATGCTGGCATGCGTTTTTTCGTAGGTTGGGTTGGAAACCCAACAAAACCGTTCTCCGTCCCGAAATGTTGGGTTTATAACCCAACCTACGCTTGCTCGTTTTCAGACAGGCATTGATGATGGCGTGCGTTTTTTCGTAGAGTTGGGTTGGAAACCTAATAAAACCGTTATCATTCTGAAATGTTGGGTTTACAACCCAACCTACGCTTGCTGAAAGATGTTTTAGCGAAACTCGCCACACTTGTTTTCAGACAGGCATTGATGATGGCGTGCGTTTTTTCGTAGGTTGGGTTGGAACCCCAACAAAACCGTTTGCCGTTCCGAAATGTTGGGTTACGGCCTTAAAGCGGTCTAACCCAGCCTACGTTTGCTTTTTCGTAGGTTGGGTTGGAAACCCAACAAAACCGTTTGCTGTTCTGAAATGTTGGGTTACGGCCTTAAAGCGGCCTAACCCAACCTACGCTTGCTACATTTGCTATTGCAGTTTTTTCATATTTTCTCGCAAAATTTTTAAAAAGGTGTTGTTTCTTAATTTTGCATCATCAACAATTGCATCAAAGGATACAATAAAAGTAGGTGTTGGTACGTTTCCAATAATGTTTTGTTCATTATCATCTTGATATACTTCTGTAATGTTCTCGCGGTAATAAATTTTTCCTTTTGAGAACAAGGGAGTATATCCCATTTGTCTTAGTTGTCGTCCCATATCATGTCCAATATCAATAATTGCGTAATACCACATACGTTGTATATTTGGACAATATTTAACCAGCTTATAAGAGCGATCTAATAGCTGCTGGATTGCATATGCACTATCTTTTAAATCATCATTTTTATCTTTTATTTCAATAACTACAACATCAACCTTCTCATTTTTTTCAGGATCTGCTGAAAAGATTAATGTGATATCAGGTCTAGTTCTATCAACAATAGGTTCATTATCCAAACGAATATTTTGGATAATTTTTCCCATTTCTTTTTCACTTAGAATAGTTCTAAATGACATAAATTTATCATCTAATAACCAAGCATTATTTTGATAAACATCAGAAGTTAAATTTTCTTGTTCTAATTGACTGTATCTAGGAACAATTAGATTATGAATTTCTGATTCATTGCTTAAATTTTTAAGTAGCTCATCCATTTTTTGGATAATTTTTTCTCGATATAAAATATATTCTGTTAAAACTCTAGAAGAAAATTCTAAAGATTTTTCATATTGTTTATCAGTAAGATTGTCAGCTTCTAAAATCTTTTTTTGTTCCTTGAAAAATTGGGACTGGGCGTTCTCAAGAGCTTCATCTTTATCGATTAAACCAACCGTATCTTCTTCAAAATATCCTGTTAGATGAGGAAAGTTTTTTTCAAACTCTTGCTTGATTTTTTTATTTTTCTCTTGGATTGCAGGAATTTTATTGGATAACAGCTTTCCTATAGCCTCTCTTAATAGTTTATTCAACTGATTTTGGCTAATTTCATTGGGAAGATTAAATTTTTGACGGGAAGTATCAGTACAATTATCAAACAATTCTGAAGAGAATAAAAAAATACACCTGTAACCTATGCTAGGAAGTATGGTCTTTTTCAAAAAATTTTCTGCGGGTACTGTACGATTATCAATATTAAAAGCAACTAATAATTGACTAGGTTCATCTATTTTTTCAATTAGATAAGAAAGTTTAATTTTGTAATCTTTTCCTAAATTGCTACTAATTTTTATATCATCTTCTAAATCAATTAATTCTGGTAAATCATCTTTGGTAAGGGAAATTTTATCTGTATATATCTCCTTACTATTATGATCTGTTTTTAGATCTATACTAATTTCAAATGGAATTTTCTGCTGTTTTAGTGTATGAAGTCTTGGTAGAAAATGCTCAATGATAGATTTTTTTAATTCGGTTGGTTTTATATAACTATATGAATGAATTTTATCACCTTTAAAATTATTAAAGGATAATTTTGTAATTTTATGATCATTTTCATTATTAGATTTATCTATATTTCCAATGCCGGTATTATCAAATATAAATGAGCGGCTTCCTTCTAGCCATTTGCTATGTATTTTAATTTTTTTAAAATATTTCAAAAAGACTAAGCGACCAATTCCCTTATGTGATTTATCTTTAGGACTCAATAGTTTCTCAAATCGTTGAAAATTATCATCTGTAAAACCATCTCCATTATCGCTGATATCAATTTGTAATGTACCAGAAGTAGCTTTGTCTTGAATATTTATTTCAATATCAATTTTTGAAGCATTTGCATCTAATGAATTTGCAATTGCTTCAAAATAGACTAATGATAAGGCTGATTTCGGGAAAAAGAGTTCTAATGCATTTTTTGTTTCAATTTTCATGATAGTTTCTTCCAAACTGGGATAAAATTATCTAAAGATTTTATTTTATAACATATTTTTTAAATATCTTCCCGTATAACTCCCCTCAACCTTAGCCACTTCCTCAGGGCTGCCTGAAACCAGAATCCTCCCCCCGCCATCGCCGCCTTCCGGCCCCAAGTCCACAATCCAATCGGCGGTTTTAATCACGTCCAGATTGTGTTCGATAATCACAATCGAGTTGCCTTTGCCTTTCAGACGGCCTATCACTTCAAGCAGCAGGGCGATGTCGGCGAAGTGTAGACCCGTAGTCGGTTCGTCGAGGATATACAGGGTGCGGCCGGTGTCGCGTTTGGAGAGTTCGAGGGCGAGTTTGACGCGTTGGGCTTCGCCGCCGGAGAGGGTGGTGGCGGATTGGCCGAGGCGGATGTAGCCGAGGCCGACGTCCATCAGGGTTTGAAGTTTGCGGGATACGGTAGGCACAGCGTCGAAGAATTGGCGGGCTTCTTCTACGGTCATGTCGAGCACTTGGCTGATGTTTTTGCCTTTGTATTGTATTTCGAGGGTTTCGCGGTTGTAGCGTTTGCCGTGGCAGACTTCGCAGGGGACGTAAACGTCGGGCAGGAAGTGCATTTCGACTTTGATGACGCCGTCGCCCTGGCAGGCTTCGCAGCGGCCTCCTTTGACGTTGAAGGAGAATCTGCCGACGTTGTAGCCGCGTTCGCGCGAGAGGGGCACGCCGGCGAAGAGTTCGCGGATGGGGGTAAAGAGGCCGGTGTAGGTGGCGGGGTTGGAACGGGGGGTGCGGCCGATGGGGGATTGGTCGACGTTGATGACTTTGTCGAGGTGTTCGAGGCCGCGGATGTCGTCGTAGGGGGCGGGTTCTTCGTGGGCGCGGTTGAGTTCGCGGGCGGTGATTTTGGCCAGCGTGTCGTTAATCAGGGTGGATTTGCCGCTGCCTGAAACGCCGGTGATGCAGGTGATCAGGCCGAGGGGGAGTTCGAGGGTGACGTTTTTGAGGTTGTTGCCGCGCGCGCCGCTCAACACGAGCATTCGGTCGGGGTTGGCGGGGGTTCTTTCAGACGGCACGGCGATGGTTTTTTTGCCGCTGAGGTATTGGCCTGTAATGGAATTTTCATTTTTGGCAACGTTTTCGGGTGTGTCGGCAATCAGCACGTTGCCGCCGTGTTCGCCTGCGCCCGGCCCCATGTCGACGACGAAATCGGCTTCGCGGATGGCGTCTTCATCGTGTTCGACCACGATGACGCTGTTGCCGAGGTCGCGCAGGCGTTTGAGGGTGGCGAGCAGGCGGTCGTTGTCGCGCTGGTGCAGGCCGATGGAGGGTTCGTCAAGCACGTACATCACGCCGGTCAGACCGCTGCCGATTTGGCTGGCAAGGCGGATGCGCTGGGCTTCGCCGCCGGACAGGGTTTCGGCGGAACGGGCGAGGTTGAGGTAGTCGAGGCCGACGTTAATCAGGAAGCCGAGCCGTTCGGTGATTTCTTTGAGGATTTTTTCGGCAATCTGTTTTTTGTTGCCTTCCAAATTGAGTTTTTCAAAGAATTCATGGGTTTTGGTGAGCGGCCAGGCGGAAATTTCGTGCAGCGGCTGTTTGCCGACATAAACGTAGCGCGCTTCTTTGCGCAGGCGCGCGCCGCCGCAGCTCGGACAGGCGCGGTGGCTTTGGTACTGCATCAGTTCTTCGCGCACGGTGGCGGAGTCGGTTTCGCGGAAACGGCGTTCCAGATTGGGAATGATGCCCTCGAAGGCGTGGCTGCGGTTGAAGGTGGTGCCTTTTTCAGACAGGTATTTGAAATCAATCACTTCCTTGCCCGAACCGTGCAACACGATTTTCTGCACTTTTTCAGACAGGCCTTCAAACGGCGTGCTCACGTCGAAACCGTAATGCGCAGCCAGCGACTGTATCATTTGGAAATAAAACTGGTTGCGCTTGTCCCAGCCCTTAATCGCGCCCGCCGCCAGCGACAATTCGGGGTGCAGCACCACGCGCTCGGGGTCGAAGAAATTCATGTTGCCCAAGCCGTCGCAGGTCGGGCAGGAACCCATCGGGTTGTTGAAACTGAACAAACGGGGTTCCAGCTCTTGCAGGCTGTACGAACACACGGGGCAGGCGAAGCGCGCGGAAAACCAATGCTCTTCGCCGCTGTCCATTTCCAAGGCAAGCGCACGGTCATTGCCGTGGCGCAGCGCGGTTTCGAAACTTTCGGCAAGCCGCTGTTTCATATCGGCTTTCACTTTTACGCGGTCGATGACCACATCGATATTGTGCTTGATGTTTTTTTCCAGCTTCGGCACTTCGTCGAGCTGGTAAACTTCGCCGTCCACACGTACCCGCGCAAAGCCCTGCGCCTGCAAATCGTGAAAGAAATCAACGAATTCGCCCTTACGTTCGCGCACCGCCGGAGCCAAAATCATCACGCGCGTGTCTTCAGGCAGCGTTAAGACGGCATCCACCATCTGCGACACGGTTTGGCTTGCCAGCGGCAAATCGTGTTCGGGACAATACGGCGTGCCCACCCGCGCGTATAAAAGGCGGAGATAATCATGGATTTCCGTAACCGTGCCGACGGTGGAACGCGGATTGTGGCTGGTGGATTTCTGCTCGATGGAAATCGCCGGCGACAGCCCCTCAATCAAATCCACGTCGGGCTTGTCCATCATCTGCAAAAACTGCCGCGCATAGGCCGACAGGCTCTCCACATAACGCCGCTGCCCCTCGGCATAGAGCGTGTCGAACGCCAGCGACGACTTGCCGCTGCCCGACAAACCCGTTACCACCACCAGCTTGTGGCGCGGAATGTCCAAATCAATGTTTTTCAAATTGTGCGTGCGTGCGCCGCGGATGCGGATGGTGTCGTTGTCGTGGGAATGAGGTTTGTCGTGATTGCACATGATGTATAGGCCGTCTGAAAATAAAAAGAAGAATAGGGAATTATAGCACTTTTCGTCTGTCGGGCTGACGGTGCGGCAGGCGGATTTTCAGACGGCCTGTGCGGATTTCGGAAGGCGCAGACAGAGTATTTTGATGAGCGGTTATTTCTGAAAGGCCGTCTGAAAAGTCTGCCAGAACAGATACAAATAGTTTTCAGACGGCTTGTACGGATTTGAATGTTCAGGCAGGGTATGTGATGAGCGGTTATTTCTGAAAGGCCGTCTGAAAAAGTCCACCTGAACGAATACAAATAGTTTTTCAGACGGCCTGACTATTTGCCGCGATAATCCGCTATAATCGCCCAAAACCCCATAGAAAAGGAATCCGCATGAACAAACCTTCTTATCCGCACCCGATTATCGCCCGTGAAGGCTGGCCGTTTATCGCCGTCGGTTTTGTCGCCAGCGTGCTGGTTACGGCCGTCAGCGACTGGCTGTCGCTGCCGTTTTGGCTGTTTACGTTTTTCGCCTTGCAGTTTTTCCGCGACCCTGCGCGCTATATCCCGCAAGACCCCGATGCCGTGTTGAGTCCGGTTGACGGCCGTGTGGTGGTGGTCGAGCGCGCGCAAGACCCGTACCGCAAAACCGAAGCCCTGAAAATCAGTATTTTCATGAACGTATTCAACGTGCATTCGCAAAAATCGCCGGTTGACGGCACGGTCGAAGCGGTGGAATACAACCGCGGCAAATTCCTGAATGCAGATTTGGACAAAGCCAGTACCGAAAATGAGCGCAACGCAGTGTTGGCAACGACATCGACAGGCCGCGAGATTACATTCGTGCAGGTGGCCGGTTTGGTTGCCCGCCGTATTTTGTGTTATACCCAGGCAGGCCGCAAAATCAGCCGCGGCGAGCGTTACGGCTTTATCCGCTTCGGTTCGCGCGTTGACGTTTACCTGCCGCTGGACGCACGTGCAGAAGTGGCCATCGGCGACAAAGTGACCGGCGTGAGCACCATTCTGGCACGCCTGCCGCTGACTGCGCCGGATGCCGAGCCTTTGGATAATGCATCGGTAAATGTTGCGGATACTGCGGCGGAAGCTGCTGCCAAAACTGCGCCGCAACATGTTGAACCGCAGATTTCTTCTGAAGGAAACACAGCGGAAGTCAGCCAGGCGGCGATTGAAGAAGCGGCTGAAAAAGTGCGCGAAGCAGCGGCAAAGGCCGTGAAGCCGTAACCGGACAGAATCGTCAAAAGGTTTTCAGACGGCCGTCTGAAAACCTTTTTTTGTTGGAAAAGCCGTTGTATAGGACATGGATGAAATGGTCCGATTGGAACCTTGCCAACCGCATTAATGACCAGAATGCCAAAACAGCCGTTGTTCGCTGCGCAAGTCTGCTACGCTCCACCTGTCAAGTGGAAGTCCGGAATTTTAACCTGCTGTAATTTTTAAATATTCCTGAAACCGGACAAGTTTGGGTTTACGCCCAAGCAGGGAAGCCGGCGCACTTGTGCAGCCCATGACGGCGATTTTCAGTTTTGCCCCGAGTTTTGCAAAGGCCGCGGCTTTTGTTTATTGAAACAGGCGCGTTCGGCGCGTTTGACGTAGAATAAGCTTTTTGATTCAGGCCGTCTGAAAAAGGAAATCTCTTGAGTAAAGCCCGTTTGTTCCCCGTCGATAAATCTTTGGAAAAACCCGAACGCGTAATGTTGGTCGGAGTGATGTTGAGTGCGGATTATTCCGGTGCCAATGAGCTGCGCGAGCAGTCTTTTCAGATGGCCTTGGCCGAAGCGGCGGAATTGGTGCGGGCCGCAGGCGGAGATTTGGTGAAAGTGGAAACGGCCAAACGCGATAAGGCGCATACTGCGCTGTTTGTCGGTACGGGTAAAACCGAAGAGCTGGCAGCATCGGTAAAGCAGCATGATGTTGATTTGGTGGTGTTTAATCATGAGCTGACGCCGACGCAGGAACGTAATCTGGAGAAAGAACTGCAATGCCGCGTGCTTGACCGCGTCGGCCTGATTCTGGCGATTTTCGCCAAACGCGCGCAATCGCAGGAAGGTAAACTGCAGGTGGAGCTGGCGCAGTTGTCGCATTTGAGCGGCAGATTGGTGCGCGGCTACGGCCATATGCAGAGCCAGAAGGGCGGTATCGGTTTGAAAGGTCCGGGCGAAACGCAGCTGGAAACCGACCGCCGCCTGATTAACCAGAAAATCACCGCGCTGAAAAAGCAGTTGCAAAACGTGCGCAAACAGCGTGCCACAAGGCGTAAATCGCGCGAATCAGGCCGTCTGAAAACCTTTGCCATCGTCGGCTATACCAATGCGGGAAAATCCAGCCTGTTCAACCGCCTGACCAAGGCCGACGTATTGGCGAAAGACCAGTTGTTCGCCACGCTGGATACGACGGCGCGGCGGCTGTTCCTGTCGCACGAAGCCAGTGTGATTCTGACGGATACGGTCGGTTTCGTGCGCGATTTGCCGCATAAGCTGGTGTCGGCTTTTTCGGCTACTTTGGAAGAGACGGCGTCGGCAGATGTATTGCTGCATGTGGTGGATGCGTCAAATCCGGATTTTCAACGCCAAATCGACGATGTGAACGTGGTATTGCAGGAAATCAAGGCGCATGAAGTGCCGCAGTTGGTGGTGTACAACAAAATCGATTTGCTGCCGGAAGGCGAAAGGCAGGCCGGAATTTTGCGCGATCATCGCGGCAGGGCGGCAGCGGTAAATGTTTCGGTGGAGAAAAGTTTGGGCTTGGAGGCTTTGCGTGAAGCGATGATTGAATATGCGCTGGCGGAGAGGTCGTCTGAAAGCTGAAGGTTTTGTGCGGGTACAGTTTGGCCGTCTGAAGCCGGGGGTAAATCAGGGAGGGTTTACCTGAGGATTCGGACGGCCGAAAAGAAAGCAGCCGGGCGTGGAGTGGTAACCGGGCTGTTTGATAAACGGGTTTAGTGTGCGTTAATCTGCTTGACGTTTACTTGTTTTTTGGTTTTTTTGTGCAGATTGGTGTAAAGCACCCAAATCGCGAGGCTTAAGTAAGCGGTGCTGGACAAGATACCGATAACGGCAAAAATAGGCATAAGGCGGTCAATCATGGTAGTTTCCGGTGAGCAATTGATTGGATATTTTTCGTAAAGTGTATTTTGTTTTGAATGCTGCTTGAAAGATTCCGTTCTGGAGCGGAATATGTGTAGTATGCGGTTTAAGTTTTCACGGGTCAATCGCAAATGTATCGGAATTTTCAAAAAAGTTCCGTCTTTACATTAAAATAATCGGAATAATTTTGCAATAAATGGTGTTTTTTAATCCTATTTATTTTGAAATGATGTTAACTGATTGATAAATATAAATTAAATGGATTAAGGAACGGTTTCGTTTTATTTTAAATGTTTAGGCCGTCTGAAATTTTTCTGTATCAAAATAAACACTTGATTTGATAAACAATACCGATATTTATCTTGAATAAGGCATGATTGTTGCGTACGGATGCAATAATCGTTATTTACCATCATGAAAAAAACCTGTTTCCATTGCGGGCTTGACGTTCCCGAACACATCCACCTGCCGGTTGTTTACGAAAATGAAACGCACGAAACCTGCTGCGCAGGTTGTCAGGCGGTGGCGCAAAGCATCATCGATGCCGGTTTGGGCAACTACTACAAACAGCGTACCGCCGATGCGGAAAAAGCCGCGCTGCCAGAGGCCGATATTCTGTCGCAGCTCAAACTGTACGATTTGCCCGAGGTGCAGGCCGAATTTGTCGAAGCGGGCGAGGGCGGCGGGCGCGAAGCGGTGCTGATGCTCGGCGGCATTACCTGCGCGGCCTGCGTGTGGCTGATTGAACAGCAGCTTTTGCGTCTGCCCGGGGTGAGGCGCGTCGATTTGAATTACAGCACCCACCGCGCGCGCGTCTCGTGGGACAACAGCCAAGTCGCGCTTTCCGATATTTTGTTGCGCATCCAGTCGACCGGTTATACCGCATCGCCTTATGATGCGCAAAAAGTGGAAGAATCGGCCAACAAAGAGCGCAAACAGTTTATCGTGCGCCTGGCGGTGGCGGGCATGTGCGCCATGCAGACTATGATGTTCGCCCTGCCGACCTATCTTTACGGCGACGACATCGAACCGCTTTACCTGCAAATCCTGCATTGGGGCGGCTTTCTGATGGTACTGCCGGTGGTGTTTTATTGTGCCGTGCCGTTTTACAAAGGTGCGCTGCGCGATATGAAAAACCGCCGCGCCGGTATGGATACGCCGATTGCGCTGGCCGTGGTGATGACGTTTGCCGCGGGGATTTACAGCATGGTGCAGAACACCAGCGAGGGCATGTATTTCGAATCCATCGCCATGCTGATGTTTTTCCTGCTCGGCGGCCGGTTTATGGAACAGATTGCACGGCGCAAGGCAGGTGATGCGGCGGAGCGGCTGGTCAAGCTCGTTCCCGCGTTCTGCCACCGCCTGACGGACTATCCGGACAGCAAGGCCGCGGAAGAAGCCGTGGTGGCCAAGTTGCAGCAGGGCGACGTGATTGTCGTGAAGCCGGGCGAAGTGGTTCCGGTGGACGGCACGGTGCTGTCGGGTCAGAGCGAAGTCAACGAAGCCATGCTTACCGGCGAGAGCCTGCCCGTGGCCAAACATGACGGCGACAAAGTGATTGCCGGCACGCTCAACACCGCAAGCCCGCTGATTATCCGCACCGATACCGTCGGCAGCGGAACGCGCCTGTCGCACATCGTCAAACTGCTCGACCGCGCGCTGGCGCAAAAACCGCGCGTGGCGGAATTGGCGGAAAAATATGCCTCGAATTTCGTGGCCGCCGAATTGATTTTGGCCGTCCCCGTTTTTATCGGCTGGACGCTGTATGCCGATGCGCAAACCGCGCTGTGGATTACCGTCGCGCTGCTGGTGATTACCTGCCCGTGCGCCCTGTCGCTGGCCACGCCGACCGCGCTGGCGGCCTCGACCGGCTCGCTCGCCAAAGACGGCGTGTTAATCGGCGGCAAAAACGCTTTGGAAGCCCTGGCGCAAGTGGATGACGTCGTGTTCGACAAAACCGGCACACTCACACGCGGCGCGCTTTCCGTCAGCAAAATCATTGCCTTAGGCCGTCTGAAAAACGAAGAGGGTTTGGCGGTGGCGCAAGCCTTGGAGCAGCAGTCCGAACACCCGATTGCACGCGCGATTCTGAATCATGCGCAAGACGGCGCGTTTTCAGACGGTCTGACGGTGCGGCAGCGCGTCAACCGCGTCGGCCACGGCGTGAGCGCGCAGATTACCTTTCGGGGCGAAACGCAGGTTTGGGCGTTGGGACGGGCGGAGTTCGTGGCCGAAATCGCAGGCGTGTTGCCCGAAGCCGCCGATATTGTGCACAACGGCAGCATGGTGTTTCTCGGCAACCAGGGCGGTTTTCAGACGGCCTTTCTGCTGGAAGACGAAATCAAAGACGGCGCAGCGGAAATGCTGGCCGATTTGAAAGACAAAGGCATCCGTCTACATTTGTTGAGCGGCGACCGCGAAGCCGCCGTGACCCATGTCGCCGAACGCTTGGGGCTGGACGCTTACCGCGCCGAAGCCGCGCCGGAAGACAAATTGAATTATGTGGAATCGCTGCAAAAACAAGGACGTAAGGTGCTGATGGTGGGCGACGGCATCAACGACGCGCCCGTGTTGGCTCAGGCGGACGTTTCCGTGGCGGTGGCCGGCGGTGCGGACGTGGCGCGCGACGGTGCGGACGTGGTGCTGCTCAACGACGATATGCGCGTGTTGCCGTTGATGCTCGACCAAGCCCGCCGAACGCACCAAATCATCCGGCAGAACCTGACGTGGGCAAGTGCCTACAACATCATCGCCGTGCCGCTGGCGGTGTTGGGGTACGTCAAACCGTGGATTGCCGCACTGGGCATGAGCCTGAGTTCGCTGTTGGTGCTGGGCAATGCGTTGAGACTGCTGAAGCGGAAATAAAGTGAAAGGCCGTCTGAAATTTTTCAGACGGCCTTTGTCTGTTCGGGGCTGTGCAGGCCGTTTGAACCTGCCGCATGAGCCGAAAAAATATTTCAATAAATCTTGAATGGTGGAAATGACAGGTTTACAATGCCGTGCATGGATACTTTACATGCAAGCAAACTGTTTGAAAGTCTGTCGTCTCCCGTCCGGTTGGCGGTTTTCCAGCAATTGGCCGCTGCGGGCAGCAAGGGCATGGTGGCAGGGGATTTGGCCAAGCAGCTGAATCTTGCGCCGAATAATTTGTCGTTTCATCTGAAAACCTTAAGTCATTCCGGCTTGGTTCGCGCCGAACAGGAAGGGCGGTTTGTCCGCTACTTCGCGCAACTGGATTTGATGATGGCCTTAACCGGATTTCTCACGCAGAATTGTTGTGCGGAAACGGGAGAATGCTGCCGTTGACGGCCTATCAGTTTTCAGACGGCGTTTCAGACGGCGTTTCAGACGGCCTGAACCTGCGATGCCGTCTGAAAAAAATTTTAGCCAGATATTTCTATATTTCTTGAACTATTGAGTATTGGATATGAACGTAACCATCTACCACAATCCCGACTGCGGCACTTCGCGAAATGTGCTGGCCTTAATCCGCCATTTGGGCATCGAGCCGCAGATTGTCGAATATCTGCAAACTCCGCCCGACGAGGCAACGCTGCGCGGCCTGCTGAATGTCATGAATGTTGCGCCGCGCGATTTGCTGCGTGCCAACGTGCCGCCTTATGAAGATTTGGGGCTGGACAATCCGGCTTTGGATGATGATGCGCTGATTGCCGCGATGCTGCGCGAGCCGCTGCTCATAAACCGCCCAATTGTGGTAACGGAAAAAGGTGTGAAGCTGTGCAGGCCGTCTGAAAGCTTTTTGGACATTTCGCCCGTGCCGCTGCGAGAACCGTTTGTCAAAGAAGACGGCGGCGTGATTGCGCCCCTGCATACCGATGCCGTCTGAAAAACTGCCAAACGTGCGGCAAACCGGCAATCGGCTGCCGTGAAACGGCGGGTGGGGAAACCCGCCTACGACCCTATGCCTGTCTGAAACGTTTTCAGACGGCCTGACAGGTATTGTTTAATCAAATAAGGAATTGAAATGGGTATTTTCGAGCGTTTCCTGACCGTATGGGTAGCCTTGGCGATTGCCGCCGGCGTGGCGTTGGGGGCGGCTTTTCCGAGCGCGTTCCAATGGGTGGCGCGGATGGAAGTGGCGCATGTGAACGTGCCTGTGGCGGTGCTGATTTGGCTGATGATTTACCCGATGATGGTGCAGATTGACTGGTCTGCCGTGAAAGACGTGGGCAGAAAACCGCAGGGGCTGGCGATGACGGTGGTCATCAACTGGCTGGTCAAGCCGTTTACGATGGCCGTGGTCGGCTGGCTGTTTTTCCGCGTGTTTTTCGCGGATTGGGTGGACGCGCAGTCCGCACAGGAATACATCGCCGGCATGATTCTGCTGGGTGTCGCGCCGTGTACCGCGATGGTGTTCGTGTGGTCGCAGCTGGTGAAGGGCGATCCGAATTACACGCTGGTGCAGGTATCGGTGAACGACATTATTATGATTTTCGCATTCGCGCCGATTGCGGGCGTGCTGCTGGGCGTGAGCGATATTGAGATTCCGTGGAACACGCTGCTGTTCAGCACGGTATTGTATGTGCTGCTGCCGCTGCTGGCGGGCTGGCTCACGCGCAGGCATCTACTGCGGGCCGGCAAACCGGTAGCGGCGTTCGCAGGCCGTCTGAAACCGTTTTCCGTTGCCGGGCTGGTTCTGACCGTGGTGTTGCTGTTTGCCTTCCAAGCGCAGACCATTCTCGCCAAGCCCGCCGTGATTGTGCTCATCGCCATACCGCTTTTGGTGCAGACCTACGGCATTTTCTTTTTGGGACGGATCATGGCCAAACGTCTGAACCTGCCGCACGAAATCGCCGCGCCCGCCTGCTTGATCGGCACGAGCAACTTTTTCGAGCTGGCCGTGGCCGTGGCGATTTCGCTGTTCGGGCTGAACTCGGGCGCGGCACTGGCCACGGTGGTCGGCGTGCTGGTGGAAGTGCCGGTGATGCTGTCGCTGGTGTGGTGGATTAACCGTAAGGCCGGGTGAACAAGGGATTGGAGGCCGTCTGAAAATATTTCAGACGGCCTTTGCTGTCAGCAAATATCTCTGAAACTTGTCAGGCAGCTTGTAGGACGGGTGTCAACCCCGCCGCTTTTCAGACGGCATCAAACGGTGGGTTTGCACCCACCCTGCGGATTGGTTTGAAAACATATGCCTGAAAATAAGAAGCCGTCTGAAATTTTTCAGACGGCCTTTGTTTACCTGCTTCAGAAATAGCCTGCTTTCTTGCGCTCTTCCATCGCCGCTTCGGAAACGCGGTCGTCCATGCGGGTTGCGCTGCGTTCGGAAATCGTGGCGGCGGCGGTTTCGGCGATGATGTCTTCCGGTGTGGCGGCAGTGCTGGCTACGGGCGCGGTGCAGGAAATGTCGCCGACGGTACGGAAGCGCACGTCGCGGATGACGGAGGTTTCGCCGTCGCGTTTGGGCGTGAGCGGCGTGACCGGAATCAGAAGGCCGTCGCGTTCGACCACTTCGCGCTTGTGGGTGTAGTAAATCGGCGGCAGGGCGAGTTTTTCGCGTGCGATGTATTGCCAGATGTCGAGTTCCGTCCAGTTGGAAATCGGGAACACGCGCATGTTTTCGCCGGGGAACAGGCGCGTATTGTACAGCGACCACAATTCGGGACGCTGGTTTTTCGGATCCCATTGGCCGAATTCGTCGCGGAACGAGAAAATCCGCTCTTTCGCCCGCGCTTTTTCTTCGTCGCGCCGCGCGCCGCCCATCAGCGCGTCAAAGCCCTGTTCTTCGATGGTTTCCACCAGCGTAACGGCTTGCGCGGCATTGCGCGAATCGGTTTCGCGGCGCAATACGACCGTGCCTTTTCGAATCGAATCTTCCACGCTGCCCACTACCAGCTGCACGCCCGTGCGCGCCACGGTTTCGTCGCGGAACCGAATCACTTCGGGGTAATTGTGGCCGGTATCGACGTGCAGCAGTTTGAACGGTAGTTTCAGCGGACGGCCTTCGATTTGGAACGCTTTGACCGCCAGCGACAGCAATACGACGGAATCTTTGCCGCCGGAAAACAACAAAGCCGGATTCTTCGCCTCGGCGATGACTTCGCGGATGATGTGGATGGATTCGGCTTCCAGCCAGTCGAGATGGTGGTTTTGGATAGACATGCGGTTTCTCTTTTCAGAATGCAGGATAGCGCATACTTTAAACAGGCCGTCTGAAAAAGGGAAAGAATGGTTTGTTTGATAGAAAGATGATTTTGTTATATTGCGGATAAAGGCCGTCTGAAATCTGATTTTCAGACGGCCTGTCGGGGCAGGGTGAACCAAACGGCATTTCGGCGGTCTCAAAACCTTACCGGCGGAAAAAAGGCCGTCTGAAAAAGTATGGGAAAGGAAAATCGATTGAAAAACAAACTTTTAGGCGCAATGCTGACGGCGGCTCTGCTTACCGTTGCCATGCCCGTTGCCGCAGCCGATGGTACGGTTTCAAAGTATGATAAATCTATAAAGGCGATAAACCATCAAGCACTAGTAGCGGCAAACCATCAGGCATTGGCACGTCAGGTTGTTTATCCTGTTTCGGCAGTAGAAGATGGGCTGGAAGGCGAAGTCCGTGTGCGTATTTGGGTTTCGCCGGAAAACCGTGTCCGTCAGGTCAAGGTGATTCGCAGCAGCGGTCATCCCATATTGGACAACGCGGTCGTCGAAGCGGCATACCGAACGGCTTTTCAGGCCAAAGGCCGGACGGTGTTTGATGCCAAATTCATTTTCCGCTTGGGTGATTAGAAAAACGCGGCAACCTTACCGTTTTATACCCAATGTTTGAACAAAGGCCGTCTGAAAATTTTTTAGACGGCCTTTTCCAATTTGGAAGCGAAATCACAAATAAACAATCTCGCCCGTGCGCCCTTTGCTTTCTTCGCTTACCCACCAAACGAATTGCGGCAACACGTCTTCGTAGGTTTTGCGTTCGCTTTGCGATTCGCCCGGGTGGGATTTGATGCGCTGCGGCGAGTTAATCGCGCCCGGCACCAAGATATTGGCGCGCAGGTTGGGGAAGCGTTCCCATTCGTCGGCGACGACTTTGCCCAAGTAGTTGAGCGCGGCTTTGGACGCGCCGAAGCCGCCCCAGTAGGCTTGCGGCGTTTCGCCGTGGCTTTCGCTGACGAAAATGACCGAAGCGTCGGGCGATTCTTTCAGCAAAGGGGCGAACGCACGGGTCAGGCCCATCGGGGCGATGGTGTTGATGCGGAACTGTTTCACCCAGTCGGGCACGGTTTGGAAATCCAATGGCGACAGGGCATTGAAGTAGCTGGCGCAATGCACGATGCCGTCGATTCTGCCTTGCGCGGCTTCGGCGACGGTGGCGGCCAGTTGGTCGAACTCTTTGTCTTCGGCGGTCAAGAGGTCGAAGCAGATGGCGAAAGGCTCGGCATGGCCGGCTTCGACAATCGCGTCGTACACTTTTTCCAGACGTTTCTGGTGGCGCGCAATCAGAATCACGGTCGCACCGGCGGCGGCGTAGGCTTTGGCCACCTGTTCGCCCAAGCCTTGCGATGCGCCGGTAACGATGAGGGTTTTGTTTTTCAATGTCGACATGAGACTTCCTTAATGGCTGACCGAGGCCGTCTGAAAATTTTATGTTTCAGACGGCCTTTTAAAGAATGTTAACAGTGTATTGCAGTTTGCTAACGATGACAACCTGCTTGATTGGCCGTGCGCTGATTCGGTTTGATTCAAACGGAGCCGGTTCCGTATGGCAGGATAAGCCGGAATGTGGAACGGTGTGCAAGGCCGTCTGAAAAAATCAACGCCGCGTCTGCCAATCCTGAATGCACAAATCCGCCGCCGCCATGCCCGACTGCACCGCCGCTTCCAGTGTGGCCGGATAGCGAGGGTGCAGGTAATCGCCGCAGGGGTAGATTTTGCGGTGGTGCAGCCAGGCTAAATCGGGCAGGGTGCGGTTGGCAGTGGCGGCAACGGTGGCACGCTTTTCGGTAATCACGCGGGCGGCAACGGGTTCGCCGACATCGGGGCAGACACGTTTCACGTCGGCATGGATTTTTTCTGCCCATTCGTCAGGCTTGAACGCACCCGCATGGTCGGACACGCTCACCACGGCGGCGATTTCGTTCGGCGGCAAACCGAGCGCGCCGCGCGAAACCAGCCATTGCGCCGTGCCTTCGGCAAAGCCCGTCATCGCCGCAGGCAGCTTCACCGCTTGGGCGTAGCGCAGATAAACCGTGGTAATCGCGCGGTATTCGAGATTTTGACAAGCCGTCTGAATATAATCCGGCGTTTCAGACGGCATCAATGCGGCCGCATGATAAGGCGCGACGGCCAACACCGCCGCGTCAAACGCTTCGCCGTTGACCTTTACCTGACCGTTCGGCAGGTTTTCCAAACGCGGAACGCGCGTTTCCAGATGGATTTTCGCCCCGTGTTCGCGCAAAAATTTCAGCGCAGGTTCGGCGACGATGTTGCCCAAATCCGTTTTCGGCAGCAGATAATCGCTGCCGGCCTTGTCCGCCCACACGCCGTCTGAAAGCACGTTGCACAAAATATTCAGACTTGCCTTGTCCAACGGCGTATTGAGCGCGCCCCAGACCAGCGGCTGCCAAAACTGCGCAATCAGCTTGCGCGGCGTATTTCGGCGGTTCAGCCATGCGCCGACGGTGGTGTCGGGTAGGGCGGTGCGGTGGCGGCTTTTCAGCGCGTTCATATCGTTTAACAGTTTGATTTTATGGAAAAACGAAAGATTTTTTCCGCGCAGCACCCCGGCCAAAATATGCCACGGTGCAGGCAGGGAGGCTGCCTGAAACCGCAAACCGTCGTGCAGATACCATTGCAGCGGCAGCCGCACAAACGCATCTTGTTCGCGCACGCCGATCTGCTTCATCAGCGTCAACACGCCGTGATACGCGCCGAGCATGATGTGCTGGCCGTTGTCGAGAAACGAAAAACCGCCCTTGTCGCCGCCGAACGACCGCGCCCGCCCGCCCGCGAGCTTGCCCGCTTCGAACAGGGTAACATCCGCGCGGTGAACGAGTTTGACCGCCGCCGACAAGCCGCTCCAGCCGGCACCGATTACGGCGATTTTGGGTTTGGGGTTTTGAGTATGGGGCATGGGTTCTTTTGGGTGGAAAAGTTTGGGATTGGCCGGAATTTTTTCAGACGGCCTGAGTATGGAATGTGGGAATTATAACAGCAATCCTGACGCGTATAGGGTGGGCACTCGTTGCCCATGCGGTAAGGGGGTTTTAGGGGAACCATATAATCCATGCCGTCTGAAAACGGTTTTCAGACGGCATGGTCGAATAGCAAGCCGTAGGTTGGGTCATGACCCAACATTTCCCGAAGCCCAACGGTTTTCGTTGGGTTTATCAACCCAACCTACCGGATTCTGCCAAATTCCTAAAAAATCAAACCATAAACCCAAACAGCCAAGTCTTTAGCGCAATCCGTTTTTTTCTCGGCGAGGGAATGGCGATTTTGTATTTCAACACGTTCTGCGCGCCGTCGCGTTCGATTTCGTTGAGCAGGGCGTAGTAAATCGCGGCCATGACCAAGCCGACTTTTTGGTTTTTTTGGTCGGCAGCAGGCAGGAGGTCTAGGGCTTGGCGGTAGGTGTCGCGGGCGCGGCGGATTTGGAAGGCCATGAGTTCGCCGAATTCGGGCGTAGGGCAGTATTGCATGATGACGGCGGCGGGGACG
Source organism: Neisseria sp. CCUG12390 (assembly GCF_047837985.1). Lineage (GTDB taxonomy): Bacteria > Pseudomonadota > Gammaproteobacteria > Burkholderiales > Neisseriaceae > Neisseria. The sequence goes on from NZ_CP181244.1 coordinate 951,544, forward strand.
TTAAACCGCTGCAACTCTTCCGTCGGCAGGTAAATGCGGCCGTTGCGCGCGTCTTCACCGACATCGCGGATGATGTTGGTAAGCTGCAAGGCCAAGCCCATTTTGTCGGCGTAATCCAGTGTTTGCGGGTCGGTAAAACCCAAAATGCGGGCAATCAGGCAGCCGACCACGCCGGCGGCGCGGCGGCAGTAGAGTTTGAGTTCGTCAAAGGTGGCGTAGCGCGCCTGATTCAAATCCATCTGCATACCGTCGATGAGTTCGACAAACTCGCTTTGCGGCAGGCTGAACTGCGCGGCAACAGGCTGTAAGGCTTGGTTGACGGGGTGTTCGGGCAGGCCGTCTGAAAAGGCTTTGGCCAAATCCGCGCGCCACCAGTTGAGCGTGGTTTGGGCAATATTTTTGTCGCTGCAATCATCGACCACGTCGTCGAGTTCGCGGCAGAAAGCATATAGCACCGTCATCGCGTCGCGCCGGTGCGCCGGCAGGAATTTGAAGCCGGAGAGAAAGCTGGAGCCGCTTTCAGCGGCTTTTCGGCGGCAGTATTCGATGGGTTGCACGGTGTGTCCTGAAATGGTTTTGGGGTATGGGAATTGTATAAGGATTCGCAATATAACTAAAGGCCGTCTGAAAAAAATCATGTTTTCAGACGGCCTGTCCGGATGCGTAGCGGAAAAGGGTCGTCTGAAAGGCATTGCTTCCGTTAACAGCCTGATTGACACCGGCTATTCCCGACCAAACCGCTCAACTATCCGCGCCAAATCTGTTAGAATACCGCCGATGACACAATAAAACCAAAAGGCACGCAATCCATGGCACTTTTGCAAATTTCCGAACCCGGCATGTCTGCCGCACCACACCAACACCGTCTGGCCGTAGGCATCGACCTCGGCACCACCAACAGCCTGGTCGCAACCGTGCGCAGCGGCAGCGCGGTCTGTCTGGCCGACGAGCGCGGCCGCAAAACCCTTCCGTCCGTCGTACGCTATTGCGAAAACGGCCGCATCGAAGTCGGTGTGGATGCGTTGAAGGCGCAGAAAATCGATCCGCTCAATACGGTCAGTTCCGCCAAACGCTTAATCGGCCGCACGCTGGCGGATTTGTCGAAAGAGCCGCACTATCTGCCTTACCGCTTCGGCGAAAACGAACGCGTGATTGAGTTGAACACGCGGCAGGGGGCGAAAACGCCGATTGAAGTGTCGGCAGAGATTTTGAAAACCCTGAAAGCGCGTGCCGAAGAGAGCTTGGGCGGCGGTTTGACGGGGGCGGTGATTACCGTGCCCGCGTATTTTGACGACGCGCAACGCCAGGCCACCAAAGACGCGGCGCGTTTGGCCGGATTGAATGTGCTGCGCCTGCTCAACGAGCCGACGGCGGCGGCGATTGCCTACGGTTTGGACAACGGCTCGGAAGGTACGTTTGTCGTGTACGATTTGGGCGGCGGCACATTCGATGTATCCGTGTTGCAGCTGACCGAGGGCTTGTTCCAAGTAAAAGCCACGGGCGGCAATTCCGCGCTGGGCGGCGACGATTTCGACCATCGTCTGTTCTGCCATATTTTGGAACGCGCCGACTTGTCGAAACTCAACGAGCAGGACAGCCAGCTGCTGCTGGCTCTGACCCGTGAAGCCAAAGAAACATTGACCACTGAAACCAGCGCAACCGTACAAACCACGCTTTCAGACGGCCACAAAGTTGACGTAAGCATTACGCGGCAAGAGTTCCACAACCTGACGCAGCATTTGGTGCAGAAAACCATCGAGCCGGTGAAGCAGGCGTTGAAAGACGCGGGCGTGGCCAAAACCGACATCAAAGGCGTGATTATGGTCGGCGGTTCGACACGGATGCTGCACGTCCAGCAGGCGGTGGCGACGTTCTTCGGCCAAACGCCGCTGAACAATCTGAATCCCGACGAAGTGGTGGCACTCGGTGCGGCGGTGCAGGCCAATGTGCTGGCCGGCAACAAGGCCGACGGCGAATGGCTGCTGCTCGACGTAACGCCTTTATCGCTCGGTTTGGAAACCTACGGCGGCTTGGCGGAAAAAATCATTCCGCGCAACAGCACGCTGCCGGTGGCGCGCGCGCAGGAATTCACCACCTTTAAAGACGGCCAAACCGCGATGACGATTCATGTGGTGCAGGGCGAACGCGAGCTGGTGTCCGATTGCCGCAGTTTGGCGAAATTCACTTTGCGCGGCATTCCGCCGATGGTGGCGGGCGCGGCACGGATTCGGGTTACGTTCCAAGTCGATGCCGACGGTTTACTTTCTGTGTCTGCGCAAGAGCAAACCACCGGTGTGAGCGCGCAAATCGAAGTGAAGCCTTCATACGGCCTTGATGACGAAGTGATTACGCAAATGCTTAAAGACGGCATGAGCAATGCCGCCGAAGACATGGCCGCGCGCGCGCGCGCCGAAGCGGTGGTCGAGGCGGAAAGCCTGACGGATGCGATTCAGGCCGCGCTCGAACTCGACAGCGATTTGCTCGATGCCGAAGAATTGGCGACCATTCAGGCAGACATCGACACGCTGCAAGGCCGTCTGAAAGACGGCAACGCCGATGAGATTCGTGCCGCCGTTACCGCTTTGAGCCACAGCACCGACGGTTTCGCCGCCAAGCGCATGAACCGCAATATCCAGCGCGCGCTGACGGGGCAGAGTGTGGATAATATTTAAGCAGCTTCAGACGGCATCAATTGGATTGAGGCCGTCTGAAAAAAAGAAAGCCTATATGGAATCCTTGAATCAAGACCTATACCAAAAAATCAACGCATTGTGTGACCAAGGCGATGAGTTGGCCGACAACGGGCAATTCAGCGAAGCCCTGAAGCAATACAAAGAAGCATGGAAACTTTTGCCCGAGCCGAAAGAACAATGGGAAGCGGCGACGTGGATTTTGGTGGCGATGGGCGACGTGAATTTTCTGAACGGCAAATTTCATCAGGCCGTGAAGGATTTGACCGCTGCGCTGGCGAACATCAATGCGGTCGATAATCCGTTTATCTATCTGCGTTTGGGGCAAAGCCGGTTGGAATTAGGCGACGAACAAACCGCGCTCGAAGCCCTGCAGACCGCCTATGAGCTGGGCGACGAATATTTGTGGGACGGCGAAGACGGAAAATATTTGCAGTTTCTGGCCGGAAAAGTTGACGGAATCGTGATTCCGCCGCATCAGGCCGTCTGAAAGCCGGTAAAAGAAAACCATGCGTCTGTGGCACGAATCCCTGATTCCCCGACTGCTGCGCCAACAGCTTTTGGGGCAACACCGCGAATGCGCCGCTTTGCGCGGTGCGGGTTGGGGGCGGCCTCATGCGACGGTGGATTATGTGTTTACCCATCCGCCGTACAAGCTTTTTCAGTATCATGTGCTGGTGATGCAGGAAATGCACCGGCGCGGCTACCGGCCTGACGAAGCGTGGTCCGACCCGCTGTACCGCGGCAAAACCGAGCCGCCTTACGCGGTGCAGACGCCGTTACCGGCCGACAACCCGATACCCCGAGCATGATGCGGATTATCTGCTGGAATGCTTGGAAAATTTAAAACAAAAAGGCATTGTGTTACATATGCCCGACACAAACCATTGACATCAACGAGAAGATAAAATGCCGAAAATTACCGTATTACCGCACGCAACCCTGTGTCCCGAAGGTGCCGTTATCGACAACGCACCGCAAGGCAAAACCGTATTGGACGTTTTGCTGGATCACGACATCGAAGTCGACCACGCCTGCGAAAAATCCTGCGCGTGTACCACCTGCCACGTCATTATCCGCAAAGGTTTCGACAGTTTGGAAGAGCCGACCGAAATCGAGGAAGACCTGCTGGATCAGGCATGGGGCTTGGAAGCCGATTCGCGTTTGAGCTGTCAGGCGGTGGTGGCCGATGAAGATTTGGTGGTGGAAATTCCGAAATACACCATCAACCACGCACGCGAAGACCATTGACGACAAGGCCGTCTGAAACCGTAATATCCGGTTTCAGACGGCCTTAATCCGTACCGCTTGAATCATACGGTGAAAACTTATTTTTGTTTGTAACCGCCGAAGCTGAGACGGGAAACGCGGAGCGAATTGCCGGCAGGGGCGGATTTGTACGTTTCCGTTTTGGCTTGCGTACCAATCCGGTTCAGACTTTTTCCGCGATAGGCAATGATGCTCCGGATGCTTTTTTTAGACGGCTCTGCTTCATCTGCTTCCGTCGCTCCAGTTTCGGCCGGCGGGGTTTGCAACGCCGGTTCGGACGCGGCTTTCTCCGTCAGACCGAATCGGGCGATTATCCCGTCGATGGCCTCGGCGCAGCTCTCTTTTTCCGCAGAATCCGCAATGACGGTATCCTGCAGAGTCACAGACAAATCGTTGCAGCCGGCCAAATGCTTGGCGATACCCGAATACACGCTCCAGCGTTTCAAACGCAATGTGGCGGAATCGGTTTGAGGCGCAGCCGCATCCAATGTCACCAAGCCTTGCTTCTGGCCGCTGCGGATGCGCAAAGTGACCTGAGTCAGGCCGTTCTGTTCGTCGAGCATCTGGTAGATTCGGCGAATCAGCAGAATGAAGCGGTCAAAGCTTGCGGCTTCTGAGATACCGTCTTCAGTATCGGACATGGGTGTGTAAACCAACTTGGAAAGTTTGGCATTCAAGTTATTATTCATCAAGAAATCCTTTTACTGCATGACAACAGGCTTAAGAACGGATTTTAGCGGTTTAGTTGCATCAGAAAGTGTAAAAACGTGTATGTCATCTCGCTACAGCCTACCGTTTTGAGTTTGCCATACTGTTTCAAAACCACACCAATCACCGAAAGGACACAATATGAAATGGACCGATACCCAACGCATCGCCGAAGAACTTTACGACCTGCACGGCGACATCGACCCGAAAACCATCCGCTTCACCCACTTGCGCGATTTGATTATGGCCTTGCCCAACTTTGATGACGACCCCGCACGTTGCGGCGAGCGCATTCTCGAAGCCGTGCAGCAGGCATGGATTGAAGAGGCAGAATAATCATGGAATTTCCATTGGGCCGCTATGTCCGCGCCGCCCACGGATTAGGCGGCGCAGAGCTGGTTTCCAAAAGCGATACGCCGTCTGAAAACCTTTCAGACGGCCTGACAGCCGAAACCGTGTACCGTTTCGCCGACGGCACAGTATTGCGCTACGCCTTGGAGCAGGACGAAGGCAATTTCGATTTCTCCCTCGGGGAATCCGCGTGTTTACCCTGCGAAATCAGCTATCAGGTTTTGCAGCATCCGCCACACGGAAAAATCACACCCGAACGCAAACGCTTCGGCGACAACTGCCGCCGTCTGTTTTGGCTGAAAATGCAGAAGCAAGATTGAATAGAAACCAAGGCTGTCTGAAAAACAAGTTTATTTTTCAGACGGCCTTTGACATCACGCGGCTTCTTCGTTTGAATCTGCGTGAAAACAGAAAAGCCATATCCGCATAATTTCCGCGTTTCCGTTCCAGCCTGTCAAAAAAGAAAACTTATTTGCCCGCGGAAAACCAAGGCCGTCTGAAAATTTTCAGACGGCCTGTTTGCCTATTTCCGTTTCCATTCAATCATCTTATCAATCAGTTTCAACAAATCCACCCGTTCCGTTTCATCCAATTGCGCCAGCAGCCGTTCGAGCTGCACCGCCTGATCACGCACACGCGTGCTGCCGTCTTGCAGCAAATCTATTGTGTCGCATTCAAAAATTGCCGCCAATTCCACCAAACGCGCCACAGTCAGCGCAATATGGCCGCGTTCCAAACGCGACACCGCGTCCAAACTCAAATTCAAGCGTTCCGCCAATTGCGCCTGCGTCAAACCCGCCGCCTTACGGTGTTTGGCAACAGCATGACCGATGGTTTGATTGATGGTTGATTTCACGATAAAGGCCGTCTGAAACAAAAAAAGCACTATCCAACATTCAGACGGCCAAAAGAACAGCTAAGAATTCTTATGTAAGAATAAAATATTCAAAAATTTTCATCCCTAATGTATAATTTCACAAAAAATAACGAAGTAAAAAATCAGACGCGACATAACCGCGCAGCTTCGTTTCCTATAATCACAGCGAAAACCTTACCAAACCAAGGGGAAACCATGAGCAGCAGACACGAAAAGCTCGCCCACCGCCTTACCCAAATCCTGCGCCGCCTCAACAGCGGCGAACGCCTCGACGTGCACCGGCTCGCCGAAGAATTCGCCATCGACATCCGCACCATACAGCGCGACCTGAACGAACGCCTCGGCTTTCTCGAATGGGACGAACAAGGCCGCCGCTATTACCGTCTCGACACCGCCAAACTCGGCTGGCTCACCACCCAAGACATCGAACGCTTCGCCCGATTCTGCAGCATACAAGACCTGCTGCCCCAAATCGACCGCAGCTTCTTTCACGAGCAACTCGCCCAAAGCATACAGATCAAAGGCCTTTCCTACGAAAACGTAAAAGACCGGCGCGACGATTTCAACAAAATCCGCCAAGCCGTCGAACACAACCGCATCATCGAATTCCACTACGAAAAATCCGACGGCAGCCGAAAATACTACACCCTGGAACCTTACGCCTTAGTCAACCGCAACGGCATTTGGTACACCGTAGGCATCGACTGCAACGGCCGCAAAGAAAAAACCTTTTGCTTTACCCAAATGAGCAGTATCAGCGGGCAAGAACAAAGCTTCCAAGCCGACGAAGCCCTGAAGCAGCGCATACAGGAAAACGACAGCATTTCCCACGGCAACCAGCTCGCCGAAGTCGTGATACAGGTTGCCCCTGCCGCAGTCCACTATTTCACACGCCGGAAAATCCTGCCCAATCAGGAAACCCTGCGCCACCTCGAAAACGGCGGCCTGCTGCTGGTATGCAACGATGTTCACGAGATGGACATTATCCCGACCGTTCAATACTGGATACCGCATTTGCGGATTATCAGTCCGGAGGACTTGCAGGAGAAAGTGATAGGCCGTCTGAAAACGTATTTGGCGGATAAGGTATGAGGTAAATTTATGTATAAACTGATTAAACTAGGATTCCTATTCATACTGTTTTTATTTAGGTATTTGGAGAAAAAGCATTGAATGTTGGAATTAAGCAGAAGCCATCTGAAAGATTTTGAAATTTAAAAAGTAAGGATAAAAATGACAAAAAAAACAGAAAATTTAAGAGATGCAGCAATTGCAGGTGGTCTGTATGAAACTGTTTATCGTCATGGTTCGGCAGGAGCAGAGTTTTTAAAAGGGTTACGCGGTATTGACTATGAAACCGGGCAGAAATTTGACCGTAGCTTGCTGAGAATAGCGGATTATACAGTTAATTCTGAAAAAAATATTAAGCAACAAGCAGGTTTTTCTGCTGAAGTTGCAAGTGTTTCCAAGCGTAATGCACAGGCGATTATTGATAATAATTCTAATCGTTTTATGCGTAGTGAAGATTTAGCGCACTATGGAAAAAATAATACAACAGTCGATATTGTTGAATTATTAGATGGGAAAGAACTTTCTACTTCTCAGATGAAGTTCGTTAGTAACCCAGATGGCTTATTAAAAAAAATTGCACGAGGAGAGGGAGGGGGTAAAAACGATTATTCACGTTA